>JAXHUI010000031.1:0-24093 GCA_034189745.1 Pseudomonadota bacterium
GCCGCCCGCTGTTTGCGCCGCAGCCAGCGGGCGGCGGGCAGGGCCGCGAGCAGGCGGCGTAGGCGCCGTTCGCTGTCGCCGGGCGCAGCGGAATGGTCGTTATGGCGCGCCTGCTGCTCCAGCAACCGTTGTAGAGTGGGTTGCGACAGCAATCCGGCGGCACCAAGGCCGACGATTTCACTGACCTCCGGGTGGTGCAGCAGCACCCGGAGCAGGTTTAGGGTGTAGTGGCCGATGCCGGTCAGCGGGGGGGCGAGGGAGCTGGTGTTGACCAGTATCTTCATGCTTCGGTGCGGGCTGCCGTGCAGCGCCCGTAACTGTCGGTAAAACGCACGATGTCGTCTTCGCCCAGGTAGTGGCCCGACTGGACTTCGATCACCTCCAGCGGAATCCGGCCGGGGTTGCCCAGGCGGTGTTTGACACCCACGGGGATGTAGGTGGACTGGTTTTCGCTCAGGATCATCTCGTGCTCGCCGCAGGTCACCTGGGCGGTGCCGGAGACCACGATCCAGTGTTCGGCGCGGTGGTAGTGCAGTTGCAGCGAGAGCTGCTGGCCCGGCTGCACGGTGATCCGCTTGACCTGGTAGCGGTGGCCGGAATCGATGGTGTCGAACTCGCCCCAGGGGCGCAGGATGTGGGTGTGGTCGGCGTATTCGGGGCGGGCCTCGCGTTTGAGTTGCGCCACCACCTCCTTGACCTGCTGGCTGTGGCTTTTGGCGGCGACCAGCACCGCGTCCTTGGTTTCCACCACGATGCAGTCGCGCAGCCCCAGGGCGGCGACGTAGCGGTGGTGGGCGTGGATGAGGCTGTCGTGGCTGTCGAGCAGGTAGCAGTCGCCGCTGCGGTGGTTGCCGTTGGCGTCTTTCGGGCTGATCTCCCACAGGGCTTGCCAGCTACCGATGTCGCTCCAGCCGGCCTCGAGGGGGATGACGCAGCCGCTTTGGGTGTGTTCCATCACGGCGTAGTCGATCGAGTCGTCGGGGCAGGCGGCGAAGGCGGCGGGGTCGGGGCGGATGAAGTCGGCATCGCTGCTGCCCTGCTGGAGCGCCTGGCGGCAGTGCAGCAGTATCTCGGGGGCGTGGCGTTCCAGCTCGTTCAGGTAGGTGGAGGCGCGGGCCATGAAGATGCCGCTGTTCCACAGGTAGTGGCCGCTGGCGATGTAGTCGCGGGCGGTTTGCTGGTCCGGTTTTTCGGTGAAGCGGTCGATCTCCCAGGCGGTCGCGCTCAGCGCCTCCCCCTTGCGGATGTAGCCGTAGCCGGTTTCGGGGCGGTCGGGGACGATGCCGAAGGTGACCAGCCGGCCCTGGGCGGCCAGGGTTTGCCCCGCGGTGATCGCCTGCAGCAGGGCCGCGGGGTGCTGGACGTGGTGGTCGGCGGCCAGGATCAGCATGATCGGGTCGTCCTGCGGCGCCAGGGTCAGGGCGGCCAGCGCCGCCGCCGGGGCGGTGTTGCGGGCGGCGGGTTCGAGGATGACGCGCCCGCCGAGGTGGAGCTGGCGCAGCTGTTCGGCGATCTGGAAGCGGTGCGCTTCGTTGCCGATGATCAGCGGGGAGTGGTGCTCCAGCGGGGCGAGGCGGGCGAGGGTGCGCTGGAGCAGGGTCTGGCCGCTGTGGTCGAGGTCGAGGAACTGCTTGGGGGTGTTTTGACGCGACAGGGGCCAGAGCCGGCTCCCGCTGCCCCCTGCCATGATGACCGGTGTGAGCATGTGACTTCCTGACGGTTGGGTTGCTGCGGGCGGGGATTATCGACCATCTGCCGGCGTTAGTCCACCGGGGTGGACTGCTTTGGGCTAACAGCTGGTGCGGGCGGGGGCTGTCGAGCCGAATCGGGCTGTGCTAACATGCCGGCCTGTTTTGCCATCGACTTTTTATCGGGTCGTTTCAACGCGTCGGCTTGAAGTGAGCCGGGGTCATACATATTTGACCGCGGGCAGCGAGGTGTTGTCCGACCCCCCTTTGGAGTGCTCCATGGAGAAAAAGCGTACTGATCTGGAGGCGGTGTTGCATAACTGCCGGTCCAGTTTTTTCAGCGTTGGTCTGTTCAGCATGTTCATCAACCTGCTGATGCTGGTGCCGGCTTTCTATATGTTGCAGGTGTATGGCCGGGTGGTGACCAGTGGCAGTGTGTCGACGCTGGTGATGCTGACGCTGGTGATGCTGCTGCTGATGCTCACCATGGGGGGGCTGGAGTGGGTGCGCTCGCGGATCATGGTGCGGGTGAGTACCAAAATCGACGCGCTGTTGGGGCACCGTCTCTACGACGCCAGCTTCAAGCAGGCGCTGATGAGCGGGGGGATGCAGGCCAGCGCCCAGCCGCTGAATGATCTGACCGGGTTGCGCCAGTTTCTGACCGGGAACGGGTTGTTTGCTTTCTTCGATGCCCCCTGGGTGCCGATCTATATCGCTCTGATGTTTGTGTTTCACCCCTGGTTCGGGGTGGTGGCGATCATCAGTGTGCTCATTCTCGCCACCCTGGCGGTGATCAATGAGAAGGTGACCAGCAAGATGCTGGGGGAGGCCAACCGGGAGAATATGGGCGCCACTCAGTTCACCAACAAGAATCTGCGCAACGCGGAGGTGGTGGAGTCGATGGGGATGCTGGGGCGCATTCGCGAGCGCTGGCAGGAGAAGAACCGCAAGGTGCTGGCGCTGCAGGGGATCGCCAGTGACCGGGCGGGGATTTTGACTTCGGTGTCGAAGACCACCCGCTTGATCGTGCAGTCGCTGGTGCTGGGGCTGGGGGCCTATCTGGCGGTTCAGCAGGAGATTTCGCCGGGGATGATGATCGCCGGTTCCATTTTGCTGGGGCGCGCGCTGGCGCCGATCGATCAGATGATCGGGGTGTGGAAGCAGTTTGTCACGGCCCGCTCGCAGTATCAGCGGTTGAATGAGATTCTCACCCATGTGGCGGAGGAGCCGGAGCGGATGTCGCTGCCGGCCCCCAAGGGGCGGGTGAGCGCCGAGAATGTGATGGTGGCGCCGCCGGGCAGCCGGACCCCGGTGGTGAAGGGGGTCAGCTTTGTGGTGGAGCCGGGGGAGATGGTCGGGATCGTGGGGCCGAGCGCGGCGGGCAAATCGACCCTGGCGCGGGCCATTTTGGGGATCTGGCCCACCCTGGGTGGCAAGATGCGGCTGGATGGGGCGGATATTTACAACTGGAAGCGGGAGGAGCTGGGGCCCTATATCGGTTATCTGCCGCAGGATATCGAGCTGTTCGAGGGTTCGATCAGTGAGAATATCGCCCGCTTTGGCGAGGTGGATTCCAAGGAGGTGGTGCGGGCGGCCACGATGGCGGGGGTGCATGAGATGATCCTGCGCCTGCCGGAGGGGTATGACACGGTGATCGGGGCCACCGGCGGGGTGTTGTCGGGCGGGCAGCGGCAGCGGATCGGGCTGGCGCGGGCGATCTACGGCCGGCCGAAGCTGATCGTGCTGGATGAGCCCAACTCCAACCTGGATGATCAGGGGGAGGCGGCGCTGGCGCTGGCGCTGCAGAATCTGAAGGAGACCGGCGCGACGGTGTTCATCATCACCCACCGCTCCAGTGTGCTGTCGCAGGTGCAGAAGTTGATGGTGATGAAGGAGGGGGTGCTGGTGATGTTCGGCCCCCGCGATCAGGTGTTGGCCGAGCTCGGCAAAGCCTCCCGCGCGGCCGCGCCCGCCATCAACCGACCGGCCTGAGGAATGAAATGAGATGAGTAAAGATGCACTGCAAGCGATCCGCCAGGGCCAGTTTGAACTGGAGTTGTCGGATAAGAAACCACGCCTGATCGGGCTGCTGATTCTGTTTGTCACCTTTGGCATGTTTGGCACCTGGGCGGCGGTGGCGCCGATCGGCAGCGCCGCGCTGGCCCCCGGTGTGGTCACGGTCAAGAGCTACCGCAAGACGGTGCAGCATCTGGAGGGGGGGATCGTCAAGGAGATCCACGTGCGCGATGGTGACCAGGTGGAGGCGGGGGATGTGCTGCTGGTGCTGGATGATACCCAGGCGCAGGCGGAGCTGGGGATCGTGAAGGGGCAGCTGATCGCGGCGCTGGCGCGGGAGGCGCGCTTGCAGGCGGAGCGGGATGGCCTCGATGAGATCGTCTTTCCCGCCAGTTTCGACCGGGAGGACCCCCGCGTGAAGGAGGCGGTGTTGAGTGAGACGCAGCTGTTCACCGCCCGCATGAACTCCCATCTGGGTGAAATCAGCGTGTTGGAGCAGCGGATGACCCAGATCGATGAGCAGGTGCGCGGTCTTCAAGCGGTCAACCGCAGTAAAGATGAGTTGATGAAATCCTACCGCGAGGAGGTGCGCGATCTCTCCGAGCTGCTCAGCGATGGTTTCGTCGACAAGCAGCGGCTGCGCGATCTGGAACGGCGGGTGTCGGAGCTGGAGGGGGAGATGGCCGACAACCGCTCGAAAATCGCCCAGGCCAAGATGCGCCGGGGTGAAACCGAGCTGCAGATTCTGCAGTTGAAAAAGGATTTCCATACCGAGGTGATGAACCAGCTGTCCGAGGTGCAGTCGAAGCTGTTCGATCTGCGCGAGCGTGAGCGCGCCTTGACCGATCGGGTGGAGCGCACCGTGGTGCGGGCACCGGAAGCGGGGATGGTGCTGGGGATGAAGGTGCATACGGTCGGTGGGGTGGTCAGGGCCGGTGAGCCGATCCTGGATATTGTGCCGGCGAGCTCCGATCTGATCATCGAGGCGCAGGTGTCGCCGATGGATATCGACCGGGTCAGCGTGGGCAAGCTGGCGGATATTCGCTTCAGCGCCTTCAAATCGGCCACCACGCCGGTGATCGAGGGGGTGGTGACCCAGGTGTCCGCCGACCGCCTGACCAATGAGAAGACCGGGATGCCCTACTACCTGACGCGGGTGGAGCTGACCGACAAGGGGCGGGAGCAGCTGGGCTCGTTGCTGCTGATTCCGGGAATGCCGGCTGAGGTGCTGATCAATACCGGCGAGCGCACGTTGCTGGAGTATCTGATCCAGCCGGCCAGCAACGCCTTCGCACGCTCATTCATAGAGGATTGAACCGTATGCGACGACCGATTGGCGAGCTGTTGGGGCGCTGCTCCCTGGTGATGGTGTTGGCGACCCCGTTGCCTTTCCTGCCCGCCGCGCAGGCTGCGAACAGCGGCGCCGAAGTGAATAGCGGTGAGAGTGCCGGTGGCGCTTCGGATCTGTTGCTGCTGTATCAGCAGGCGCAAAGTCAGGACCCGCGCGTGTTGGCCGCCCAGGCGGCGGCGCGGCAGGCGGAGTATCAGCAGCGCGAGGCCCTGGGGCAGCTGCTGCCGCAGATGAGTGTGGAGTCGCGCCTGACCCGCACCGATTACCAGGCGGGGCGGCTCGATACCAACTACAGCGGTGAGCGCTACGCCGCCTCGATCAGTCAGGTGGTGTTCGATATGCCGGTGTGGCAGAGCTATCAACGCTCCCGGGCGCTGAGTGAGCAGGCCCGCTCGCAGGGGGAGGATGACATTCAGGGGGCGACGGCGGACCTGGTGCAGCGCTACTTCGATGTGCTGGCCGCGCAGGATTCGCTGGAGCTGATTCTGGCGGAAAAACGGGTGGTGGAGCGCAACCTGGAGCGGGTCGATTCGCTCTACGAGCGGCAGATGGCGTCGATCACCGAGAAGCTGGAGGTGGAGGCGCGGCTGGACCGGCTCAAATCGGATCAGATCGAGGCGGAAAACCGGATCTGGGTGGCGCGGGAGGGGTTGGCCGAGGTGATCGGCCGACCGGTGTATGAGCAGCTGGAGCGGCTGGAGGCGCAGCCCGATCTGGTGGCGGCGTTCGATCTCAAAACCCATGAGTACTGGCGCGATCTGGCGCTGGCGACCAACCCGTTGATGCAGGCGCGGCTGGCGGCGGTGGAGGCGCAGCGGCGGGCCCAGCAGGGGGCGTTTGGCGGCCATCTGCCGAAGCTGTCGCTGCAGCTGAGCACGCAGAAAAGCAACATCGGCTATGAGAACTCCCTCTCCAACCAGACGGAGTCCAGTGTGGCGGCCCTCAATATCCAGATTCCGCTGTTTGCCGGGGGGTCCACTCAGGCCCGCACCGACGCGGCCTACGAGGGGTTGCTGGTGGCGCAGCAGGAGCTGGAGAAGGCGCGCCGCCAGGTGTTGCGGGAGGTGAGAACCGCCTTTCTCAACAGCGAGTCCTCCCTCGCCAAGGTGGCGGCGGCCCGGGTGGCGCTGGCCTCCGCGGTCAAGGCGCGTGAGGCGGCGGAGAAGAGCTTCACCTTTGGCATCAACAACGCGGTCGATGTGCTCGACCGCACCCGCGAGCAGTACAGCGCCCACCGCGATCTGCTGGAGGCGCAGTACAGTTTTCTGCTCAGCTATATCGTGCTCAAGCGCTGGAGCGGCACCCTGAACGAGGCGGACCTGGAGCAGGTGAACGCGCTGCTGGAGGCGCGCGAGGTGGAGTATGCGGCCAGCACGGCGGGCTGAGCGTTGAACGTACTGCATCTGTACAAGTCCGCGCCGCCGGAGGATGTGGGCGGCGTCGGGGTGGTGATCCAGAACATCACCCGCTACACCAGCTTGCGGGGGGTCAGCCATCGGGTGCTGGCCTGCACCCGGGCGCGGCGAGCGCGGGTGGAGCAATGGCCCTGTGGCACGGAGGTTCATTTTTGCCCGCAACTGGTCAGTGTCGCCTCGATGCCGCTCAGTATCAGCTTTCAGCGCCAGTTCTCGGCGCTGCTGGAGTGGGCGGACCTGCTCCATTTTCACCACCCCTTTCCGTTGCAGGATCTGCTCTATCTGCTGGCCAAGCGGCAACGCCGGCTGCCCCCCGCGCTGGTGACCTACCACAGCGATGTGGTGCGCCAGCGCTGGGTCAACGGCTTCTACGCCCCGCTGGCGCGCCGCTTTCTGCGTTCGGTGGAGGCGGTGGTGGCGACCTCGCCCAACTATGTCGCCAGCAGCGCAATGCTCGGCCGCCTCGGGCGCGGGGTGGAGGTGATCGAGCTGGGGATCAACCCCCTCGATTATCCGCCGGTTTATCCCCACATTCAGGCGCGGTTGCGCCAGCGGGTGGGGGAGGGGTTTTGCCTGTTTTTGGGCGCGCTGCGCTACTACAAGGGGCTCCCCTACCTGATCGAGGCGGCCAAGGCGACCGGCCTGCCGGTGGTGATCGCGGGCCGGGGGGAGATGGAGGCGGAGCTGCGCCGCCAGGCGGCGGGGGCCGGGCAGATCCACTTCATCCCCGCGGTGAGCGAGGCGGAGAAGGTGGCGCTGCTGTCGCTGGCGCGGCTGTTTGTGTTTCCCTCCCAGCTGCGCTCTGAAGCGTTCGGGATCAGCCTGCTGGAGGCGCAGATGATGCGACTGCCGCTGATCAGCTGCGAGCTCGGCACCGGTACCAGTCATGTCAACCGGGATGGGGTCACCGGCCTGGTGGTGGCGCCGGCGGACAGTGCCGCCCTGGCCCGGGCGATGAGCCGGTTACATGCCGATCCGGCGCTCTGTCGCAAGCTGGGGTTTGCCGGCCACGCCCGCCTGCTGGGGCTGTTCACGGCGCAGCGGATGGCGACGCGCTATCTGCAGCTGTATCAGCGCCTGGTTGCTGGGCAGCCGGCGGGATGATCCCCTTGGTGCCTTTTTGCCACGCCGTGATCAAACATACCCAGGAACATGACAAGCGGCAGCATTTCGGTTACAGCCTGGCGCTGCTGCTGCTGGGGGCGCTGCTGCTGCCGCTGTGGAGTGCCATCGTGCTGGTGGTGGTGGTCGGGCTGGCCAAGGAGTGCTGGGATCACTACTGGGGCAGCGGTTTCTGCTGGCTGGATATGCTGGCCAACATGGTGGGAATTGCCGCTGGCAGCGCCCTTTTCTGCCTGGCTGAATATGCGCTGCGGCTGTGAGCGGGGGCGGGGTGTTCGCCCCAACGCGGTGGCCCCGGTGGCGGGGTAACGGTGCTACAATGGCGCGTTTGAATCATTGGCAACGGGATTGAGAGTGCGATGGCTGAGCTGAAGAATGACCGCTTGCTGCGGGCGCTGCTGCGCGAGCCGGTGGATGTGACGCCGGTGTGGATGATGCGACAGGCGGGGCGCTACCTGCCGGAGTACCGTGCCACCCGGGCGCGGGCGGGGGATTTCATGAGCTTGTGCAAAAATCCCGAGCTGGCCTGTGAGGTGACGCTGCAGCCGCTGGAGCGGTTCGATCTGGATGCGGCGATTTTGTTTTCCGATATTCTCACCATCCCCGATGCGATGGGACTGGGGCTCTATTTCGAGCCGGGGGAGGGGCCGCGCTTCAGGAAGGTCGTGCGCAGCGAGCAGGATGTGGCCGGGCTGGAGATTCCCGACCCGGCTCAGGCGCTGGATTATGTGATGGCGGCGGTGAAGACCATTCGGGGCGCGCTCGCCGGGCGGGTGCCGCTGATCGGTTTTTCCGGCAGCCCCTGGACGCTGGCGACCTACATGGTGGAGGGGGGCTCGAGCAAGGATTTTCGCCATATCAAGCGGATGGTGTACGCCACCCCCGAGGTGATGCACGCGCTGCTGGACAAACTGGCGCGCTCGGTCACCGCCTATCTGAATGAGCAGATCCGCAGCGGCGCACAGGCGGTGCAGATTTTCGATACCTGGGGCGGGGTGCTCAGCGAACCGATCTACCGGGCGTTCTCTCTCGATTATATGCGCCAGATCGTCGCTGGCCTGATCCGCGAGTGGGAGGGGCGGCGGGTGCCGGTGATTTTGTTCACCAAAAATGGCGGGCAGTGGCTGGAGGCGATGGCGGCCAGTGGCGCCGACGGGCTGGGGCTGGATTGGACCACCAACATCGACGCGGCCCGCCGCCGGGTGGGCGATCGGGTTGCGCTGCAGGGCAACATGGACCCGTGTGTGCTCTATGCCCCGGCGGGGCGCATTCGCGCCGAGGTGGCGGATATTCTGCGCCGTTTTGGCCACGGCAGTGGCCATGTGTTCAACCTGGGCCACGGCATCCATCAGTTCGCCGATCCCGATAGCGCCCGGGTGCTGGTGGAGGCGGTGCATGAGCTCAGCGCCCAGTACCATGGCTCGCCCGGCCCGCTCGAGGGGTGATGCCGGCGTTGTTTCCGTTCTGCCCGCGGAGGGAGGAAGATGAAGAAACTGTCGAACCTTTTCAGCAACAACCGCAACTGGTCCGAGCGCATTCGCCAGCAGGACCCGCGCTTCTTTCCCACCCTGGCGGCGCAGCAGGCGCCGGAGTATCTCTGGATCGGCTGCTCCGACAGCCGGGTGCCGGCCAATGAGATCGTCGACCTGCTGCCGGGGGAGCTGTTCGTTCACCGCAACGTCTCCAACATCGTGGTCCACACCGACATGAACTGCCTGTCGGTGTTGCAGTTCGCGGTGGAGGTGCTGAAGGTGAAGCATGTGATGGTGGTGGGCCACTACGGCTGTGGCGGTATCCGCGCCGCGATGGAGCCCGAGCGCCACGGTTTGATCGACAACTGGTTGCGTAACATCCGCGAGGTGTACTACAAGCACCGGACGCTGGTGGGCCCGTGGCAGGGCACGACCCGGCAGGTGGACCTGCTGTGTGAGCTCAACGTGATCGAGCAGGCCCATAATGTGTGCAACACCACGGTGGTGCAGGATGCCTGGAGTCGCGGCCAGGAGCTGAACGTGCATGGCTGGGTGTACAGTTTGAAAAACGGCCTGTTGACCGACCTCGGCTTCTGCGCCGATGGCGCCGAGAGCACCCGCCGGGGGGTGGAGGGGGCGCTGGAGCAGCTGGCGGCCCGCCGCGGTGGCGATTAGTGAGCGGCGCACGCCGAGGCGCCTCGGCCTGAAGGGGGTGGGCGGTTGTGATCGCTGTGGAGAGGTTGGTGCAGAGAGGCTGGTGCCCAGAGGCGGAATCGAACCACCGACACGGGGATTTTCAATCCCCTGCTCTACCGACTGAGCTATCTGGGCCAAACGAGGCGCTTATTCAACCAGCCCGGGGGTGGGGCGTCAAGGGGGTGGGCGGTTTTCCTCGCCGCCGGCCCGCTCCGGCCGGGGGAGGGGGGCGGCTTTGCGTGGACGCGCCCGCCCGGATCGGCTAGAATGCCGCCGTTTGACCTGCAGGTGAGGCAGGCGCAACGAAGCTGGAGGAGAGCGAGGTGAACCGTGTGCTTTGCCTCGCTTTTTTGCACATATCCCATCCAACTGTCCAGTTTATTTTTCGCCTATGCGCGGGGAGGTTCAATTGACGCGACCAGCCATTCTAGCCCTCGAGGACGGCTCCGTTTTTTGGGGCGTAGCGATTGGCGCCGATGGCGCGGCCAGTGGCGAGGTGGTGTTCAACACGTCGATGACCGGCTACCAGGAGATCCTGACCGATCCCTCCTACTGCCGCCAGATCGTGACCCTCACCTACCCCCATGTCGGTAATACCGGTGTCAACGGGGAGGATCTGGAGTCCGACCGTGTCTGGGCCGCCGGGCTGGTGATCCGTGATCTGCCGCTGGCGATGAGCAACTTTCGCGCCCAGCAGCCGCTGGATCGTTACCTCGCGGCGCAGGGGGTCGTCGCCATCGCCGATATCGACACCCGGCGCCTGACCCGCATCCTGCGGGAGAAGGGGGCGCAGAACGGCTGCATCATGGCCGGCGCGGGGGCGAACGAGCCGGAGGCGCTGGCGGCGGCGCGGGCGTTTTTGGGGCTGAAGGGGATGGACCTGGCGCGGGAGGTCACCACCGGCGAGCGCTACCGCTGGCGCGGGGGCGGCTGGACGCTGGGGGCGGGGTATGAGACCCCCGCCGACGAGGCGCTGGCGCTGCACGTGGTGGCCTATGACTTCGGCGTGAAACACAACATCTTGCGGATGCTGGTGGCGCGGGGGTGCCGGGTGAGCGTGGTGCCGGCGCAGACCCCCGCCGCCGAGGTGCTGGCGCTGAATCCGCACGGGGTGTTTCTCTCCAACGGCCCCGGCGATCCCGAGCCCTGTGACTACGCCATCGCCGCGATCCGCGACCTGCTGGCCAGCGGGGTGCCGCTGTTCGGGATCTGTCTGGGGCATCAGCTGCTGGCGCTGGCGTCCGGGGCGCGCACCGTGAAGATGAAGTTTGGCCACCACGGCGCCAACCATCCGGTGCAGGCGCTCGACGGCGGCCGGGTGATGATCACCAGCCAGAACCACGGCTTTGCCGTGGATGAAGCCTCGCTGCCCGCCTGCCTGCGGGCGACCCACAGATCCCTGTTCGATGGCTCGCTGCAGGGGATCGAGCGCACCGACGTGGCGGCGTTCAGTTTCCAGGGGCACCCCGAGGCCAGCCCCGGCCCCCATGACATGGCCCCCCTGTTCGATCGCTTCATCGAACAGATGCAGGCGCGGCAGTAAGCCTGATTCCGCCCTGACACCGCAGTGACAGCAACAGAGATGACCGGTTAACACAGATGCCAAAACGTACGGACATAAACAGTATTCTGATCCTTGGCGCGGGCCCGATCGTGATCGGCCAGGCGTGCGAATTCGACTATTCCGGGGCGCAGGCGTGCAAGGCGCTGCGGGAGGAGGGGTTTCGTGTCATCCTGGTGAACTCCAACCCGGCCACCATCATGACCGATCCGGCCATGGCGGATGCGACCTATATCGAGCCGATCAACTGGAAGACGGTGGCTAAGATCATCGAGCAGGAGCGTCCCGACGCGCTGCTGCCCACCATGGGCGGCCAGACGGCGCTCAACTGCGCGCTGGATCTGGATCGGGAAGGGGTGCTGGCCCGGTTCGGTGTCGAGCTGATCGGTGCCAGCCAAGACGCGATCGACAAGGCGGAAGACCGGGAGCGGTTTGACAAGGCGATGAAAAACATCGGCCTGGAGTGCCCGCGCTCCGCCATGGCCCACAGCATGGAGGAGGCGCTGCAGGTGCTGGACTCGATCGGCTTTCCGGCCATCATCCGCCCCTCCTTCACCATGGGGGGCTCCGGCGGCGGGATCGCCTACAACCGGGAGGAGTATATCGAGATCTGCGAGCGCGGGCTGGATCTGTCGCCCACCCGGGAGCTGCTGATCGACGAGTCGCTGATCGGCTGGAAAGAGTATGAGATGGAGGTGGTGCGCGATCGCAACGACAACTGCATCATCGTCTGTTCGATCGAGAATTTCGACGCCATGGGGGTGCATACCGGGGATTCGATCACCGTGGCGCCGGCGCAGACCCTGACCGACAAGGAGTACCAGATCATGCGCAACGCCTCGATCGCGGTGCTGCGCGAGATCGGGGTGGAGACCGGCGGTTCCAACGTGCAGTTCGGGGTGGACCCGAAAACCGGGCGCATGGTGGTGATCGAGATGAACCCGCGGGTGTCGCGCTCCTCGGCGCTGGCCTCCAAGGCGACCGGCTTCCCGATCGCCCGGATCGCCGCCAAGCTGGCGGTGGGGTACACCCTGGATGAGCTGCGCAACGACATCACCGCCGGGCGCACACCGGCGTCGTTCGAGCCCGCCATCGACTACGTGGTGACCAAGATTCCGCGCTTCACCTTTGAAAAATTCCCCCAGGCCAACAGCCGCCTGACCACGCAGATGAAATCGGTGGGGGAGGTGATGGCGATTGGCCGCACCCAGCAGGAGTCGCTGCAGAAGGCGCTGCGCGGGCTGGAGGTGGGGGCGACCGGGTTTGATCCGATCGTGGACCTGGCGGCGGAGGAGGCGCGGGAGGATATCGTGCGCGAGCTGACCCAGCCGGGGGCGGAACGGATCTGGTATATCGGTGACGCCTTCCGCCTCGGCATGGGGGTGGAGGAGATCTACACCCTGAGCGGCGTGGACCCCTGGTTTCTGGCCCAGATCGAGGATCTGATCAGGGAGGAGCAGCGGGTGGCGGAGATGGCGCTGAGCGACCTCGATCAGGCGTATCTGCGCCGCCTCAAACGCAAGGGGTTCGCCGATGCCCGGCTGGCGCAACTGCTGGGGGTGAGTGAAAAGGCGTTTCGCAAACAGCGCCAGCGGCTGGGGGTGCGTCCGGTGTTCAAGCGGGTGGATACCTGCGCGGCGGAGTTCGCCACCGATACCGCCTATATGTACTCCACCTACGAGGAGGAGTGCGAGGCCAACCCCTCCGGGCGGGAGAAGATCATGGTGATCGGCGGCGGCCCGAACCGGATCGGCCAGGGGATCGAGTTCGACTACTGCTGTGTCCATGCGGCGCTGGCGGCGCGGGAGGCCGGCTACGAGACCATCATGGTCAACTGCAACCCGGAAACGGTCTCCACCGATTACGACACCTCCGACCGGCTCTACTTCGAGCCGATCACGCTGGAGGATGTGCTCGAGATCGTGCAGCTGGAGCGGCCCAAGGGGGTGATCGTGCAGTATGGCGGCCAGACGCCGCTGAAGCTGGCGGTGGCGCTGGAGCAGGCCGGGGTGCCGATCATCGGCACCAGCCCGGAGGCGATCGACCGGGCCGAGGATCGGGAGCTGTTTCAGCAGATGCTCAAGCGGCTGGGGCTGAAGCAGCCGGAGAACGCCACCGTGCGCAGTCTGGAGGAGGCGATCGTGGAGGCGGGCAAGATCGGCTATCCGCTGGTGGTGCGCCCCTCCTATGTGTTGGGTGGCCGCGCCATGGAGATCGTCTACAAGGAGAGTGAGCTGCGCCGGTACATGAGCTCCGCGGTGCAGGTCTCCAACGACGCGCCGGTGCTGCTGGATCACTTCCTCGACGCGGCGGTGGAGGTGGATATCGACGCGGTCAGCGACGGCAAGCAGGTGGTGATCGGCGCGATCATGCAGCATATCGAGCAGGCCGGGGTCCACTCCGGTGACTCCGCCTGCTCCCTGCCCCCCTACAGCCTGGCCGCCCCGGTGCAGGATGAGATGCGCGAGATGGTGCGCAAGATGGCGCTGGAGCTGGGGGTGGTCGGGCTGATGAATGTGCAGCTGGCCTACCAGGATGGCGAGATCTACGTGATCGAGGTGAACCCGCGCGCCTCGCGCACGGTGCCGTTCGTCTCCAAGTGCATCGGCGTCTCGCTGGCCAAGATCGCGGCGCTGGCGATGACCGGCAAAACGCTGCAGGAGCTGGGGTTCACCGAAGAGATCGTGCCGAAGTTCTTCAATGTGAAGGAGGCGGTGTTCCCGTTCAACAAGTTTCCGGGGGTGGACCCGATTCTCGGCCCGGAGATGAAATCCACCGGCGAGGTGATGGGGATCGGCGCCACCTTCGGCGAAGCCTTCATGAAGGCGCAGATCGGCGCCGGGGAGAAGATGCCCGCCGCCAACGGCAAGGCGTTCATCTCGGTGCGCGATGTGGATAAGGCGGGGGTGGTCGCGGTGGCGCGGGATCTGGCCGCGCTGGGCTTTGCGCTGGTGGCGACCACCGGCACCGCCGCCCTGCTCAAGGGGGCCGGGCTGGCGGTGGAGCGGGTGAACAAGGTGGCCGAGGGGCGGCCCAATATCGTCGACATGATCAAAAACGGTGAGATCGCCTACGTGATCAACACCACCGAGGGGCGCAAGGCGATCGCCGATTCCGCCGAGATCCGCCGCTGTGCGCTGCAGCACAAGGTTCCCTACACCACCACGCTGGCGGGAGCCGCGGCCACCGCCGAGGCGCTCAAATTTGGTGAAGAAAAAACCGTGCGCCGTCTGCAGGACGTGCACGCAGGAGTAGCAGAATGAAACGGGTTCCGATGACAGTTGCCGGGGAGCAGAAACTGCGGGAAGAGCTGGCCGATCTCAAGTCGGTGCAGCGCCCCGCGGTGATCGCGGCGATCGCCGAGGCGCGCGCCCATGGCGATCTGAAGGAGAACGCGGAGTACCACGCCGCGCGCGAACAGCAGGGGTTCATCGAGGGGCGGATCCGCGAGATCGAGCACAAGTTGTCCCAGGCGCAGGTGATCGATGTGACCGCGATCGAGCCCACCGGCAAGGTGATTTTCGGCACCACCGTGGAGCTGATCAATATCGAGAGCGAAGAGGCGGTGCGCTACCAGATCGTGGGGGATGACGAGGCGGATATCCGCGCCGGGAAAATTTCCGTCAACTCACCGATCGCGCGGGCGCTGGTGGGCAAAGAGGAGGGGGATATCGCAACCGTGCAGACCCCCTCCGGCCTGATCGAGTATGAGATCGTGGCGGTGGAGCATATCTGATCGGCCGGGGGAGCCGCCGGGGCGGCTCATTCTGCTCAGATCAGCGCGGCAGGTTGGAGAGTTTGGGGTTGGGCGTGCGGGCGGGGCGGTAGAGCAGGGCGATATTGCCGATCTGCTGGATCAGCTGCGCCTCGACGATCTCGCACAGCTGCGCAATCAGCTGGCGCTTGCTGTCGCGATCAGCGACGGCGAACTTCACCTTGATCAGCTCGTGATCTTCGAGGGCGCGGTCCACCTCGAGCTGGATGTTCTCCGACAACCCCTTGCCGGCCACGGTGACGATGGGGTTCAGCCGGTGGCCGAGGGTGCGCAGCTGCTTTTTTTGCTCAGGCGTCAAGCTCATACTAGAATACGGTGCCTCTTGGTTTGGGGCTGGCCGCCCCCATGGTCTGGGGTAAGCCCCACGGTTTGGATGGATGGGGCGCCATTTTAGCGCAGTCGCGCCGGGCTGAGTAGCGCCCCGAGGGTGTGCGGTGTGGGTTGGGATGGACGCGAGCGCGGCCCGCTCGGCGGGCGGGCGATGAGAAACAGATTGCAGGGCGGTGCCGATGGGTTGAACGTGATGATCCGTATGGCCGACAGAATCGAGTGAACAGAGGGCGATCCATTGAACGATATGGCAAAAAATCTGGTGTTGTGGCTGGTGATAGCAGCGGTTCTGCTCTCGGTTTTCAACAATTTCAGTGCCGAAAGCAACGTCGGCAAGCTGACCTATTCAGACTTTATCGCTGAGGTTCAGGCCGACCGTATCGCCAAGGTCACCATCGATGGTTATGTGATCACCGGCCAGCGCAGCAATGGGGAGCGGTTCGAGACGGTGCGGCCGGCGGCGCAGGACCCCAAGCTGATCGATGATCTGCTGCAGCACAATGTGGTGATCGAGGGCAAACAGCCGGAGCATCAGAGCATCTGGACCCAGCTGCTGGTGGCTTCCTTCCCGATTCTGGTGATCATCGCCGTGTTCATGTTTTTCATGCGCCAGATGCAGGGCGGTGGCGGCGGCAAGGGGGGGCCGATGTCGTTCGGCAAGTCCAAGGCGCGCATGATGAGCGAGGATCAGGTGAAAACCACCTTCGACGATGTGGCCGGGGTGGATGAGGCCAAGGAGGAGGTAAAAGAGCTGGTGGAGTATCTGCGCGATCCGGGCAAGTTCCAGCGGCTGGGGGGGCATATCCCCCGCGGCGTGCTGATGGCGGGCTCGCCCGGTACCGGTAAAACGCTGCTGGCCAAGGCGATCGCCGGTGAGGCGCGGGTGCCCTTTTTCAGCATCTCCGGCTCCGACTTCGTGGAGATGTTCGTCGGCGTGGGCGCCTCGAGGGTGCGCGATATGTTCGAGCAGGCGAAAAAGCACGCCCCCTGTATCATCTTCATCGACGAGATCGACGCCGTGGGGCGCCACCGGGGGGTCGGTATGGGCGGCGGCAACGATGAGCGGGAGCAGACATTGAACCAGCTGCTGGTGGAGATGGATGGCTTCGAGGGGACCGAGGGGGTGATCGTGATCGCCGCCACCAACCGCCCGGACGTGCTCGACCCGGCGCTGCTGCGCCCGGGGCGCTTCGACCGGCAGGTGCATGTGGGGCTGCCGGACATTCGCGGGCGCGAGCAGATTCTCAGGGTTCACATGCGCAAGGTGCCGCTGGACGATGATGTGCGCCCGGAGCTGATCGCCCGCGGCACGCCGGGGTTCTCCGGGGCCGATCTGGCCAACCTGGTGAACGAGGCGGCGCTGTTCGCCGCGCGCAGTAACCGCCGTACCGTTGGCATGGAGCAGTTCGAGCAGGCCAAGGACAAGATCATGATGGGCGCTGAGCGCAAGTCGATGGTGATGTCCTACAAAGAGCGGCTCAACACCGCCTACCATGAGTCCGGCCACGCCATCATCGGGCGGCTGGTGCCGGAGCATGACCCGGTCTACAAGGTGTCGATCATCCCCCGGGGGCGGGCGCTGGGGGTGACCATGTTCCTGCCGGAGGAGGACCGCTACAGCCACAGCCGCCAGCGGATACTCTCCCAGATCTGCTCCCTCTATGGCGGGCGGCTGGCGGAGGAGATGACCCTGGGCAAGGATGGGGTGACCACCGGGGCTTCCAACGATATTCAAAAGGCGACCACGCTGGCGCGCAACATGGTGACCCGCTGGGGGCTGAGCGATGAGCTGGGGCCGCTGCTGTACGACGATGAGGATGACGACCCGTTCGCCCGCGGCATGGGCAAGGGGGCGAGGCCGATGTCGGAGGAGACCCAGCGGCGGATCGATGCGGAGGTGAAAAAGATCATCGACGACTGTTACGCCCGGGCCAAGCAGATCCTGGAGGAAAACCGCGATATTCTCGATGCCATGGCGCAGGCGCTGATGAAATATGAAACCATCGGCGCGAAGCAGTTGGATCAGCTGATGGCGCGGCAGGAGGTGACGCCGCCGGATGGCTGGGTCGAGGCGCAGGAGCGGGCCGATCAGGCCGAGCGGGAGATGGAGGAGCGCAAGCGGCGGGAGCTGTCGCAACCGAACAGGAGCGATCCCGACGAGGACGAGGACGAGGATGATCTGCTGCCGCCGGAGGATGAGCGGGGAGGGCCGCGGCGCGACTAGATGGGTCGCGCCGGGCATAGGCGAGAGGCTGGCGCGGGCGTCAGCCTTTTTTGTTGCACGGGGAGTACAACGGATATGAGCGTGTTGCAGTGCGGTGATCGCAGGCTGGATCTGAGCCGGGTACAGGTGATGGGGGTGCTCAATGTGACCCCCGATTCCTTCTCCGATGGCGGCAGCGTCTATGTGGGCGCGCGACCATCGCTGGAGCGGGCGCTGGAGAAGGCGGCGGCGATGGTGGCCGAGGGGGCGACGCTGATCGATATCGGCGGTGAGTCCACCCGCCCCGGCGCCGCCCCGGTAGCGGTGGAGGAGGAGCTGGCGCGGGTGGTGCCGGTGGTGGAGCGGCTGGCGCGAGAGTTGGATGTGGTGCTTTCGGTGGACACCAGCGCGCCGGAGGTGATGCGCGCCTGCGCCGACGCCGGTGCGCACCTGCTGAACGATGTGCGGGCCTTCTCCCGCCCCGGTGCCCTCGAGGTGGCGAGCGGCTCATCGCTGGCGCTGTGTGTCATGCACATGCAGGGGAGCAGCCCGGCCACCATGCAACACAGGCCCCACTACCGGGATGTGGTCGAGGAGGTGGAGCATTTTCTGCGGTTTCAGCTGCAGCGCTGCCAACAGGCGGGGATCGCGAATGATCGTATCGTGCTCGACCCCGGCTTTGGCTTTGGTAAAACCGTTGAGCATAATCTTGCCCTGCTGAACCGGCTGCAGCGGTTGAGCCGGCTCGGCGCGCCGCTGCTGGTGGGCACCTCGCGCAAGTCGATGCTGGGCGCGGTGCTGGGGCGGCCGGTGCAGCAGCGCCTCTATGGCGGTCTGGCCACGGTGGCGCTGGCGGTGAGCCGGGGGGCGAAAATCATCCGCACCCACGATGTGGCGCCCACGCTGGATGTGGTGCGGATGACCGAGGCGGTAATGAACGAGACGGCGGAGGTGTGAGGGGTGAGCAGACACTATTTTGGCACCGATGGTATCCGGGGGGAGGTGGGGCGGTTTCCGATCACGCCGGATTTCGTCCTCAAGCTGGGCTGGGCGGCGGGGTGTGTGTTTGCCCGCAAGGGGCGCAGCAAGATCCTGATCGGCAAGGATACCCGCATCTCCGGCTATATGTTCGAGTCGGCGCTGGAGGCGGGGTTGTCGGCGGCGGGGGTGGATGTGCTGCTGACCGGGCCGATGCCAACCCCTGCGATCGCCTACCTCACCCGCACCTTCCGGGCCAACGCGGGGATCGTGATCAGCGCCTCGCACAATGTTTTTTCCGACAACGGCATCAAGTTTTTTTCCGGCGATGGTACCAAGCTGCCGGACAGCATCGAGCGTGCCATCGAGGCGCAGATGGATCTGGCGATGACCACGGTCAGCTCGGCCGAGCTGGGCAAGGCGCGTCGGATCGATGATGCCGCCGGGCGCTATGTGGAGTTTTGCAAGGGGACCGTCAGCGGCAGCCTCAATCTCAAGGGGCTCAGAATCGTGCTGGACTGCGCCAACGGCGCCACCTACCACGTGGCGCCCAAGGTGTTGGCGGAGCTGGGGGCGGAGGTGATCGAGATCGCCTCCTCGCCGGACGGGGTCAACATCAACGAGGGGTGCGGCGCCACCGACACCCGGCGGCTGCAAAAAGTGGTGCTGGCGGAGGGGGCCGATCTGGGGGTGGCGCTGGATGGGGATGGGGACCGGGTGATGCTGGTGGATCACCGCGGCGAGCCGGTCGATGGCGATGAGATCCTGTTTATCATCGCCCACACGCTCCACCAGCAGGGCACCCTCGGCGGCGGGGTGGTGGGCACGCAGATGTCCAACTTCGGTCTGGAGCAGGCGCTGGAGCGGCTGGGGGTGCCCTTCGCCCGGGCCCGGGTCGGTGACCGCTACGTGATCGAGCAGCTGCAGCGGCATGGCTGGCGGCTCGGCGGGGAAAGCTCGGGCCATATCGTCTGCACCAACCTGACCACCACCGGCGATGGGCTGGTGGCGGCGCTGCAGGTGCTCAAGGTGATGCAGGAGAGCGCCCGCACGCTGCATGAGTTGAAGGCGGGGATGCAGAAGCTGCCGCAGCTGATGCTCAATGTGGCCATGCCGGGGCGGCCCGACCTGAGCCGGATCGCACCGGTGCAAGAGGCGGTGGCCGCCACCGAGGCCCAGCTGGCCGGGCGCGGTCGGGTGCTGCTGCGCCCGTCGGGCACCGAGCCGGTGGTACGGGTGATGGTCGAGGGTGAAGATGGGGCGGAGGTGGAGCGCCTCTGTCGCCAGCTGGCGGCGAGGGTGGAAAAAGAACTGGCGGCCCTTGCCAGTCAGCAAACGCTTGGCTAGAATACGCGCCTCTTTCCCAAGGGGATATCGATGCGTACCGCGCTGGTGATCGGAAACTGGAAGATGAACGGCGAGCGCGCCACCAACCGGACTCTGGTGGCGGCGCTGGTCGAGTCTTTCGCGGGTCGTCCGGTCGCGGCTGTCGAGATCGGTATCTGTCCGCCGGCGGTCTATCTGCAGGCGGTGGCTGCGCAGCTGGAAGGCTCGGTGATCGGGCTGGGTGCTCAGAATGTGAGCGAGCACGACGCCGGGGCCTACACCGGCGAGATCTCCGCCGCGATGTTGCGCGATGTGGGCTGCCGGTGGGTGATCGTGGGCCACTCGGAGCGGCGCGCCCTCTACCATGAGGATGACCGTCAGGTGGCGGCCAAGACCCGGGCGGCGCTGCGGGCGGGGCTTGCTCCGGTGCTCTGCGTCGGCGAGACGCGGGCGCAGCGGGAGTCCGGCGCGGCGCTGGCGGTGGTGGAGCGGCAGTTGGCGGCCGCCACCGCCGGGCTGAACCCGGCGGAACTGGAGCGGCTGGTGGTGGCCTATGAGCCGGTCTGGGCGATCGGCAGTGGCAAGACCGCCACCCCGGAGCAGGCCCAGGCGGTACACGCCCATCTGCGCGGCCAGCTGGTCGCGGCGGCGGGGAGCCGCGGCGATGGTGTGCGGCTGCTCTACGGGGGCAGCGTCACCCCCGACAACGCCGCGCAGCTGTTCGCCATGCCCGATATCGACGGTGGCCTGATAGGCGGGGCGTCGTTACGGGCGCATGATTTTATCGCGATCTGCCGTGCGGCGGCGATCGCCGGCTGATACGGTGGAGTGATGGAAAATCTGGTTCTGATCGTTCATGTACTGCTGGCCGCCGCCATCATTGCGCTGGTGTTGCTGCAGCAGGGCAAGGGTGCGGAGGCGGGCGCCGCCTTCGGCGGGGGGGCCTCGCAAACCGTGTTTGGCAGCCAGGGGTCGAAAAGTTTTCTCGGCCGATTGACGGCGCTGCTGGCAGCAGGTATCTTCGCCACCAGTTTTACCCTGGCGGTGTACGCCAAGCAGCGGGCCCAGAGCGTCAACGACGCGGGGATCCCCTCCGCCGAGGTGATCGAGTCGGCGGCCCAGCCCGCCGGGGGCGATCAGCCGGCGGCGCCGACAGGGAACGATCTGCCGGTGCAGCCGCCGGCGCCGGACGGGGCGGCCCCGTCCGATATTCCGGTGGCCGAGTAGATCGAAACAGACACGCCGAAGTGGTGAAATTGGTAGACACGCCATCTTGAGGGGGTGGTGAGCTATGCTCGTGCCGGTTCGAGTCCGGCCTTCGGCACCATTTGTAATACCGGCAGGTGTTGTGTACAATGCGCACCTGTTTCTGATGCGGGGTGGAGCAGTCTGGTAGCTCGTCGGGCTCATAACCCGAAGGTCGTTGGTTCAAATCCAGCCCCCGCTACCACTTTCTTTACGATCAAGCCCCTTTTCAGGGGCTTTTTCGTAGCCGAACAGAAGGCATTCGGGTGCCGCGTCAGAAATGGGTCTTTACAGACCCATTTTTTGTTTCAGATACAGGCAGAACGAGGTCGTCATCTGTGTCAGCGAGATTGCAAACGTTACAGGCGTTGATCGAACCGGTGGTGAGCGCCCTGGGGCTGGAGCTCTGGGGGGTGGAGTTTCACGCCGCCGGTCGCAACAGCACATTACGGATCTATATCGATGCCCCCGACGGGGTCAGCGTGGATGACTGCGCCCGGGTCAGCCATCAGGTGAGTGGTGTTCTGGATGTGGAAGATCCGATCCCCGAACAGTACCTGCTGGAGGTCTCCTCACCCGGTCTGGATCGCCCTTTGTACACCCTGGCGCAGTTTCAGGCCTATGCCGGACACCAGGTGCAGCTGCGCTTGCGGGCGCCCTTTGAGGGGCGGCGGAAATTCAAGGGCCTGCTGAATGGCGTCGAGGGGGACGCGGTTCTGCTGGTTGTCGATGAGGAAGAGTATCTGTTGCCGATCGATCAGATCGATCGCGCCAATGTGATTCCCCAGTTTTAACACCGGTTTAGAGGTTGGGCGAGGCAGTCGGATGAATAAAGAGATTCTACAGGTTGCAGAAGCGGTTTCGAACGAAAAGGATGTGCCCAAGGCGGTCATTTTCGAGGCGATGGAGGTGGCTCTGGCCACGGCCACCCGGAAACGGTATGACGAGGACGCGGATATCCGCGTGGTGATCGACCGCGCCACGGGTGATTATGAAACCTGGCGCCGCTGGCGGGTGGTGGGTAACGACGAGGTGCCGGCGCTCGGGACCGAGCTGACGCTGGAGGAAGCGGAGCAGATCGACCCCAACCTCAAACCCGGCGATATCTGGGAGGAGAAGATCGAGTCGGTGAAGTTTGGCCGCATCGCCGCCCAGACCGCCAAGCAGGTGATCGTGCAGAAGGTGCGCGAGGCCGAGCGCGCCAAGGTGGTGGAGCAGTACCAGGATCGCAAGGGGGAGTTGCTGGCCGGTACGGTCAAGAAGGTGACCCGTGACAATGTGATCGTGGATCTGGGCAACAATGCCGAGGCGCTGCTGCCGCGGGAGAACCTGATCCCGCGGGAGAGTTACCGCATGGGGGATCGGGTGCGCGCCGTGCTGGAGGAGGTCCGCGGCGAGGGCCGAGGGCCGCAGCTGGTGCTCAGCCGCACCTCCAACGCCATGCTGATCGAGCTGTTTCGCATCGAGGTGCCGGAGATCGCCGAGGAGGTGATCGAGATCCGTGCCGCCGCCCGCGACCC
The DNA here is from genome assembly GCA_034189745.1 of Pseudomonadota bacterium. GTDB lineage: Bacteria > Pseudomonadota > Gammaproteobacteria > Pseudomonadales > Balneatricaceae > Marinobacterium. Next base: position 22,699 of record JAXHUI010000031.1, read on the forward strand.
GGGCATCCGTGCCAAGATCGCGGTCAAGACCAACGATGGTCGGATCGATCCGGTCGGCGCCTGTGTCGGTATGCGCGGCTCCCGTGTCCAGGCCGTGACCAATGAGCTGGGGGGGGAGCGGGTGGATATCATCCTGTGGGATGACAACCCGGCCCAACTGGTGATCAACGCCATGGCCCCGGCGGAGGTGGCCTCCATCGTGATCGACGAGGAGAGCCACTCCATGGATGTGGCGGTGGCGGAGGAGGCCCTGGCGATGGCGATCGGCCGTAACGGTCAGAATGTGCGCCTGGCCAGCGAGCTCACCGGCTGGACTTTGAATGTGATGTCGGAGGCGGAAGCGGCGGCGAAACAGCAGACCGAAGTGGGTGCGGTGGTGGATATGTTCATCAAGCACCTGGATATCGACGAAGAGCTGGCTGAGATACTGGTGGACGAAGGCTTCACCTCCATCGAGGAGGTGGCCTATGTGCCGGAAGAGGAGATGCTCGAGATCGAAGAGTTCGACGAGGAGCTGGTTACAGCCCTTCGTAGCCGTGCCAAGGATGCTCTGATCAATCTGGCGATCGCCAGTGAGGAGCAACTGGGTGACGCGGAACCGGCGGAAGACCTGTTGAACATGGATGGGATGGAGCGTGCGCTGGCCTATCAGCTGGCCGCCCATGGCATCGTCACCATGGAAGATCTCGCCGAACAGGCGGTGGAAGATCTGCTGGAGGTGGAGGGTCTGACCGAAGAGAAGGCAGCCGAGCTGATCATGACCGCTCGGGCGCCCTGGTTTGCGCAAGAGCAGTAACCGCCAGCGGGAGAGGAGAACACATAGATGGCAGAAGTAACCGTTAAACAACTTGCCGATGTGGTTGGTGTATCCGCTGAGCGTCTGTTGACGCAGATGCAGGAAGCCGGCATCGCAGGTAAAAAAATCGATTCCAGCGTGACCGAGGAGGAGCGGCTGAAGCTGCTGACCCATCTCAAGCGCAGCCACGGCGAGGACGCGGCGGCGGTGGAGCCGAGCAAAATCACCCTCAAGCGCAAGACCCGCTCCGAGCTGAAGGTCGCCGGGGCGGCGGGCAAGCGCAAGACGGTCAGCGTCGAAGTGCGCAAGAAGCGAACCTATGTCAAGCGCTCCACCCTGGAAGAGGAGAGCGCCACCCCGCCGGCGGTGACGGCGGAGGCGACCGCCACGCCGCCGAACGCGCCGGCGCAGCCGCCAACCGAGGCGGTGGCCGCGAACGAGCCGGCCACCGGCGCCGCGGCGATGGCTGAGGCGAGCCGCGCGCAGGAGAGCGGTGTGGCGCCAAGCGATGCGCCCCGCGCTCAGGAGGCGCCGACCGCGCCGGTGGCTACCGCCGCGCCCGCGCAGGAGGAAACCGCCAAGGGCAAGGCGAAAACCAA
>JAXHUI010000032.1:0-24043 GCA_034189745.1 Pseudomonadota bacterium
ATCAGACCAATCTGTTGGCGCTCAACGCCGCAATAGAGGCGGCCCGGGCAGGGGAGCAGGGGCGTGGTTTTTCCGTCGTGGCGGATGAGGTGAGGGCGTTGGCGCTCAGAACGCAAAGCTCCACCGCCGAAATCAGCGAGATGATTTCGGCCCTACGGGAGGGAACCCATCGCACGGTGCAGGTGATCGAGCGCAGTCAGGAGCAGTCGGAGCAGACGGTGGCGAGTGCGGAGCGCGCTGGCAAGGCGTTGGAGGCGATCACGCGGGAAATGGATGAGATCCGTGACATGACGGCTCAGATCGCATCGGCGGCCGAGGAGCAAACGCAGGTCAGTGAGAGCATCAACCAGTCGGTTGCGCGCGTTAACACGGATGCGGAAGAAACCTCGGCGGGTGCGGCCGATATTCTGGTTTCGGCGGCCGGTATTGGCGCTGAGTTGTCACAACTGATGGGTGTCATCCGCAAGTTCAAAGTGACGAAAGATGATGTGATCGAGCTGGAGGTGGCCAAGGCGGCGCACCAGGCGTGGAAGATGCGGTTGCGGGCATTTCTCGACGGCCATGCGGAGATCCCCCATGAACAGGCGGTGTCGTCACGCGAATGTGATTTTGGGCGCTGGTACTATTCCATCGGCCAGGAGCACTATGGCAACTCCGCGGCGCTGCGCGCCATCGAGGCACCACATACTCATCTGCACCAGCTGATCGGGCAGATCATCGAAGCCAAGGGCCATGGCAACACCGCCGAGGCCGAGCGCAAGTATCGGGAGGTGGTGCAACTCTCCAAGGAGATCGTCAGTGGCATCGATGAGCTGATCCAGCAGGCGCGCTGAACCGGGTGGGAGGCTGCGGCCAAGGTAGATTCCCGCGCCGTCCCTATGGGGTGCATCTGTAGTGCCCCGAGGGGGTGGTGTATCCTGATCAGCTCGGAACGTGGCAAAACAGGGAACCTGGCAGATGGCACACGATTCAACCACCGCGCTGGCCGCGGGGCTGGCGATCATCCATGGCAATCGGCTCGAGGCGCTGCGCACATTGCTGGTGCAGTGGCTGCGGCGCAACCCGCTGGGGGTGCTGGAGAACGAGGTCGTATTGGTGCAGAGCAACGGTATCGCCCAGTGGCTGCAGCTGGCGCTGGCCCGCTCGGTGGATGAGCCGGAGCAGCCCGGCTGTGGCATCGCGGCGGCGCTGGATATTCAGCTGCCCTCGAGCTTTCTCTGGCAGGCCTATCGGTCGGTACTCGGTGCTGATCAGGTGCCGAAAACCTCCCCCTACGACAAGTCGCGCCTCGTCTGGCGGCTGCTGCGACTGCTGCCCGAGCTGCTCGAACAACCGGAGTTCGAAGCACTGGCGCACTTTCTCGTGGGGGATGAAAGTGCGCGCAAGGGGTACCAACTGGCGGAGCGGTTGGCGGATCTGTTTGACCAGTATCAGGTCTACCGCGCGGATTGGTTGAGCCGCTGGAGGGAGGGGGTAGACGACCTGCTGGATGCCCATGGCTTGCCGCAGCCGCTGCCGGATGAGCAGCGCTGGCAACCACGGCTCTGGCGCGCGATCCGCGCCGACCTGGATGAGGGCCAGAGGGGATCGAGCCGTGCCGATCTGCAGCAGCGCTTTCTGGAGCGCTGCCAAACGGTGTCCCGCGCGCCGGCCGATCTGCCGCGCCGGGTGGTGGTGTTTGGCATCTCGGCGCTGCCGCAGCAGTTCATCGAGGCACTGGCCGCGCTGTCACGCCACACCCAGGTGTTGCTCTGTGTGCACAACCCCTGCCGCCATTACTGGGCCGATATCATCGATGGCAAGGAGCTGCTGCGCAGTGAACGCAAGCGACACGCTCGCAAGGCGGGGATGCCGACGGCGTTGAGTGACGCCCAACTGCATCTCCACGCCCAGCCGCTGCTGGCGGCCTGGGGCAAGCAGGGGCGCGATTATATCCGCCTGCTCGATCAGTTCGATCAGCCGGAGCGTTACCAGGACTGGTTCGAGCGCATCGATCTGTTTGATCCACCCGCGGGGGAGATCGAGTCCCTGCCGCTGCTGGGGCAGATCCAGCAGGAGATTCTGGAGCTGGAGCCCCCCGCCGAAACGGCGAAACTCTGGCATGAGAGTGATCGTTCACTCACGTTTCAGGTGGCGCACAGCGCCCAACGGGAGGTGGAGATACTGCACGACCAGCTGCTGCACTGGCTGCAGCAGGACGCTACCCTGCGCCCCCGCGACATCATCGTGATGGTGCCCGACGTCAACCAGTATGCGCCCGCCGTCCGCGCCGTGTTTGGTCGCCTGAAGCGGCAGGACCCGCGCTTCATCCCCTTTAGCCTCAACGACCAGCAGGCGCGCGGCCGGGCGCCGCTGCTGATTGCGCTGGAGCTGCTGTTGCAACTGCCGCAGGAGCGGTTTGGCGTCAGCCAGCTGTTTGACCTGCTGGAGGTGCCGGCCCTGCGCGAACGGTTTGGCATCGCCGAGAGCGATCTGCCCCGGCTGCGCCACTGGGTGGATCGATCCGGTATCCGCTGGGGGCTGGACGGCGCTCAGCGCGCCGGGCTGGAGCTACCCGAAGGGCTGGAGCAGAACACCTGGCTGTTTGGCCTGCGGCGGATGTTGTTGGGCTATCTGATGGGTGAGGAGCAGAGCTTCGCCGGGATCGAGGCCTATGGGGATGTGGGCGGGCTGGAGGCGGCGCAGCTGGGGCCGCTGGCTGAGCTGATCGCCGCGCTGCTGCAGCTGCGCGAGCGGCTGCTCACCCCCATGCCCTACGGCGACTGGGGGGTGGTGCTCACGGAGCTGCTGGATCGATTTTTCTGCCCCGCCAGCGATCAGGATCTGATCCTGCTGGAGCGGCTCGGGCTGAGGCTGCAGCAGTGGCAGGAGAGCTGCGGCGAGGCGGGCCTGGAGCGCCCGCTGCCACTGGAGGTGGTGCGCGAAAGCTGGCTCGACGGCGTCGATGACCCCAGCCTGTCGCAGCGCTTTCTGGCCGGGGCGGTCAATATCGCCACCTTGATGCCGATGCGTGCCATCCCCTTCCGTCGGGTCTGCCTGCTGGGGATGAACGATGGCGACTACCCCCGGGTGCAGCCACCGCTCGATTTCGACCTGATGGTGGGGCGTTACCGGCCCGGCGACCGTTCGCGGCGGGAGGATGACCGCTACCTGTTTCTGGAGGCGCTGCTGTCGGCGCGGGATGCGCTCTACATCAGCTGGGTGGGGCGCAGCGTGCGGGACAACGCCGAACAGCCCCCCTCCGTGCTGGTGGCCCAGTTACGCGACCACATCCGCCAGGGGTGGAGAACGGCGACCGGCGACGGCGAGGCGGTGCTGCAGGCGGTGACCACCGAGCATCCGCTGCAACCGTTCAGCCCGCGTTACTTTGCCCACGATCCCCGCCTTTTCACCTACGCCAGCGAGTGGCGTGAGGTGCATGAGGCGGTGGCGCAGGGCGAGAACGATCGACTGCCCCCGTGGGAGTGGCCCGAGGGCCTGAGCCTGAAGCCGCTGCGACGTTTTCTGCGCAACCCGGTGCACAGCTTTTTCAATCTGCGTCTCAATGTCTGGCTGGAACCCCTGGAGGAGCTGCCCCAGGAGCATGAGCCCTTCCGGTTCGACCGGCTGGAGCAGTATCGGCTTGGCGCCGAGCTGATCGAGGCCGGGCTCAAAGCCGAGTCGGCAGAGCAGGGTATCGAGCAACGGCTGGCCCGTTGGCGGCGGGCCGGGGTGGTCCCGCTGGGGGGGCATGGCGAGCGCGCCCTGGAGGAGATCGTCAGTCCCGCCAGCGCCACCTTGCGCCATCTGCACCAGCTGTTGCGCCACTGGCACCCCCGGCCGGAGGTGCTCGAGTTGCAGCTGGATCTGCCGGTGCCGGGGCGGCAACTGCGGCTGGAGGATTGGATCGGTGGGCTGCACCACCGGCACGATGGAGCGGAGCTGGCCCTGATTCTGCACTCCCCCCAGGCGGTCAGCGACAAGGGGGCACCGCGCTGGCATCGACTGGTTCGGGCGTGGGTCGATCATCTGGCGGTCAGCGCAAGCGGGCACTCACTCACCACTTTTCTGGTGGGGCCCGATGGCAGCGTCAGGATTCGGCCGCTGGCCGCGGCGCAGGCAAGGGAGTGGCTCGAGACGCTGGTGCTCCGTTTTCTGGCGGCCCTGGAGCGGCCCGCGCCGCTGGCCTGTCGCACCGCCCTGGCGCTGCTGACGGCGGCCGATGGCAGCGACCCGATCGTTCAGGCCCGCACGGCCTTCGACGGTGATGAGCGTTTCCCGGGCGAGGGTGCCCGGGACCGCTACCTGCAGCGGGCCTGGCCCGAGTTCGACCCGCTGCTGGCCGCGGGGCTGGAGGCGTGGGCGCAGGCACTCTATCAACCGCTGCTCGATCAGGCCGAGCTGCTAGCGCAGGAGGAGAGATGACCACAGCCAACACCGCGCCACAGCCGCTGCACGCGCTGACCTTTCCCCTGCATGGGCAGCGTCTGATCGAAGCCAGCGCCGGCACCGGCAAAACCTTTACCATCGCCGCGCTCTATCTGCGTCTGGTGCTGGGCCATGGTGATGATGCCAGCCGGTTCCAGCGCGAGCTGCTGCCGCCGGAGATCCTGGTAGTGACCTTCACCAACGCCGCCACCCGGGAGCTGCGCGATCGCATCCGCTCCCGTCTGGCCGGAGCGGCGCGGGTGTTCCGGGGCCAATCCGACCCGGACCCGTTCCTCCAACAGCTGCTGGCGGAGCCGGACTTTGCCACGGCCGAGGCGCGGGCAGTGGCAGCGCGCAAGCTGGAGCGGGCCGCTGAATGGATGGATGAGGCCGCGGTCTACACCATTCACGGCTGGTGCCAGCGGATGCTGACGCAACACGCGTTCGATACCGGCAGCCTGTTCCGCCAGCAGCTGGTGCGGGATGACAGTGAGCTGCTGGCGGAGATGGCGCGCGACTACTGGCGCAGCTGGTGCTACTCGCTATCGCCGGCGGTGGCTGCTCACCTGAGTGAGCTGGCGCCGGACCCGGATGCCCTGTTGCGGGCGGTCAAACCTTTGCTGCGGCCGGGGGAGCAGCAGGTACGCTATCAGGGCAGCCGCATCAGCGAGACCCTGTCACCGCCGGAGTATGCCCGGCGGTTGCAGGGGTGGCTGTTGCAAAAACAGCAGCTGGAACAGCGGGCGCGGGCGTGCTGGCTGGCCGAGCGGGAGACGATCGAAACCCTGCTGATCAGCGCCGCGCAACAGAAGATTCTCAACAACACCAGCTACAAACCGGATGCTCTGCCTGCAAGGCTGGCCCGGATGGAGGCCTGGGCCCAGGGGGAGCCGCTGCCGCCGGAGCAGCTGGCCGGGTTCGGTGCCGCCCGCCTGAGCGAAAAAACCGCCAAAAAGAAGCAAGCGCAGACCCCGGCGCACCCGGCGTTCGATCGCTTGCAGCAGTTGCTGGAGCATCTGCGGCTGCAACCATCGCTGCAACCGGTGCGACTGCACGCGGCGCAGTGGATCGTGCAGCGCTTCAACCGGTTTCGCGAGCGCGTTGGCGTACTGGGTTTCAATGACATGCTGGTGCGCCTCGACCGCGCCCTGCAGGGGGAGGGTGGCGATCGCCTGGCCGCGACCATCCGGCGGCAGTACCCGGTGGCGCTGATCGACGAGTTTCAGGATACCGATCCGCTCCAGTACCGCATCTTCAGCCGTATCTATCGCGCCGACGCCGGGGCCGATACCGATCCCTCCGGCCGCGCACTGCTGATGATCGGTGATCCCAAGCAGGCGATCTACGCCTTTCGCGGCGCCGACATCCACACCTATCTGCAGGCGCGCCGGGATACCCGCGGTTGCCACTATACCCTCGGGCGCAACTTCCGTTCCGCCCGGGCGCTGGTGGAGGCGGTCAACCGGCTGTTCAAACAGGCGGAAACCCACCAGGCCGGTGGCGCCTTCCAGTTTGCCGATGGCGATGACAACCCGCTGCCCTTCATCGAGGTGGAAGCCAACGGTCGCGAGCGCGTTTTCGAGATCGATGGCGCCCCGCCCCCGGCGCTCACCCACTGGCTGCTGGAAGATGAGAGCGGGGATGGGATCGCGATCGGGGATTATCGCCAGCGGATGGCGGAGCATGGCGCCAGCGAGATCCGCCGCCTGCTCACCCTGGCGCAACGAGAGCGGGCGGGCTTTCGGTGCGAAGATGGCCGGCTGCAGCCGCTGCGCCCGAGTGATATCGCGGTGCTGGTCCGCAGCGGCCACGAAGCGGAGCTGATCCGCGCCGCCCTGCGCCAGCGCAATGTGCGCACGGTTTACCTCTCCGACCAGGCCTCGGTCCATGCCAGCGCCGAGGCCGAAGACCTCTGGCGCTGGTTGCGCGCCTGCGCCGAACCGGAGCAACCCGGGCTGTTGCTGGCGGCGCTGGCCAGCCGGACGCTGGGGCTGAGTTACGCCCGGCTGGAGCAGATAAGCCGTGATGAACGGCAATGGGAGCAGCAGGTGGAGCTGTTCCGGCAACTGCGCGACATCTGGCAGCGCCAGGGGGTGTTGCCGATGCTGCGTCATCTGCTGGACAGTTTCAAACTGCCGGCCCGGTTGCTACAGGACGCCTCCGGTGAGCGGGTACTCACCAACCTGCTCCATCTGGCGGAGCTGCTGCAGGCGGCCAGCGGCCAGCTGGAGGGGGAGCAGGCGCTGATCCGCCATCTGCAGGAACAGATCACCGCAAGCGGCGCGGGGGGGGAGGAGCAGATCCTGCGGCTGGAGAGCGACGCCGACCTGGTGCAGGTGGTGACCATCCACAAATCCAAGGGGCTGGAGTATCCGCTGGTGTTTCTCCCCTTCATCTGCAGCTACCGTCAGGTAACCGCCCGTGATGGCAGTTACGGCTACCACTCGGAGCAGGGCCTCGTGCTGGAGCTGGACAGCGGGAGTGAGAGCGCCAAGCGGGCGGCCGATGCGGAGCGGCTCCAGGAGGATCTGCGCCTGCTTTACGTGGCCCTGACGCGGCCGGTGTTCGCCTGCTGGCTGGGGGTCGCCGCGATCACTCACAACCGCACGCTCAGCCTGCACAAAAGCGCCTTCGGCCAACTGCTGGGGTGCGGGGTGAAAACGGACAGTGCCACGCTCAAAAAGCGGCTGCAACCCCTGCTCCGGGCAGGCGTGATCGAGGTGGCGCCGCCGCCGCCGATCGACACCGAACCGCTGCCGGATGGAGCGCCGTCGACCGAGCTGGCACCGGCTCGGCGCTGCGATCGCCCGGTGGTGACGGAGCGCTGGTGGATCGCCAGCTACAGTGCGCTCAGCCAGATGCAGGGGCGGGTGGAGTCGGTCCCGGCGGAGACGGAGGAGACGGAGGTGGCGCAAACCGCCCGCGAGGAAACCGCCCGCGAGGGGCTGGATGAGCCGACCCCGACGGCCAGCGTGGTTGCGTTTGCCTACGATCCGCACCATTTCTGGAAGGGCCCCCAGGCGGGAACCTTTCTGCACGGAGTGCTGGAGTGGGCGGCGCGGGAGGGGTTCGAGCGGGTGGCCGAGGAGGCCGCGCTGCGCCGGGAGTTTCTGGCGCCGCGCTGCCAGCGGCGGGAGTGGCAACCCTGGTTGGCGCTGCTGGATGAGTGGTTGTGCCAGCTGTTGACCACGCCGCTGCCCCTGGACGAACAGGGGGTGGCGCTGACCGGGCTGCACTCCTATCAGGCCGAGATGGAGTTCTGGCTGGAGGTGGCCGAGCTGCCGGTGAGTCGGCTGGACCGGCTGATCACCCAGCAGGTTCTGCCGGGCCGACCCCGGCCCGCGCTGGCAGCGCAACAGTTGGGCGGTATGCTCAAGGGGTTCATCGATCTGGTTTTCGAACATCAGGGGCGCTACTGGGTGGCCGATTACAAATCCAACTGGCTGGGGCCGGACACCAGCCACTACAGCCTGGAGGCGATGCGCGCGGCGGTGCTGAACAAACGCTACGACGTGCAGTATGTGCTTTATCTGCTGGCGCTGCACCGCCTGCTCAAGGCTCGGCTGCCGGGCTACGCCGCCGATCCCGTGCGGGGGTATGAGCAGCATGTGGGCGGGGCGCTCTACCTCTTTCTGCGCGGCATCGCGGAGCCAAAGCGGCATGGCTGCTGTATCGACCGGCCACCGGCGGCGCTGATCGAAACCCTGGATCGACTGCTGACGAAGGGGGAGAGGGACGATGTCTGAACGGCTCGAGCAGTTCACCACCAGCACGGCGTTGCATCCGGCGCTGGCCGATTGGGCGTCGCTGGCGGCACTGCTGCAGCGCTGGCAGGCGCGGGGCTGGGTTCGATCGCTGGATCTGGCGCTGGGCCGGTTTCTGCATCGGCTCGATGCCGATGCCTCTGCACTGGCGCTGCTGGCGGCCGTACTGGCCAGCCACCAGTTGGGCCGGGGTCATATCTGCGTCGATCTGGAGGAGCTGCTGGCGGCGCCGGACAGCGCCCTGTCGCTGCCGCCGGACAGTGAGTTCGGCCAGGCGCTGCCGGAGCGACCGGCCGAGCTGCTGCGCGGCGTCTCATCCCGCCAGTGGTTGCAGTCGCTGGCGGCCACCCCCCTGGTCAGCGGCGGCGATCCGCCGGCGCCCCTGGTCGTGGAGCCGGGTACAGCCCGCCTCTATCTCCACCGCCAGTGGCGTTACGAGGTGGAGGTGGCGGCCGGGATCGCCGCGCGTCTGCAGCCGCTGGCGCTGGATGAGACGCGCCTGCGCCACTGGCTGTCGGCACTGTTTCCTGCGCGGGAGGAGCGGCTGGATTGGCAGCGGCTGGCCTGCGCGTTGATGGCGGACCGGCGCTTCGGCATCATCACCGGCGGCCCCGGCAGCGGCAAAACCACCACCGTTGTGCGGCTGCTGGCGCTGCTGCAGAGTCTGGCCCGGGATGCGGGCCAGACGCTGCGCATCCGGCTGGCGGCCCCCACCGGCAAGGCCGCCGCCCGCCTGACCGAATCGATCAGCGGCGCGATCGAGTCTCTACCCGTCGCCATGCAGGCGGGTATTGCGCGCGAGGTGACCACCCTGCACCGCCTGCTCGGCGCAAACCCCAACAGCCGCCGTTTCGTCCACCATGCGGGCAACCCGCTCCATGCCGATCTGGTGGTGGTGGATGAAGCCTCCATGATCGATCTGGAGATGATGCAGCAGTTGCTGGCGGCCCTGCCGGAGCGGGCCCGGCTGATCCTGCTGGGAGACAAGGATCAGTTGGCCTCGGTCGAGGCCGGCTCGGTGCTGGGGGATCTGTGCGAAGGGGCCGAGCGCGGTGGCTACAGCAGTGCAACCCTGGCGCAACTGGAGCGGCGCACCGGCCAGGCGGTGGCGTCGTGGCAGGCGCGCCACGGCGAGCCGTCGCAACAGCCGCTGGCGCAAACCATCGCCCTGCTCCGACACAGCCACCGCTTTGGCGCCGACAGCGGCATCGGCGCTCTGGCGGGAGCGGTCAACAGCGGCCAGCCCGAGGCGGTGGCGGCGGTGCTGGCGGCGGACCATCCCGACCTCGGCTGGATTCCGCTCCAGCGGGATGACGACCGGGCGCTGGAGCGGCTGGTGCTGGAGGGCGGCCCCCAGCCGGCCACGCCGGAGGGGGCGCGACCGCGCGGCTACCGCCACTACCTGGAGCGACTGCACGCCCGGCGACCGGAGAGCGCCGCCGAGGCGGAGCAGGACGGCTGGGCCAGGGAGGTGCTGGCCGCCTTTGGCGAGTTTCAGCTGCTGTGCGCCCTGCGCCGCGGCCCCTGGGGGGTCGAGCAGTTGAACGCCCGCATCAACGCCGCCTTGCTGCGCGCCGGGCTGGTTGGCCGCAGCGCGGGCTGGTATGAGGGGCGGCCGGTGCTGGTCACCCGCAACGACTACGGCCTGGGGCTGATGAACGGTGATATCGGGATCACCTTGATGCACAAAGCGGCCGATGGGACGGCCGCCCTGCGGGTGGTGTTTCCGCTCGCCAACGGCACTCTCCGCTGGGTGCTGCCCAGCCGGCTGCAGGCGGTCGAAACCGTCTATGCGATGACCGTACACAAATCCCAGGGCTCGGAGTTTGCCCACACCGCGCTGCTGCTCCCCCCCACCCGCACCCCGGTGGTGACGCGGGAGTTACTCTACACCGGCATCACCCGTGCCAGCCGCTGGTTCACCCTGCTGCTGAGCCATCGGGGGCGGCTGGATGACGCCGTTCTTGCGCGGGTGCGCCGCGCCAGCGGCCTGGGCAGGAGGCTGACACGCTCCCCCTGAGCGGCAAAGCCGGCGGTTCCGGCAATCGAGGCGGGGATTGGCCGGCGTTATTCAGATTTCTGATATAGACCTGAAAAGGCCGTGGCAAGGCCATTACAAACCAAAGATCAGAAAAGGGGAGAGTGTCATGTTCCGATCAGGATTGCGCTCCATGCTGGCGGGCGCTTTGCTCGCCAGCGGCGCGGCGCAGGCAGCGGGTGTGGCCGCTGATGGACTCAAAATCGTCATGCAGGGGGATGGCCGTGGTGGTGCGCCCTGCCTGGCCTGCCATGGCATGGACGGGGCCGGCAACGACGCCGGTGGCTTTCCGCGTCTGGCGGGTCAGGATGTTGACTATCTGGCCAAGCAGATCCGTGACTACAACGCAGGGACTCGCGTCAGCCCGATCATGCAGCCCAATGTGGCCAATCTGAGCGAGCAGCAGATTCTGGATGTGGCCGCTTACTACGCCGCTCAGCCAGTGCCTGTCGCAGCGGCTCCCGCCGCCAGCGAGGAAGTGCTGGCGCTGGGCGAAAAGCTGGCCACCCGCGGCGACTGGAGCAAGTATGTGCCCGCCTGCAATAGCTGCCATGGGCCGGGCAACGCCGGTGTGGGCGTGACCTTCCCGGGGATCGCCAACCAGCACCCGAGCTATATCCGCCAGCAGCTCAAGGCGTGGCAAAACGGCACCCGGCAAAACGATCCGGCACTGCTGATGACCGCGGTGGCCGAGCGCCTGAGCGACAGCGAAATCGAAGCCGTCGCCGCCTATCTGGCGGCTCAACCTGCCACCGTTGCTGAAGGAGGTCAGTGATGAACCCGTTCAATCTATGGGCCGTTGTCGTTTCTGCCGCCGTGCTGGCACCGACCGCCCAGGCGGCGGAGCCGAAAGTGCCGGTCAATCTGCCCCCCCACAAGGCGGGCGCCTATGTGCATCAGGCACCGACGCTGGAGGATCTGTACGCCGATAAAACCATCCATCCGAAACTGCGTGAGGTCATCCTCAAGGGGCGTGATCTGTTCAACGACACCCAGCAACTGCGCGGCAAGTATGTCTTCAACGATTTGAACTGCCGCAGCTGCCACATGGGCGAGGGGGGGATGAACTGGGCCGCTCCGGTCTGGCCCGCCGTGACCACGCTGCCCGATTTCCGTGGCAAAAACGGCCATGTGAACTCGTTGGAAGAGCGGATCGCCGGCTGTTTCTCCTACTCCATGAACGGCAAACCACCGGCCTATGGCAGCGACGAGATGGTCGCCCTGAGCGCCTACCACCAGTGGCTCGCCACCGGTGCGCGGGTGTATGATCGCAACATCAGTGGACGCGGTTTCAGCAGCCTGGGCCGAACCATTCCGAAGGAGGTCAGTTATGAAGCCGGCCAAGCGGTCTACCAGGAAAACTGCGCCATCTGCCATGGCGCCGATGGGGCCGGCCAGCGCGCCAACGGCAAGGTGGTGTTTCCGCCCCTGTGGGGGGATGGTTCCTACAACTGGGGCGCCGGCATGAGCCGGATTTTCACCGCCGCCTCCTTCATCCACATGAACATGCCGCTGGGCAAACCGGGTTCGCTGAGTGAGCAGGATGCCTGGAACGTGGCCTGGTTCGTCAACAGCCATGAACGCCCGCAAGACCCGCGCTTTACCGGCGATGCCGTCAGCACCCGTGAAAAGTACCTGAACTTTCACAAGCACTCACGCTACGGCACCGAGTTCAACGGCAAGGTGTTGGGCCAGCATGACAATACCGGCGAAAAGACGTTCCTGAAACCGGACAACCTCAAGCCGCGCACCTTCACCTTCGAGTGATGCGCGCTCCGGGAGAGATCGCTCGGGTCTCTCCCGCCCGTTCACCTCATCGAACAACCTGAACGCTACCGAACCGGGCACGCTTTACCGCCTGCAAACGGCACCTACCCTGCGAGGTTTGGCATGAACGACACACTGATCCATGGGCTGATTGCAGCCGGGTTGATGGCGATCATCGCCCTGACCCTGCTCATCGGCCGACAACTCCGGCAAGAGAGGGCGCGCCGGCGCCAGCAGGCGGCCCAGGAGGCCGACTGGCTAGCACAGTTCGAGGCGCACCAGAGCTACCTGCGCGAAAGTATCCAGCGGATCGCCCACGCGCTGTTGCATGACCGGGAGCTGCCGGCCACCGAAGGGTGTATCCGCCTCAAGGTGTTGCTGGAGAATTTCCGCCCCGGGCTGCTGCAGGAGGAGTCGCTGCAAGTGATCAGCGAGATCTATGACAAGACCTGTCACATCCCGATCAGAGACAGATGGCAGGCGCTGCCGAAAAAGCTCAAGCGGGAGTATCGGCGCGAGATGGCGCAGCTGGAAGAGCAGCATCGGCCGGCGATCGAGCGAGCGGCCAGGGTGCTGAGCAGCGACCAGTGGCTGAGCTGACCGGAGATGGAGTTTCTGCTCACTTTTTTGATTTCGCTGCTGGTGGTCGTCGGCCTGGTGCTCGCGCTCACCTATGGGCGCGCCCCCGTCTGGCGGGCTGACCGGCGGGCGGTGTTGGAGCTGATGCAGCGGCTGCAACAGGGGAGGGCCCGGCGCGAGGAGTGGGAGCTGTTCCTCGGCATCGCCGCGCTGCATGACCCCGAGCTGGAGGCGATCCGCTGCCGCTGCGTGGCGGTGATCGAGGGGGACAGGGAGCACCCGCCGGCAAGGGAGGGGCTCGAGCCCTATCTGTATGATCGGGCGGCGCGTGCCCGGCTGGCCCTGATCATGGCCGATCTGGAGCGGTTGATCGCCTCCGAACCCTACTATCGGCAGTTTTGAACGGCCGCCGGGCGGAGCGGCTCAGCCCTCCGCCTCGGTCCGGGCCAGTTTCTGCCGCAGCCACTGGGCCGATGGCGGATCGAGACCAAGGGTTTGTGCCGCCAGCGGATTGACACTGACCTCGAAGTAACGGGGATGACTGGCGCGGGGCAGGTCGCCGCCGGTCTGCAGCCGATCGAGCCACTCGGCACTTTGCCGCCCGATCTGTGCGGCGGAGGAGTGGACCGATGCCACCGCGCCGGCTTCGGTATAGCTGGCGGAGAAACCGATCACCGGCACCTTGTGGCGCAGCGAGAGGTAGAGCACCCAGCGGGAGATGGCTCGGTTGAATACCGCGCTGTCGGGAACGACCAGAAACAGATCACTGCCTTGCACCAGCGGCGCGAGCCGCTGCATCGGGTTGTCCTGCTGCTCCAGCTCGACCAGAGAGAGCTCGAACGCCTCCGCCCGGGCGGCTTGCTCCAGCGCCGTGCGCAGAGCAAGGCTGTTGCTTCCCAGGGCGGTGCCCAGCGTGGTCGCCGCCGGGCTGATCAGCCGCGCCAGCCGGACCTGGCGCGCCAAAGGCTGGTCGATGAAAATGGCACTGACCGCCGCGTGGGAGCCCCTCGGCAGCAGCTTGCGCTCGAGCTGTGTAAAGGTGGACGATGGCAGGAAAGTGCAGATCAGTTTCGATTGTGGGAGGTAGCGCTCCAGCATCCGTTCGCAGGCGCGGGTGCCGACGGCGAGGATGACCTCAGTGCCGCTGTCATCGGGCTTGAGCCGATCCAGGGTCACGACCCGAATCGGGTGGGTGGCGTGTTCCCTGACCGCCGCCAACAGCTCATTGTAACTGGGGCTGAAATCACTTAGCACCACCAGTGCCTCCCCGGCCCGGGCCCCGAGGGGGAGGAGCCAGAGCGCAAGCGCGCACAGCAACCAGCGCCGCCCCCGGAGCCTGATTCTGGCCAGGCGTGACATCCCCAGTGCGACCCCCCGGCCTAGATCAATCATGCCTGAGCGTCAGCTGCAGCCAGACGCGGCGGTCGAACAGATTATAACGGTAGAACGCCTCATGGCCGGGGCCAAACGCGTTCTGGATCGTCATCGCGGTCTCCAGCTCCCGCCCGCCACCGAGCGGCCAGCGGCGCGCCGCGCGCAGGTCGGTGCGCTGATAACCTTCCCGCAGCCCGCCCTCGAACCAGTCCACCCGATCCATGTAGTAGTGCATCAAACTCAGGTTCAAAAGCGGGGTTGGCGCCCAGTTGAACATGATCGATGCGGTATGTTCCGGGGTGATCGCATCCTGGAAGGTCATGGTTCCACCCGCGAGATCCTTGTTGTGTATCCAGGTGTCGGTGCGGGTATTGGTGTAGGTGTAGTTCAGCACTGCCGTGAGCAGACGGGTCAACGGCTGCTTGAGCTGGAGCTCCACCCCCTGATTTTCCCAGCCGAAACGGTTCGCGTTCTGTGCGACCCGACCGTCGGCCAGGTCGGCCGCAGGCAGATAATAACTGCCGATCGCCCGGGTGATGCGTTCGTGGAACAGGCGCAGGTCGATATACCCCTGGTGGTCGGCGAAGGCGCGGTAGTAGCCCAGCTCATGGGTTTCGATTTTCTCCGGGTCCAGCTCCGGGGCGGCGACGGTGTTCATGTCATACGCTACCGGAGCGGGCCCG
This sequence comes from Pseudomonadota bacterium, assembly GCA_034189745.1. Taxonomy (GTDB): domain Bacteria; phylum Pseudomonadota; class Gammaproteobacteria; order Pseudomonadales; family Balneatricaceae; genus Marinobacterium. The sequence continues at coordinate 14,613 of JAXHUI010000032.1, forward strand.
AACAGACCGGAGGGCGCGTAGACAGTGTTGTTGCCGTATCGCTCCAGCAGGGAGGGCAGGCGCTCGCTGATCGAGTAGCCCAGGCGAATGCTGCTGCGCCCGTCGGGGCGGAAGATCAGGGCGTGGCGATAGGAGAGGGCATCACTCCCCTCGGAGCTCTCCTCATACATCACGCCGCTATTTAGGCTCCAGCGCGCGGCGAATGCCCAATCCAGATGGCTGAACAGCCGCCAGCGCTCTTCGCTCACCTGGCCACTTTGCAGCAGCACGTCACTTTCGGCACTTTCATAGCGATAACCAAGGCCACCCACCAGCCCCAGGGTGCCGATCCGGTCGGTGAGCTGGAGCTCGGTGTCGGTGGTGTGGGTGGTGCCGTGTTCGGAGTCCAGCCGCGGCGCGTTCAAGGCGATGAATTCGTCTACAGCCGCGTCGGGGACGGCCCCCACCACCTCGTTCAGTACCGCCTGCACGGCGGCAAAACCGGCCGACGGAAGCTGCAGGTCCAGGTAGTGATGATCGGCGCGAAGCTGCAGTGTGCCACTATCGGAATAGAGGTACTGGTATTTGATCGATTGATGGTTGGCGTCGTGCTCCCGCTTGTGGAAAGGCTCATCGAGCTTGTCCGCCTGCCCCACGTAGGTGTAGCCCCGGTCCACACCCGCTTGCAGCCAAAGGGTCTCCGTCAAGGTCGGGGTGTAGCTGCCACTGAACCTCAGGTAGTTGCGCTTCATGGCGTCGTCGAGCAGGTCGCTGCCATCGTTTTCCTCGTGGGCGCCGGAGAGGCGATAGTTCCAGCCGCTCACCTGGCCGGCGTGGCCGAACTGCAGGTTGCGCGTATTCATGCTGGCGCCGGTAGCGCTGATGTAGCCACCGTCGAGCAGGGCCGGTGGGCGGGTGATGATATTGATCGAGCCCATGAAGGCGTTGGCGCCCTGGGTTGGCACATTGGAGCCACGCACCACTTCGATCCGCTCTATCTCCTGCAGGTTGATACCGAGCGAGGTCCAGTCCACCGTCGCCAGCAGAGGCAGGTAGACGCTGCGACCATCGACCATCACCTCCAGCCGGCGTGGGAAATCATCGCTGGCGCCGTGGTAGGTGGTGGCAAACTTGTTGGCACTGACATGGAAGCTCTGAAAGCCCGGCACCAGTCGCAGCAGGTCGGGAATGTTCTGGGCGCCGGAGGCAGCGATGGTCGAGCGATCGATGATGCTGATGGAGGCAGGGGCTTCGGTCAGTTTCTGGCTCAGGCGGGTGGCGGAGGTGATTTCGGGGATCTCGGTCAGGAAATCCTGTTCGCTCAGGTGGGGGCTCTCCTTCGCCTGCAGCGAGGGGGCGGTCAGCCCCAGCGTCAGCAGTGGTGCCAGCCGAAGCAGGAGGATTCGATTGCTCATGGCGACTCCGCACAGAGGGGTTGTTTGGCATTGGTCCTGCCTGTCATACGGGCCGCATCGTCCGGGCCGTTTCGACCCGGCGGTCGTCCTGCCCCTGAAGCCAGTTCAGTGGCGCCATTCTACCTGTTCCCCTTTCCGTTGCCGATAGGCCGTCGGGTCGGTTGAGTGCCTCTGGTGATCTCCGGTACTATCTGGCTAGTCCCCATCCAGTCCCCATCACCAGCCGAGCCCAACATGCGTTACCCAGACACCAGACTGCCCCAGATCGGCACGACCATCTTTACCCGCATCTCCACCCTGGCGCAAGCGCACCGGGCGCTCAACCTGTCGCAGGGGCTTCCCGATTTTGACGGCCCGGAAACCCTGCCGGTGCGCTTTTGCTTCGCCAAAAACGAGACCACCCTCGATCGGGCGGCGGAGCGACTATGCAACCTCTGAAAATTTCACTGCTTCAGACCACGCTGGCGTGGCAGCAGCCTGCTGCCAATCGCGACCGGCTGGCGGCGCTGATGGCGCCACTGGCCGGGCAGACCGACCTGATTCTGCTGCCCGAGATGTTCACCACCGGCTTTACCATGGCGCCGGAAACGGTCGCCGAGCCGATGTCGGGCCCGACCCTGGCATGGCTGCGCGAACAGGCGGCCACCCTGGGCGCCGCCGTGTGTGGCAGCGTGGTGATCGAGGAACAGGGGTATCGCAACCGGCTGCTGTTCGTGCGCGCGGACGGGGCGGTCGAGTATTACGACAAGCGCCATCTGTTTCGCATGGCCAACGAGCAGCGGCATTACGTCGCCGGCGCCAGCCGCAAGGTGATCCAATACCGGGGCTGGCGCATTCTGCCGCAGGTCTGCTACGACCTGCGCTTCCCGGTCTGGTGCCGTAACCGAAACGATTACGATCTGCTGCTCTGCGTGGCCAACTGGCCCTCCCCCCGCCGCCACGCCTGGCGCACGCTACTGTTGGCGCGGGCGATCGAGAACCAGTGCTATCTGGCAGGGGTGAACCGCGTCGGTCAGGATGGCAAGGGGGTGGAGTACAGCGGCGACAGCCTGCTGGTGGACTTCAAGGGGCAGGCCCTGCTCGATGCCCCCGTCGGTGAGGCGTTCGTCAAAACCGCTACCCTGGATGGCGAAGCGCTGCGGCAGTTTCGCCACACCTTCCCCGTCTGGCAGGATGCCGATCCGTTCACCCTGCTGGCGCCGAGCGAGGAGGATCGGGCATGAAGATGACCCGCCCCCCGGTCACTCAGCCCTCGGCCTCCGGTTCGGCCTCGGCGGCGGTTACGGTGTCGAGCGGCAACACCGCATCCAGCAGCTGCTGCAGATTGTTGCGGTAGCCCTCCTGCAGCGGGCCCAGCAGATCCGTGAAGCGGCCGTCCTGCTCGACCAGCCCGGTCATGAGCTCACGCCCCGCCTGCGCCGGTGATTGCAGGAATCCCAACGCGGGCGCGCCGGCACTCTTGGCCAGCGCCTGCATCAGCCGTCCGAGGCGCCGCCCCGGCTCGTCCGCCGCGCGTGCCAGGTTGTCCACCTGCTCATAGCGGGCCGCCCGCGAAAGCGAACGGCTGTAACTCAGGTTGAGCTCCATCGAACGCAACTGCGTGGCGTCAAAACGGATATCGGCGCTCTGGGCAAACGCCTTTTGCACATCACCATTGAAAAACTCATCGGCAACGCCGGCGATGTCGCGCACCATCTGTTGCAGGGCGTCGATCTCTGCCCCATCCAGCTCGCCCTGAACGGTAAACTGATACCGGGTACTCTCGCTGCGGCTCACGTCCATCCACGCCGCCGCGCTGCCCTGAGCGTCGGCCCCGGCCGCGAAGCCGGCGGCGTAGCGTTGATCGCGGCTGAAGCGGATGGTCACCTCATCCCCCTCCCGCGTCAGCAGGCGCAGCGACATATCCTCCGAGTTGCGATAGCGCTCGGCACCCCCCAGCACGGCCCGGGCCCGGCTCTCGCGGCCGCCCGGCGCAATCTCCGCCAGCGCCGCAAAGGTTTTCTGCTCGGTCTCATCCACCTGGGTTTTGATGCCGCCCTGCAGCAGCTCGAGGTGGTCGAGAATGTCGCGCGCTTCCTTGAAACCCTGCGCCACCCCCGACACGGCGGCGTCATACAGCTGCTGCAGCCGCTCATCGGAGGCACCACGGCTTTTGGCGGCAGCAAGCCCCGAGGCGACAAAGCCACTGATCCGCTCGGCAACCCTGGCCGGGGTGAACTCATTCGGATCCAGCCCGGAGAGCGTTTCCACCGTCATTCCGGGGATCTTCTCGGCCAGCTTGCCCAACAGAATTCGAGTCGGATCGGCTGATGCAGGGCTGCCGGCCGGCTCCGTTTTGTGCAACGGCGCCGGCGATGAGTGGATCGATGTGGGCAGGGACTGGATTTTCATGGCAACCTCGGGGGTTCACCCTTCTGTGCAGATGGTGAACAGCTATCGGCCGAACCGGCGCGATCTTGAGGTTGCAAACGCGCCCGTTCCGACCAGAATGAATCTCTGGCCCGACTCACGGGGAATCGCGGATGATCAAAACGGATACAGAGCGCAGGGATTGGCTGTGCCGCATTCGAGAACGGCGTCGTCCTGGCCTCTTTCAGGGCCCCCAATCCCACTCCAGGCCATGCCAAAGCGGCGACAGGAGACGTTATGGATGATTTTTCCCCCTCCGATCTGAAAACGATTCTGCATTCCAAACGTGCCAACCTCTACTACCTGGAGCACTGCCGGGTGATGCAAAAAGATGGCCGCGTGCTTTACCTCACAGAAGCCAGTAAAGAGAACCTCTATTTCAATATCCCGATAGCCAACACAACGGTACTGCTGTTGGGCAGTGGCACCTCCGTCACCCAAGCCGCCATGCGCATGCTGGCGCAGGCCGGGGTGTTGGTCGGTTTCTGCGGTGGCGGTGGCACACCGCTCTACATGGGTAATGAAGTGGAGTGGCTCTCCCCCCAGAGTGAATATAGGCCCACCGAATATCTGCAGGGATGGGTGCAGTTTTGGTTTGATGACGAAGCACGTCTTGCCGCCGCAAAGAGATTTCAGCAAGCTCGCATCGAGTACCTGCAGCGAGTCTGGCAGAGGGACCGTGATCTGCAGCAAGGGGGATTTGATTTCAATGACGCTCAGATACAGGCCGCACTGACCAGCTTTCATGCTCGGACGGAGGCAGCGGAGAGCGCGACCGATCTGCTGCTGACCGAGGCTCAACTTACCAAGGCACTGTACAAATACGCCTCCCACAATACCCGGCTGAGTAACTTCACTCGCCAATACCAGTCCCAGGATAAAGCCAACGGTTTCCTGAATCACGGTAACTATCTGGCCTATGGCCTGGCGGCCAGCTGCCTTTGGGTGTTGGGCATTCCCCATGGTTTTGCGGTGATGCACGGCAAAACTCGCCGCGGCGCTTTGGTATTCGATGTCGCCGATCTGGTCAAGGACGCGGTGGTTCTTCCCTGGGCTTTCATCTGCGCCAAAGAGGACGCCACGCAGCAGGAGTTTAGGCAGCAGGTTCTTCAGGCGTTCACCGATCACAAGGCACTGGAGTTCATGTTTGCGACGGTGAAAGCGATTGCGTTGCAGACGCTGCCCCCAGAAGCGATCGAGGCGCAAGGACTATGATGGTCATCTTTGTTTCCCAATGTGAGAAAAAAGCCCTGCCAAGAACACGCCGTGTGCTGGACGCCTTTGCGGATCGTATCGGTGATAACACCTGGCAAACGCTGATCACCGAAGAGGGATTGGCCACCGTCAAAAAAATGCTGCGGCAAAGCGCCAGCAAAAGCACCGCCGTCAGTTGTCACTGGATACGCTCCCGGTCACGCAGTCAGCTGCTGTGGGTGGTGGGCAACAAAAGCAAGTTCAATGGTGAGGGAGTCGTTCCGGTGAACCGAACAGAGCAGGATCTGCCCAGCAGCGATCTGGGTGAAAACTGGCGTTATCTGCCGCTGATCAGGACGATTGTTGGCATGGCGGCGTTGCTGCACGACTGGGGCAAAGCCAGCAAACTGTTCCAGGCTAAGCTCGATCCGCAGGCAACAGGTACAGCCAAGGGCGACCCGCTGCGGCATGAGTGGATTTCTGCATTGCTGTTGCTGGCGCTGATCCGCAGTGGCGCCAATCCGGCGCTGGATCAAACCTGGCTGACCCCTCTAATCGAGGAAAAACTGGATGAAACCCGGTTGCAACGAGCGCTCCAGGCGCAAGCCGATCTTCGCTGCCCGTTTTCTGATCTGCCCGCCGCGGCCAGCCTGGTGCTGTGGTTGGTGCTTTCTCATCACCGGCTACCCGGGCCGGATAATGACGCCGATCGAAAGGAGTGTCATGACAAAACCAATGCGACACCTCAGCAGTTACTGGGACGAATCAACGCCCGGTGGGGCTATGAAAACCGCTTCGATGAGGATGAGTTTCAGCAGCGCCTGCGGGACTGTTTTCTCTTCCCACAGGGATTGCTGAGCGAGTCGCCCAGCTGGCGCAAGGCGCTGAGCCACCGCGCCCGGCAACTCAACGAGCGGCTCCCTCTGCTGCAACAGGCCATCGAGGATGGCAGTTGGCGCATCGTGGCCCACCACGCCCGGCTCTGCCTGATGCTGGGAGATCACTATTACTCCTCACAGGACAAGGATCACAGCTGGAACTCTCCGCTTTCGCTCTATGCCAATACCGGCCGGGATCGGGACAACCGAGTGCGTCTGAAACAGAAGCTGGATGAACACCTGATCGGAGTGGCGGCGGCCGCCATCAAAACCTGCAACCTGTTGCCGGATATCGAGAGCGAGCTGCCGCGAGCGGCGGATCTTTAAAGTGGACCCTACGGTCAAGACAGTTTTCACCCGAGTTTAAGCTGTCTGTCCCACTTCGTCTGCAGCTAAACAGCGCTGCCCTGTTTTATCTCCGGAAGCCGTGTCTGACTTTCTGGGGTACTCGTCCATAATCATTGCTCCACCACCCTTGGCACTCTCATACACTCATACACTCTGGCCGGCGTCATATTGCTCAGTGATTGGTGGGGACACTCACGGTTGTCCAGTCTGGCAGTGGAGGGGAGGGTCGTCAAGTAAGTGGGTGTCCCTTAGTTATGGAGCTTGTCGCGGATCAGGGCATCGGCGGTATCGGCATCGGGGATACGCATCAGCGCCTCGGCCAGACACATCAGCAGGATGCCTTCGCGGGTGTCCAGGCTGTATTCCAGCAGCAGGGCGTCGATCATGTGGACGGCGTCATCATCGGCCCGCACCTGTTCAATCAGACGGGTGGCGCAGGCTTCGGCCTGGCGGATCTGCTCGCCGGTCGGTTCGGCCAGTGTCATCAGTTCTCTGAGCCAAGCGTCTTCGTCAACGGCATACAGCGGAGAGATCTGCTGCCAAAGCCGCTGCAGTGGTTGCTCTATCCACTTGGGCTGCAGTACATCAATTGCTTTGAACATGGCGCTCCCCCTGTTTGTGTCCGGCTGGACCATCGGCTGCGCATTTACCCGCTTTAACGGTTACAATAGGCGCAAATGAACTCTTACTTACAGGATAGATGGCGAGATGGCTGAACTGAAAAATGATCGCTTTCTGCGGGCGCTGCTGCGTGAGCCGGTTGATGTTACCCCGGTCTGGATGATGCGTCAGGCAGGACGTTACCTGCCGGAGTACCGGGCGACCCGTGCCCAGGCCGGTGATTTTCTGAGTCTGTGCAAGAACCGTGAACTGGCCTGCGAAGTCACCCTGCAGCCGCTGGAACGCTACGATCTAGATGCGGCCATCCTGTTCTCCGATATCCTCACCATCCCCGATGCCATGGGACTGGGACTGTACTTCGAGCAGGGCGAAGGTCCGCGCTTCAAGAAGGTCATCCGTACCGAGAAGGATGTGGCAGAGCTGCCGATCCCCGATGCGGCCACCGATCTGGATTACGTTATGGCAGCGGTGAGCGAAATCCGCGGTGCCCTGTCCGGTCGAGTGCCGTTGATCGGTTTCTCCGGCAGCCCCTGGACGCTGGCGACCTATATGGTCGAAGGCGGCTCCAGCAAGGATTTCCGCCACATCAAGCAGATGATGTACGCCACGCCCGAAGTGATGCACGCGCTGCTGGACAAGCTGGCGCAGTCGGTGACTACCTATCTGAATGAGCAGATCCGCAGTGGCGCTCAGGCGGTACAGATCTTCGATACCTGGGGTGGCGTGCTCAGCGGTCCCATGTATCAGGAGTTCTCGCTCAAGTACATGAAGCAGATCGTGGATGGTCTTATCCGTGAACACGAAGGCCGCCGCGTGCCGGTGATCCTGTTTACCAAGAACGGCGGGCAGTGGCTGGAAGTGATGGCCGAAGCCGGTGCCGATGCCCTGGGTCTGGACTGGACCACCAATATCGATGACGCCCGTCGCCGTGTCGGTGATCGCGTGGCGTTGCAGGGCAACATGGATCCGAGTGTGCTGTACGCACCGGCGGATCGTATTCGTACCGAGGTGGCGGACATTCTGCAGCGCTTTGGTTCTGGCAACGGTCACGTATTCAACCTGGGTCACGGCATTCATCAGTTCGTTGATCCGGAAAGTGCCAAGATCTTTGTTGATGCGGTGCATGAGTTGAGTGCCCAGTATCACCGCTGAAAAGTATCACCGTTGAACAGCATCACCGCTAAACCGCTACACTCATGAGTAGCCCCTCTGCAGGCAGCGGTGTAATCCACCGTTGCCTGTGTTGTCTCTGCGGATAGAAATCCATGAAGAAACTGTCGAACCTCTTTGCCAACAACCGTACCTGGTCTGATCGTATCCGCGAGCAGGACCCCCAATTCTTTCCTACCCTGGCAGGCCAGCAGGCACCCGAATACCTGTGGATTGGCTGCTCTGACAGTCGCGTACCCGCCAACGAGATCGTTGACCTGCTGCCGGGTGAACTCTTCGTTCACCGCAACGTGTCCAACATTGTGGTGCATACCGACATGAACTGTCTGTCGGTGCTGCAGTATGCCGTGGAAGTGCTCAAGGTAAAGCATGTCATGGTGGTGGGGCACTACGGCTGTGGCGGCGTGCGTGCCGCGCTGGAAAAGCGCTCCCATGGCCTGATCGACAACTGGCTGCGCAACATCCGTGATGTCTATTTCAAGCACCGCGCACTGGTCGGTCCCTGGAAGGATACGCCCGCTCAGGTGGACATGATGTGCGAGCTGAACGCCGTGGAGCAGGCCTACAATGTTTGCAACACCACCATCGTGCAGGACGCCTGGCACCGGGGGCAGGAGCTGAACGTGCATGGCTGGGTCTACAGTCTGAAAAACGGCCGGCTGACTGACCTCGACTTCTGTGCCGGTAACACACGTGAAGTGGATACCGAGCTGGAGCAGGCGATCGCCCGCATAGAGTCCACCCGCGCTTTCAGCTGATCGGCGGCTCAGCCGAGCAGCAGGCTCAATACCGTGCCGCCCAGCAGCAACAACAGGAACAGCAGGGCGCCCAGCAGCATCGGCTTCCAGCCGGCGGCACGAATGGCGCTGATGCGGGTGGCAAAGCCCAGTGCCGCCATCGCCATGGCCAGGCAGAGTTGGTCCAGCTGATGGGCCAATGCCAGTGCAGATTGCGGCAGTAGCTGCAGGCTGTTGACGGCAGGCAGCAACAGGAACACCAAGGCAAACCAGGGAATCGGCAGCTTGCCCGGCTTGCCCTCGGTTTCATCCCGGCCGAACACACGGCTCAGAACCAGCAATACCGGTACCAGCAGCATCACTCGCATCAGTTTGGTCACCACGGCAGTGTGTGCCGCCTCGGCGGGCAGGGTGGCGGCCACGGCCGTGACCTGCGCCACTTCGTGAGTGGTGGCGCCCACCAGGCGGCCAAAGGCGGCATTGCCGCTGTGGAACCCGTCATGATTAAACAGGGCCTGAACCCATTCCTGGGTAAACAGCCAGGGATAGAGCAGCATGGCGGTGCTGCCGAACAGTACCACGGTGGCGATCGCCACCGGCACCGCCTGCTGGCGGGCACGGATGGTGGGCGCGGGCAGTGCCATCTGCGGTGCCGCCGCGGTGCTGGCCAGCGCGCCCAC
>JAXHUI010000033.1:0-23130 GCA_034189745.1 Pseudomonadota bacterium
CCTCTATCCGCTGGCGACCGCACCCCCGGCCGCCGGCCATTCAAAACTCGTTGGCGACATATTATACAGGAGCCCCCGTTCCGGCGGCACCTCATGCCCCATATTTCCTCCTCTGCCCATTTGTGCCACACTTGGCGATCTTTGGGGAGGATACGGATGCTGATCACCACGACCCTCGTTGCCGTACTCTGCTATGCGATCGCCACATGGCTGCAGTGCCGGCGGCTTGCGTCCACGGCCCACGAACAGCTCCGTGCGCCTATCCGACTGCTGGGGTTGTCCGCCTTCCTGCTGCATGGCTATGCCGTCTACCTGAAATTGCACCACCCGGAAGGGATCGACCTGAGCTTCTTTCCGGTCGGCTCGCTCATCGCCTGGGTGGTGACGGGGTTGGTGCTGAGCAGCAGCCTCAGACACCGGCTGGACAACCTGTTCGTGGGAGTGTTCCCCATGGCCGCCGTGGCGGCGCTGGTGGCGGCCCTCACCCCCGGGGGCGGCGTTCGCGGGGCCTTTGGTGCCGGCCTGCTGACCCACATCCTGCTCTCGCTGCTGGCCTATAGCCTGTTCACCATCGCCGCCATACAGGCCCTGATGCTGTCGCGTCAGGAGCACGCCTTGAAGCAGCACCATACGCGCGGTCTGGTCGCCTCCTTGCCGCCGTTACAGATCATGGAGCAGCTGCTGTTTGAAACCCTCTGGACCGGCTTTTTGCTGCTGACGGTCGCCATCGCCAGCGGCCTGCTGTTCGTGGACAACCTGTTTGCCCAGCACCTGGTTCACAAGACGCTGCTGTCGTTGACGGCCTGGGCGGTCTACGCCCTGCTGCTGGCGGGCCGTCATTTCCTGGGCTGGCGCAGCCAGACCGCCGTGCGCTGGACGCTGGGGGGATTTCTGTTGCTGATGCTGGGCTTTTTCGGCTCCAAACTGGTACTGGAGCTGCTGCTGCGGATCTGATCCGCTCGCTTGACACTCCCTCTGGCTGACCAGAGAATGGAGCGCACATTCGTAAACGAAGGTTGCGCCCCCTTGGACGACGCGTCGATAAGCACTCTTGTCGCCACTCTTGTTCTGCTGATTGGCTGTTCGGCCTTTTTCTCCAGCGCCGAGACCGGGATGATGTCCCTCAACCGCTACCGGCTGCGCCATCTGGTCAAAAAAGGTCATCGTGGCGCCCGCCGGGCCGAAAGCCTGCTGGAACGGCCGGATCGGTTGATCGGCCTGATTCTGATCGGCAACAACTTCGTCAATATCTTCGCTTCCGCCATCGCCACCGTGATCGCCGTTCGTCTCTGGGGGGATGCCGGCATCGCCATCGCCACCACCGGGCTGACTCTGGTGATACTCATTTTTGCTGAAGTCTCACCCAAGACCGTGGCCGCGCTCTACCCGGAAAAGATCGCCTTCCCCGCCTCCTGCATCCTGCAGCCGCTGCTGAAGGTGGCCTATCCTCTGGTCTGGGTGATCAACGGCATCACCAACGGTTTTTTGCGCCTGTTTGGCATCAACGTCAACGAGGTCGGCAACGAACATCTGAGCACCGAGGAGCTGCGCACCATCGTCCATGAGGCGGGCTCACTGCTGCCGCACCGCAATCAGTCGATGCTGCTCGGGGTGCTGGAGTTGAACGAGGTCACGGTCAACGACATCATGATCCCACGCAACGAGGTGGAGGGGATCGACCTGGACCTGGAGATGGAGCAGATTCTGGAGCTGCTCTCCAAGACCGGGCACACCCGTCTCCCGGTCTATCGCGGCGATATCAACAACATCGTCGGCATTTTGCACATGCGCAATCTCGCCCAGCTGATTCAGCAGGGGAACCTGACCAAAGCGGGCATCATGCAGGTGGTGCGCGAGGCCTACTTCGTTCCCGAAAGCACCCCCCTGCAGACCCAGCTGCTCAACTTCCAGCGCCAAAGCCGGCGCATCGGCGTGGTGGTGGATGAGTACGGCGATGTCGAGGGGATCGTGACGCTGGAAGATATTCTGGAGGAGATCGTCGGCGAGATGTCCAACGACCATGACGAGTTGCATCAGGAGATCCACCCGCAGGAGGATGGCAGCTTCTTTATCGATGGCAGCGCTTATATCCGTGAGATCAACAAGGCGCTGGACTGGAATCTGCCCACCGATGGCCCCAAGACGTTGAACGGCTTGATCACGGAGATTCTGGAGTCGATCCCGGACGCCAACGTCTGTCTGGAGGTCTCCGGCTACCGCATGGAAACCCTGCAGATCAGCGACAACCTGATCAAGGCCGTGCGCATCACCAAAACCCCCAAGGCGCTGTGAGGCCCACCCCTTTGGCCGGGCTCAACCCCGCGCTTGGTGCTCCGGCCTGGGGCGCAGCGGAATATCCGCATCAAAACCCACATTGAGCAGCTCCGCCAGAATGTAGGCGGTCAGCCCCCAGATCCTCTCCCCCTGCCAGGGCCACGCGGGCAGATGACATGGCGTGCCGGCGAAATCGAACCGGTCGGTGCGCCGGTTGGCCGGGTCCAGCAGATAGCTCAGCGGCACGCGGTGGATGCTGTCGATCTCATCCGGGCTGGCCACCAGCGGCAGGCAGGGGGGGATCACCCCCACCCACGGGGTCACCTGCAGCCGATGTTTGGACACCACCTGCCCCAGCGAACCGATCACCTCCACCTGGCCCGGCGACAGCGCGATCTCCTCCTCGGCCTCGCGCAGCGCGGTCGCCAGCAGGTCACGGTCGGCCGGGTCGCGTTTGCCGCCGGGAAAGGCCATTTCGCCGCCATGGGTCGAGAGGTGGGGGGCGCGCCGGGTCAGGATCACTTCCGGGTCGGCCCGGTCGGTCAACGCCAGCAACACCCCCGCCTCACCCCCGACGGTGCGCAGCCGCCGGGGACGATGCCGTTGCAGGCGCTGGCGCAACAGGTGCAGCGGGTCGGTCATAGAGTGATCCCTTCGTGGCAAGGATCACAATCATAACGGCAGCGGGCCCGGGCGCCAACCACCCACCCCTCCCGCCATCATCCGGCGGGCGCGAGACCCACCTTCTCGATCTCTTGGCGCAAGCGGTTGAAATCGGGGCTATCCTGACGGCTGAAGTTGAGGTTGCGGAACAGGCCGGTGAGGCGCACAAAGTGCTCCCGCACCTGTTCCTTCTCCTGCAGTTGCGGCGGGTTGTCCAGACAGCGCACCAACAGGCTGAACAGCTCCTGCTGCCGGCTCAGCGGCGTGGAGGCATCGACATCGTCGAAGGCGTCCTGCTGCAGGTATACCTGATCGAGACACTGGGCTTTTTGGAAGGTCAGATAATCCTCGAGGGTGACCCCCTCCTCACCGGTCACCTGCATCATCTGCTGCACCTCATCACCCTGCCGGATCAGCTCGACCATCCGCTTGACCGTTCCAACCCAGTCGTCGGAGAGCTCGCGCGTAAACCACGCCTCCAACTGGTCCAGGTAGCGCGACCAGGAGATCAGCGGATCAACGGCGGGATAGGCCCGTTTGTAGGCGCGATCGGCGCTGAGCCCGAGGAATGTCTTCACCGTGCGCAGGGTCGACTGGGTGACCGGTTCCTCGAAGTTACCCCCGGCCGGCGAAACCGTGCCGATCAGCGTCAGGCTGCCGGTGGTGCCCTCGTTGGTTTCCACCAGCCCCGCGCGCTCATACAGCGCCCGCACCGCCGAATCGAGGTAGGCGGGGAACGCCTCCTCGCCGGGAATCTCCTCGAGACGGGCGGAGGTTTCGCGCATCGCCTGCGCCCAGCGCGAGGTCGAGTCCGCGATCACCAGCACGTTGTAGCCCATCTGCCGGTAGTATTCACTGATGGTGATGCCGGTGTAGATGGAGGCCTCGCGGGCAGCCACCGGCATGGAGGAGGTGTTACAGATGATGACGGTGCGATCCATCAGGGTGCCGCCACGGGGATCGGGTATGTTGGGAAACTCGGTGATCGTTTCCACCACCTCACCGGCCCGCTCGCCGCAGGCCACGATCACCACGATATCCACGTTGGAGTAGCGCGAAATCAGCCCCTGCAACACCGTCTTGCCGGCACCAAAGGGGCCGGGGATACAGGCGGTGCCCCCCATCGCCACCGGGAAGAAGGTGTCGATCAGGCGGATGCTGGTCAACATCGGCTGCTGCGGAAACAGTCGCTGGTTGTACCCTTCACGCAACAGGTCTCGGTTGACCGGTACCCGCACCGGCCAGAACTGCTGCATACTCACCTCGCGCTCTTCGCCGTTGGCCTGTCGCAGTCGCACCACCGGGGTGGCAACGGTGAAACTGCCCTCCTGCACCCAGCTGACCTCGGCCTCGCCGCGCATGTTGAAGGGCACCATGATCTTGTGGATGAACTTACCTTCGGGCACCCGTCCCAACAGATCGCCGGCCTTGACCCGGGTGCCCACCTTGACCACCGGCTGGAACGACCATTTCTGCTGCTGGTCGATCCCGTCGACGGCCAGACCACGGGGCAAGAAAAAACCGTGTTGACTGGCGATCAGCTCCAGCGGGTTCTGCAGCCCATCGTACACCTGCCCCAGCAGCCCCGGCCCCAGCGCCACCGACAGCATCTGTCCGGTTTGCTCCACCGCATCCCCGATGGCGACCCCCCGGGTGGTTTCAAACACCTGGGCATCCGCCTCGCCGTGGCGCACCCGCAGCACTTCCGCCTGCAGTTTTTCGGTGTAGCCCAGATCGCTGCGCTGCGGGCAGATCAGCACCAGTTCGTTTTTGGTCAGGGGGTAAAACTCACCCTCTGCGTCGCGCAGCATTCGGATACTGACGATATCATCATGCACGCCGGTCACACGTGCGGTCACGGTATTCGCTGAACTCATTATCCTGCCTCTGTCACTGAGTGGAGAGTCTCATCCTGTTTGAATCCTGCCAACGCACTGATAACCAGCTGGTTGAACTGCTCCTGCGCCTGCTCCCCCTGCCAGCGCAGGCGGTATTCGGCGATCGACCAGCGCAGGCGGTAGGCGGCCACGGCGGTGAAACTGAACGGGTAGCACTGCTCGAGCTGGCGCAACTGCTGCCAAAACCAGCTCAACAGGTGCTGCTCGAGCTCGGCACTTTGCCCCTCCTTGAGCATGTTCTGCGCTTCAACCAGCCAGGGAAAGCGCCCCGCAAGGGAGAAGTCGGACACCTGCCAGTGGCGTCGGATCAGCCAGACCAGATCACCAAACCCCTGGAACGCTTTGCCCTCGGACTGCCCCGCCAAGCGGTAGCGCTGCGCGGCGATCAGGGTGCGCCAGATGAGGTGCTGCTCGAGCAGCTGCTTCAGTATGCCATCCTGAATCCGGGCCAGCTCCTGCTGCCAATGTTGAACCTCGTCCCGGTCCGACAGCCCCTCATCACCTTCGCGCTCGCGCTGGAACAGCCGCAGCGCCAGCGTCAGCTGCTGCTGATCCACTTCATCGAGCATGCCCAGCCGCTGCTCCAGCTGCAAAATGGAGATCGGTAGCTCCTTGAGCTGATCGATACGCGCCGGCAACGCCGGCAGCGCCGGAATGAGCGTGTAGTAGGAGGAGGCGGACACTAGCGGATCACCCCTTCCACGATCGCTCTGAAGCGCGGCTGCAGGTGCCGCAGCAGCAGCTCTGCCACCGCCCGGTCAGTCAGGTCGATCTCGGTGGCGTCATCGTTGGTGCGAATCCTGATCCCCTTGCCCTCATGGGTATCCAGCTCGATCCCCTCGCGCAGCAACACGCTGAGCTGGTCCTGCACATACTGGCTCAACTGGCTGGAACGATACGCCTGGGGGTGGCGCCGCAGCTCCTCCAGGCCGATAAAATCGGCCGGCAGCAGCAGATCCATCTTCTCCATATTGGCCAGATCCGCGTCGTGGCAGGCTTGCAGCACAACCTCACGGATCAGCTCGCGCATGAACGCCTTGCTGTCCAGCTGCTCGCTGATCAGCAGCTTCACCCGGTCGGCAAAGGTGCGCGACAGCGTCTCCCGCACCTGCAGGTTCATGTCGCGGGCGGCCATTTTCAGCGCGTCTTCACCGGCACGCCGCATCCGCTCCGCCTCCTCCTGCGCCTTGCGCTTCAGCTCGTCCGCCTCCTGCCGCGCCTGCTGCAACAGCCAGTCGGCGCGGTGCTCGGCATCCTCCACCAGCTCGGCCGCCCGTTTTTGTCCCTCCTCGACCCCCTGCTCCCGCAAGAGTTCGATCAGCGCTTCCACGCCGGATGCTGCATGGCCTTTAACCTGCTCGGTCATGGTCTACCTCCTCAGGCCGGGATGCCGGCACTGATCACCAGAGCAAAAATGAAGGCAAACACGGCAAAGCCCTCCACGATGGCGGCCGGCGCGATCGACATACCAAAAATTTCCGGCTTGATCTTGGAGACATTGATCGCACTGGCACAGCACTGCCCCTGCCGAACCGCACTGAACAGCAGCGCCAGGCCCGCCAGGATGCCGACGGCAAACAGTCCCGGTGCGTTTTCGATATTCACCTCACGATTAAGTGAGAACATCACCACAATGCCATAAATGGTTTGTGACGATGGCATGGCGGCGATACCGACGTATCGCCCATGCCCGGTTTCCGTTTCCAGCAGGGCGCCGCAGGCAGCCTGCCCCGCCAGCGCACAGCCGATGATGCTGCCGATCGCTCCCAGTGCCATGGGGCCGTAGAGCCCCGCCCATCCCAGTGCCAGTATCAGGTTATCCAAGGGTTCACCTCCCGCTTGGTGAAAGGTTGAAATGCATAGCCTTCATCCGCAAGGCTCCAGTTGTAGAACTCGATCAAATTCAGACGCAGTCCGTGGATCACGCCGCTGACCACGGCGAGGACAAAGTTGAGCAGGTGCCCCAGTACCAGGATCATCACCTGTAGTAGAAGCCCCATACCCGGAACCGAGGCCGCCACATCACTGGCGAGCTGGTTGAAGGTGATGGCCAGCGAGGCACTGGCCAGCCCCAGTGCGAACAGGCGCAGGTAACTGAGCACGTCACCAAACATTTTCGACAACCCGGTCAACGCCATCAGGCCATCGACCACTCGCCAGATCCAGTTTTTCACTCCCTGCCAGGGGCGGTGGCTGGAGCAGAGCAAAATCGCCAGCAGGCCCGTCGCCAACAGCACCCATTCGATATCCACCCGCTGCCTCAGCCAGGCGCTGACGCCGGCCAGGATCAGCACCACCCAGCCCAGCGAGGCCAGCATGACGGGGCTGTCGCGGTTGAGCCAGGCGGTAACCAGGTTGGCCAACACCAGATGCCCGGCCCCGGCGATCACCGATACCTGCATCATGGCGTCGAAGTCGTTCATGTCGAACAGTTTCAACCGCGCCAGGAACTCGGGCGGTGCGGTGCCAAAGTAACTGCCCACCAGCACCCCCCAGGCGGCCGAGAACAGGGTCAGGGTCACACCCAGCGCACGCAGGCGGCGACCGGTGGTGCTCCTGCCCATGCGGCGCCAGTAAAAGCCGAGCACGGCCGCCAGCAGAAGGGCGTAGCCGGCATCGGAGATGATCATGGCAAAGAAGACGGCGAAGGAGAAAAAAACCACCCGTGACGGATCCCAACTGCGGTAGCCCGGCATCTGATAGAAACGCACGATCTCCTCCCCGCCGGAGAGCGGCTCGGGGTTGTCCAGCAACGTCGGTGGCAGCTCCTCTTCGGCCGGCGGCTCGATCAGCAGCGCCAGCCCCCGCTCCCGGGCGAACTGCTCCAGGGCATCCTGCCGCTGGGCGGGGAACCAGCCCTGCAGCGCAAAGATCTCTTCGCTGTCGAGGGTTTTCTGGCCGACCTCTTCGCGTTCGGCGGCATCCTCACTGCCCGCCAGCGAGCGTTGCAGCAGATAAAGCCAGCGAGTATAGGCCTCGCGCTCGGCATCCAGCGTCTCCAGCTCGATCTCGAGATCCTCCAGTTGGAGCTGAAGCTGCGCCAGTGGTACCGATCCGGTATGGGTACGCGGCACCGGCAACTGATTGCTGCGGGGCTCCTCCGGGGAGATGACCGCCACATAGGAGTTGCGGTTGTCACGGTGTACCACCGCCCAGGGTAGATCGAGCGGCTCCAGCTCGTGCATACGGTAGTTGGGCACCAGATAGAACCAGAGCAGCTGGCCGTACAGACCATGCTCACCGGGTAGATGAAAGCTGCCCCAGGGCTCCAGATCCTTGATCCGTTTGCGCAGAAAGTCGCGCCGTTCACTCAGTGCCAGCCGGGACTTGCGGTTTTTCAACGCCCCCTCGACCACCTGACGCAGGTTGAAATGGCGCTCGGTGGTCACCTGCTTGCGTTTGTGCGGGCAACTGAGCAGATAGCGAATCGTCTGCTGCAGCTGTTCGGGCTGTACCCCCTCGAACAGCTCAACCTCATGCTCCAGCGAGCGCTCACGCAGCGGAATGATGTGCATCAGCCCCAGTGCCTGAAGCTGGTCCAGCACCTGAGCCTTGTCCGCGGTCAACCCGATCAGGGTTGCCTTTTGTAGCGTTACAATACTCATTGCAATGCCATCCTGGCCCGTTTCCCCTTGGCTATTTTGGCCCGCACGACCCCGGCGCGCTCGGCGTCGGAAAGCGCGATGCGGATCCGGCGAATGTTGGACTCGGTGCGGGGGATCAACACCTTATCGAACAGGTTGAGCCGTTGGGTCGTTTTCTGTAGGGCCTCATCGAGGCGCTCGAGCCGCACCCGCTCGATCTGCTGGCGCACTTTCAACTCGAGCATCTGCCCCAGCAGATCGATGGCACGATCCACCCATTGCGGCATCGCCAGCCGGGAGTACTGTGCCTTGTCCAGTTCGACACGCACCAGCCGGGGCAGCTCGATGCCGACCAGATTGTCCAGATGCTGTTCGACCCGTTGAATTCTGATCAGACTGTTCAGGTCGAGGTGGGTCTCGGCCAGCATGGGGATCTGCGCGGCCACACTGGTGTTGATCTGTTTCTCCTCCTGCCGCAGCTGCTCCAGAACGCGACGGGATTTCATTCGCGCGGCGAGGATCTGTTTGCGCTTGAGGTCCAGGGCCGGTACGAATTGGCGGAAGGACTTCAAGCGCTGTCTCTCACGGTTGAGTGTGCTTTTGTTGAGCGCCAGTTTACTCATGACCGACTCAGCCTGCCTGCTGCTGGGGGAAATACTTGTCGATCAGCGGCTGCTTCATCAGCAGCTCCTCCGGCTTGAAGCACTCCGCCAGCGTCTGCCAGCATTGATCCAGCGCCTGCTCGAGGGGCATGGATACACTGATATCCATGAAACGCTCCCGGAACAGATCGCCAAATTTCAGCAGCCGCTCGTCATACTCGTTCAGCTCGAAGGACATCGCCTGTTTCTGCTGCGCATCCCTCGCTTCGGCGTAGAAGCGCACCATGGTGTTCATGATCTGGCCATGGTCTTCGCGCGTCACCTTGCCGATTACGTGTTGCTTCAAGCGCGAGAGGGAACCGAACGGGTCGATCACCCCATTGTGCAGATAGAACTGACCTTCGGTGATGTAGCCGGTGTTGTCCGGCACCGGGTGGGTAACATCATCACCGGGCATGGTGGTCACGGACAGGATGGTCACTGAGCCTGCGCCCTTGTAGTCACAGGCTTTCTCATAACGGCGGGCCAGCTGGGAGTAAAGATCACCGATATAGCCCCGGTTGGAAGGCACATGCTCCATGGAGATGCCCACCTCCTTGAGCGCATCGGCGTAGGCGGTCATGTCGGTCAGCAGCACCAGCACCCGCTTGCCCTCCTCGACGGCAAAGCGCTCCGCCACCGCCAGCGCCATATCCGGTACCAGCAGCCCCTCCACCGTGGGGTCGGAACCGAGATGGACGAACATCACCGTGCGTGCGCTCACCCCGGCCTCCTCGAAGGCACGCCGGAAGAAGTAGTAGTCATCGAAGATCAGCCCGATGCCGCCAAACACCACCACCTCCGCATCCGCATTGGCACCGATCTGGGCCAGCAGTTGGTTGTAGGGCTCACCGGCGATGGAGAAGATGGGGATTTTCTGGCTCTCGACCAGACAGTTGAACACGTCGATCATCGGCACGTCGGTGCGCATCATGCGGGAAGCCAGAATGCGCTTGACCGGGTTTACCGTAGGCCCATCGATTTCGATGGAGGCTTCCTCAGACAGCTCCGGCCCCCCATCGATCGGCCGGCCCGAACCGGAAAACGCCCGCCCCAGTATATTGGCGGAGAAGGTAACCTCCATGGGATGGCCCAGAAAGCGAATGCCCGCTTTGGTGGAGAGCCCCTTGGTCCCGGAAAACACCTGCAGCGAAACGCTGCCACGGTCGAGTTGAATCACCTGTGCCATATAGGGGGGCTGATCGGGGTCGAGGATATTTTCTATCAACGCCAGATCACCGTATCCGATGGAAGCGACTTCGCCCTCTTCGGGTTCCGGCACATAGACCTTGACGATATCCCCCACGATCTCGAGGATGCGCGAGTAGCGAACCAACAACTGTGTCACACCGACTTCCCTCTCATTTGCCTTCACACTCAGAATGCAGCCAGCGGGTAAACCTCATAGGCAACCTCCTCATAGGGGTGTGCCTGTTTCAGGGCGGCCACGGCGGACGCTACCCGCTCGTCATCGCAGACCATTTCCACTTTCCATTCGGTCACCTTTTCCAACCGCAGCCGCTGCCCCAAGTGGGGATGGGAGCCCTGCAGCGGACGAAACTGCCCGGTACCGAGCGTCTGCCAGCAGCACTGATCATAATCGCCAACGTGGCCGGCGCCAACCGCGAATAGTGCTTGTTTTACCCTTTCGCAATCGGCCTCTGGCACAAAAAAACAGATCTTGTACACACCACCCCCTGCCCATCGGGCTCGATCCCCCTCACCATAACGCCGATTGTGCAGCCGCAGCAAGTAGTGGCGTCAAGTTGACAGATCATGGTGACACCCACGTTACGTGCAGGAACAAAAAAGCCCGCTCGAGAGCGGGCGGAGGCAACAATAACAAGAACAACAAGCGACTGTTCTCAGTGCAGGCCCAGTACGTCCTGCATGTCATACAGCCCGGTTGATTTATCGCCCAACCAGGCGGCGGCACGCACGGCGCCGCGGGCAAAGGTCATACGACTGGAAGCCTTATGAGTGATTTCGATCCGTTCCCCCTCGGTTGCAAACAGAACGGTATGATCACCCACCACATCGCCGGCGCGGATGGTTTCAAAGCCGATCTGTTTTGCCGGCCGAGCCCCGATCTGCCCCTGGCGACCATAGATCGCGCAGGCTTTCAAATCACGCCCGAGCGCGCTCGCGACCACCTCTCCCATCCTCAGGGCGGTGCCCGAAGGCGCATCGACCTTGTGCCGATGGTGGGCTTCGATCACCTCGATATCGTAGCCGCCATCATCACCCAACGCCGTGGCGGCGATCTCGAGCAGCTTGAAGCAGAGGTTCACTCCCACACTCATATTGGGAGCGAACACCAGGGCGGTGTTCTCGGCGGCCCGCTTCAGCTCACTCCGTTGCGCCTCGTTCAACCCGGTGGTTCCAATCACCATTTTTTTGCCGTTGGCCGCACAAAACGCCAGGTTCTGCAGGGTGGCTTCCGGTGTGGTAAAGTCGATCAGCAGGTCGAAATCCGATGCCACCTCATCCAGGTGTCCAACCAACTCGACACCCAGCTTGCCCACCCCCGCCAGCTCACCGACATCGGCGCCGATCAGTGAGCTGCCGGGCTGGACGATGGCGGCCGTAAGGCTGAGGTGATCCGCCTGCTGCACCGCTTCGATGATGGTTTTTCCCATGCGACCGGCCGCGCCGGTCACCGCTACTCTTGTCATAACCCGCTCCACTGGCCTGTATCGACCCCGATGCCCTGAATTGATCAGGTCATATCTTCAAAGAATTTCTTCACTGAATCGAAGAAGCCGTGCTTTTTCGGGCTGTGTTTGCTGTTGCCATCTTCAGTGGCTTCCGCGAACTCCCGCAGCAGCGCTTTCTGGCGGCTGTTCAGGTTGACCGGTGTTTCCACGATCACCTTCACGATCAGGTCACCCTGGCCGCCACCGCGGGCCGGGGTCACCCCCTTGCCCCGCAGGCGAAACAGCTTGCCCGTCTGGGTCTCGGGCGGGATCTTCAACTTGACGCGGCCATCCAGCGTCGGTACATCGACCTCGCCCCCGAGGGCCGCATCCACAAAGCTGATCGGCATCTCGCAGTAGAGGTTTTTGCCATCGCGCTGGAAGAGTGCATGTTCGCGCACATGCACCTGAACATAGAGATCACCGGCGGGACCGCCATGGGCGCCGGCCTCCCCCTCGCCGGCCAAGCGGATCCGGTCACCGGTATCCACCCCGGCGGGGATCTTGACCTGCAGTGTTCTGGTTTTCTCCACCCGGCCCTGACCATGACAACGGCTACAGGGGTCGGTGATGACCTTGCCTTCACCGCGACAGGTGGGGCAGGTCTGCTGCACCGAAAAGAAGCCCTGCTGCATCCGCACCTGCCCCATCCCACCACAGGTGGAGCAAGTGGTAGGACTGGTGCCCGGCTTGGCACCGCTGCCGCCGCAGGTTTCACAGCTGACATAGGTGGGGATGTGCAGGGTTTTTTCACAGCCGCGCACCGCCTCCTCGAAGGTCAGCTCGAGGTTGTAACGCAGATCGGCGCCGCGCTGCACACTGCCGCGCCGGCGCCTGCCGCCCCCCCCGCCACCAAACACGTCACCAAACACATCGCCGAAGATGTCGGAGAAGTTGCCCTCGAAGCCACCTTGACTGAAACCACCCATACCCCCCTGGCCATCCAGCCCCGCATGGCCAAACTGGTCATAGGCCGCTTTTTTCTGGGCATCCGACAGCACTTCGTAGGCTTCGCTGATCGCCTTGAACTTCTCTTCAGCTTCCTTGTCGCCCGGATTGCGGTCCGGGTGATATTTCATCGCCAGCCGACGATAGGCCTTTTTGATATCGCGATCAGAAGCATCACGCGATACGCCCAAAAGTTCGTAGTAATCCTGTTTTGCCATGATCCGAATCTGACCTGTCAGGTTTGACTCCAAAGAGTGGTACATGACAACGCGGGCAAAAGCCCGCGTTGTCACACTGCAATGATCGACACTCGCGCGCGTTTACTTTTTGTCGTCGTCTTTGACCTCTTCAAACTCGGCGTCAACGATATCATCTGCGCCACCCTTGGCATCGCCACCGCCACCTGCGGCCTGTTCAGGCTGAGCCTGAGCCGCGTCGGCATACATCTTCTCAGCGATTGTCGACAGCGCCTCGGTCAGCGTTTCGATCTTGCGCTCGATCGCCTCTTTATCGGAGCCCTTGAGTGCCTCTTCCAGATCACTGATGGCCGACTCCACCTTCTCTTTCTCTTCGGCGGTCGCCTTGTCCCCGGCATCTTTCAGGGTTTTGTGGGCGGTGTGGATCATCGCATCACCCTGGTTACGCGCCGCGGTCAACTCCTCGAACTTTTTGTCCTCTTCGGCGTGCGCTTCGGCATCACGCACCATCTGCTCGATCTCCTCCTCGGTGAGGCCGGAAGAGGCCTTGATTACGATGGACTGCTCTTTGCCGGTTGCTTTATCCTTGGCCGACACATTGAGGATACCGTTGGCATCGATATCGAAGGTCACCTCGATCTGCGGCACGCCACGCGGCGCCGGTGGGATGTCGGTCAGATCGAAGCGCCCCAACGATTTGTTTTGCGAAGCCTGTTTGCGCTCGCCCTGAACCACATGGATGGTCACGGCTGTCTGGTTGTCCTCCGCGGTCGAGAAGATCTGCGACTTCTTGGTCGGGATGGTGGTGTTCTTCTCGATCAGCGGAGTCGCCACCCCGCCCATGGTTTCGATCCCCAGCGTCAGCGGGGTCACATCCAGCAATAGCACGTCTTTCACATGGCCTGAGAGCACCGCACCCTGAATGGCTGCGCCGATGGCGACCGCTTCGTCCGGGTTTACATCCTTGCGCGGCTCCTTGCCGAAAAACTCTTTCACCTTCTTCTGCACCAGCGGCATCCGGGTCTGACCACCAACCAGGATCACCTCGTCGATCTCAGACACGGATTTGCCAGAATCCTTGAGCGCGATCCGGCAGGGCTCGATGGTGCGATCGACCAGCTCCTCGACCAGCGACTCCAGCTTGGAGCGGGTCAGCTTCACGTTCAGGTGTTTCGGACCGGACGCATCCGCCGTAATGTAGGGCAGGTTGACATCGGTCTGCTGTGCGGAGGAAAGCTCGACCTTGGCTTTTTCGCTGGCCTCCTTCAGGCGCTGCAGCGCCAGCGGATCGCTGTGCAGGTCGATGCCGGTCTCTTTCTTGAACTCCGCCGCCAGGTAGTTGATGATCGCCAGGTCGAAGTCCTCCCCCCCGAGGAAGGTGTCACCGTTGGTGGCCAACACTTCAAACTGGTGCTCGCCATCCACATCCGCGATCTCGATGATAGAGATATCGAAGGTACCCCCCCCGAGGTCGTATACGGCGACGGTTTTGTCCCCCTTGGACTTGTCCATGCCGTAAGCCAGGGCGGCCGCGGTCGGCTCGTTGATGATCCGCCTCACATCCAGCCCGGCGATCCGGCCCGCATCCTTGGTGGCCTGACGCTGAGAGTCGTTGAAGTAGGCCGGCACGGTGATGACCGCCTCGGTGACCGGTTCGCCAAGATAGTCCTCGGCGGTTTTCTTCATCTTCTTCAGCACTTCAGCCGACACCTGCGGCGGCGCCATCTTCTTGCCTTTCACCTCCACCCAAGCGTCGCCGTTGTCGGCCTTGATGATTTTGTAAGGCACCATTTTGATATCTTTTTGCACCACCTTGTCATCGAAGCGCCGGCCGATCAGGCGCTTGATGGCGTAAAGGGTGTTGTCCGGGTTGGTGACGGACTGCCGCTTGGCCGGCTGGCCAACCAGTATTTCGCCATCATCCGTATAGGCGATAATGGAAGGGGTGGTGCGATCGCCTTCCGCGTTTTCGATAACTTTGGTTTTGTCGCCTTCAAGGATCGCCACGCAAGAGTTGGTGGTCCCCAGGTCGATACCGATCATTCTGCCCATCTGTTACTCCGATCTTTCTGTGACCCGTAGTGGATCAAAAACTGTTCAATTAGCCGTTGTGCATCTGCCGTTACGCGTTTATATGGGTACAGCGACAAGTTTTTTCAACTCCGAGCTCAACCTTTCGCCACCATCACCATGGCGGGACGTACCAGCCGGCCGTTCAGCAGGTAACCCTTCTGGACCACGGTGACGACCGTGTTGGGCTCCACCCCCTCCTCTGCCGGCACCGTGGACATGGCTTGGTGGTGCTCGGGATTGAACACCTCGCCCTGCGGATCGAGCTGCTTGATATTGAATTTTTCCAGACAGGCGAGGAACATCCCCAGCGTCATCTCGACCCCTTCACGGATCGCCTTGACATTTTGCTCCTCACCCTGACTGGCCTCGATCGCCCGCTCCAGACTGTCCACCACCGGTAGCAGCTCGGCGGCAAACTTTTCCAAACCAAACTTGTGGGCCTTTTCTATATCCTTCTCGGCCCGGCGGCGAATGTTCTGGATTTCGGCCTGGGCCCTTGGTTTGAGCTCAGCCAGCTCTTTTTTCAGCGCCTCGACCTCAGTGCGGCACTCCGCCAGCTGCTGGGCCAGATCGACCTCCACCTGCTCGACCTCTCTCGACTCCGCCCCCGGCTCGGGCTCGCTTGGCTGTTGAACATCACCGTTACCCGCTCGCGCCTGCGGCTCCTTTTGAACCGCCTCGGCGGTTGCATTCTGATTCTGCTGTTTTTTCGACATCAGATCTCTCCAACTGACACTTGAATATTGGCGTGATGGTACCTGTATGATGGGGCTCGACCGAGCGGATTCAACCAGCGGAAAGATTTTTTTCGGGCGGGGATTGCAGCCAGCCGGCAAATGCCCTATACAGACACTACTGTATGAATAACCATGTGCACTCATCATGCTGACTCAACTGACAATTCGCAACTTCGCCATCGTGAGCGACCTGGAGGTCGAGCTGGACCGTGGCATGACCGTGATCAGCGGCGAGACCGGCGCTGGCAAGTCGATCATGCTGGATGCCCTCGGCCTCTGCCTGGGCGATCGCGCCGACAGCGATAGCGTCACCCGTGGCGCGGACCGCGCCGAGCTCAGCGCCAGCTTCGATCTCAGCCAGATCCCCCAGGCAAGACAGTGGCTCGATGAACACGACCTGGAGAGCGAAGCGCAGGAGTGTCACCTGCGCCGCGTCATCACCCGGGAGGGGCGCAGCCGCAGCTACATCAACGGTCGCCCCACCCCGCTGGCGCTGCTGCGCGAGCTGGGCCAATATCTGGTCGATATTCACGGCCAACATGAACATCAACGGCTACTGAAAAAAGAGCACCACCGGGTGCTGCTCGATCAGTTCGGCAATCACACCGAGCAGGTAGATGAGGTGCGCCGGCGCTACCACCACTGGCGCCGCCTGCAAGCGGAGCTGGAGCGGCTCACGCGGCAGTCGGACGAGCGCACCGCCCGCATCCAACTGCTGCGCTATCAGGTGGAGGAGCTGGAACGGCTCGCGCTGGAGCCGGGAGAGCTGGAGCAGCTGGAACAGGAGCAGCAACGACTGGAAAATGCCGGCAGCCTGCTGAGCACGGGGCAACAGCTGCTCAACCTCAGCCTCGAGGACGACAGCGTCAACTGCCAATCCATGCTGCATCACTGTCTTCAACTGCTACAACAACTCGGTACGCAAGACCCCCGTCTGCAGCAGGCCGGCGAGATGTTCAACAGCGCCCTGATCCAGGTGGAGGAGGCCGGTCGGGAGATACGCCATTTCCTGGAAGGGGTCGAGATCAACCCCGAGCGCCAGCAGGAGGTGGAGGAGCGCCTGAGCGCCATCTACGACATGGCGCGCAAACACCGCCTGCTGCCCGAACAGCTGCTCGAACACCAGCATACCTTGCAGCAGGAGCTGAGCGGCCTGACACGCTCCGATGACGAAGCCGGCCAGTTGGCCCAGGAGGTCGAAACCGCCTGGCAAAGCTACCTCGAAAAGGCCACCGAGCTCAGCCGTGCGCGCCAGCAGCAGGCGGAGCGACTGGATCGGCTGGTGGCCGCCCAACTACACGCCCTTGGCATGCCCGCGGCCCGCTTCATCGCCCACCTGACCCCGCTGGAGATGAAGCACTACCATGCCAACGGCCTCGAGGAGGTCGAGTTTCTGATCACCACCAATCAGGGCCAGCCCGCCCGCGCCTTGGCGAAGGTGGCTTCGGGCGGCGAACTGTCCCGCATCAGCCTGGCGATTCAAGTGGTGACGGCCCAGACCTCCAGCACCCCGACGCTGGTGTTTGATGAAGTGGACGTGGGCATCGGCGGCGCCATCGCCGAGGTGGTCGGGCGGATGCTGCGCGAACTGGGTGAGCGGGTACAGGTGTTGTGTGTAACCCATCAACCCCAAGTGGCGGCTCAGGGCCATCAACATCTGTTTGTGAGCAAACAGGACAGCCAGGGCGGGGTTCAAACCCGGGTAGCACGGCTGAGCCGGACGCAACGGATAGAGGAGGTTGCCCGCATGTTGGGCGGTGTCGATATCACGCCCACATCGATAGAGCACGCGCGCGAGATGCTGTCAGCCTGAGCGGCCCGACGTGCGGTGGCTTATGCCGTATCGTCGGCGTCACACCCCCCCTTGCAGACACCGTAAAGATAAAGAGTCCGATCGGTGATGGTAAAGCCAAGCTGGTCGGCAACCTGATCCAGAAGCGCCGATACCCGGGGCTCGGTGAACTCACGCACACGGCCGCATTTTACGCACACCACATGGTCGTGGTGCTCCTCCCGCGCCAACTCAAAAACAGAATGGCCGCCTTCAAAATGATGGCGCGACACCAGACCGGCAGCTTCAAACTGAGTCAGCACACGGTACACCGTAGCCAGCCCCACATCCTCCCCCTGCTCCATCAGCAGCCTGTAGATATCCTCCGCACTGAAGTGATCGCCCTCGCCGGCCCGCTCGAGAATCCGATAAATTTTGACCCGCGGCAGGGTCACCTTTAGTCCGGCTTTGCGCAGTTCCTGATTTTCCAGTGCCATATTGGGTCTCAATCACTATGCTGTTCGGGAGTCGCAATGTTAGACTCCATTGTCTTTGTTTGGGTATGAAAACGGAAGCCATTTACCGATGCGAAAGGTTCTTCTCAGCACAACGCTTGCCCTGATGATCACCGGTTGCTCCGAGTTTCCCGGCGTTTACAAGATCGAGATACCGCAGGGTAACGTGGTTACTCAGGAGATGGTCAACCAGTTGCGCCCCGGCATGACCCACTCTCAGGTGCGTTACATTCTGGGCACCCCACTGGTCACCGACACCTTCAGCGACGGGCGCTGGGACTACATCTACAGCATCAAGAAGGGAGATGGCCAACGCTATCAGGAACGGATCAGCGTATTCTTTGAAGATGACAAACTGACCCGGCTCAGCGGCGACTTCCGGCCGGGGGTGGCGCCCGAGCAGGCGCGCTGATCACCCCCTAGCGTGCAAGGCCCTGGCTCAACCCGGTTTTGCCCCCTTTTCAGCCTTCATTTTTGCAGCACGACGAGCGCGCACCTCCTTCGGGTCCGCGATCAGCGGTCGATATATCTCCACCCGATCCCCCTCTTGCAAGGTCGTCGCCGCCGGGTCTTTCAGCACCCTGCCAAAAATACCCATCTTTGCCGTGGCGAGGTCGATCTCGGGAAACTGCTCGGCAATGCCCGAACGAACGGCGGCCTGATAGGCGGTGCACCCCTCCTCCACCGGCAGCGCGATGATTTTCTGCTCATGCGGTAACGCATAAGCCACTTCCACGTTGATCATCCACCCTCCTGGCCGTACAGCGCATCGGCGCGCGACACGAACGCATCCACCAGCGTCGTTGCCACCGAATTGAACACCTTGGACATGGCAAGCCCTGCAAGCCTGCCCTTGAACTCAAACTCCATCTGCAGCTCCACCTTTGAAGCCTCATCACTCAAAGGGGTGAAACTCCACTTGCCGGCAAAATGGGAAAACGGCCCCTCGACCAGCGTAATCGCCATCGATCTCGGCCGCTGCAAGAGGTTGCGGGTAGTAAAGCTGTATTTCAGCCCCCCCTTGGCCAGATGCAGCGTCGCTACCAACTCCTCGGGGGACTCAAACACCACTTCGGTCGCCGCACACCAGGGCAGAAAAGCCGGATAGTTGCGCACATCGTTGACAAGATCGAACATCTGCTCGGCCGAGTGCAGCACCAGCGCGCTGCGATTTACCTGCGTCATAACACCCTCATGCGACCATCGCTTCAGGCCAACCTGGTATACAGATTGACCACAAAAATCACGGCGACCGCAACCGGAGCGATAAAGCGAATCGAGATCAGCCAGATACGGTAGACAACGGAACTGTCGAGCGCCAGCTCATCACAGGTCATCCTCGGCGTCAGCACCCAGCCCGCAAAGAGTGCAATCAGCAACCCACCCAACGGCAGCATGATATTGGCGGTGAGAAAGTCCAGGAAATCGAAGATATTCATGCCAAATAGCGTGAAATCGGCCCAAAGATTGAACGACAGCAACGAGGCGATCCCCATCAACCAGATGATCACACCAAGCAACAGGGCCGCATGTGCCCGCCTCAGTCCGAAACGCTCCACCACCCAGGCCACCGCAGGCTCCAGCAGAGAGATCGCCGAAGTCCAGGCGGCCACGCCGACCAGAAGAAAAAACAGAAACCCGAAGATCTGCCCGCCTGCCATGTGGCCAAATGCGACCGGCAGCGTGATGAACATCAGCCCCGGTCCCGAGCCCGGGTCCAACTGGTTGGCAAACACAATGGGGAAAATAGCCAGCCCGGCGAGCAGCGCCACCAGGGTATCGAGCACAGCTATCGTGATCACGGTGGTGCCGATCGAATCCTTCCTGCCCATATAAGAGCCGTAGGCCATGATCGCCCCCATCCCCAGCGACAGGGTAAAGAAGGAGTGCCCCAGAGCGGTCAAGATCGCATCCCAGCTCAGCGCCTCGGGGTCGAATCTGAACAGAAACAACCACCCTTGAGCGAAGCTGCCGCTGCTGTAAGAATACCCCAGAAGCACCAGCAACAGCAGAAACAGGGCGGGCATCATGATTTTGGTCGCACGCTCCAGCCCCTTGTTGACCCCGCCGGCCACCACCAAAACGACCATGGCCACAAACAGCGAATGCCAGAGTAACATCTGCTCCGGGCTTGCCAGCAACGCGGCAAACGTTTTGCCCGCGAGCTCACTCCCCATATCGACAAACTGCCCCGTTCCCATGCCGGCGATGTAGTACAACACCCAGCCTGCCACCACCGAGTAAAAGGAAAAAATGAGGAACCCGGCCAGCACACCCATCCAGCCGATCAGGCTCCAACGGGGATCCCTGCCCGCCTCGACGGCCGTTTCACGAACCGCGTTGATCGGGTTCTGTCTGGCCCGGCGACCGACCAGAATCTCACTCATCATGATCGGTATCCCCACCAACAGAATACAGACCAGATAGACCAGCACAAACGCGCCGCCGCCGTTCTCACCGACGATATAGGGAAACTTCCAGATATTGCCCAGGCCAACCGCCGATCCCGTCGCCGCCAGAATGAAGATCCAACGGTTCGCCCATGAGCCATGCATGGACTGCTTTGGCTTTGACTGCATAGTGTTTCCAGCTCAAAAGTTCAGAAACACCAATTGTTCATATTTGGGACGAGAGTGACAACCTTTTGCTGCATCCACCTCCCCGATTCTGATCAGGATGCCCCCGAGGCGCCCAGATCAGCCACTTTCAATACAGACAACCGCTCTATATAATCGCGCCATGGCGAAAAAGAAGAAGTCCCAGGGCGGAAACACCATCTGCCTCAACAAGCGTGCCCGGCACGAGTACACCATCGAGAGCCGGTTCGAGGCGGGCCTCTGCCTGAGCGGCTGGGAGGTGAAAAGCCTGCGTGAGGGACGCGGCCAGCTGGTCGACTCCTACGTCGTCTTCAAAGGCGACGAAGCCTGGCTCGTAGGCGCCCACATCACCCCCCTTGCCACCGCCTCGACACACTTTGTCACCGACCCGCGACGCGATCGAAAACTTCTTCTCCACCGGCGCGAAATAGAGAAACTGACCACCGCCGTGGAGGCCAAAGGCTACACCTGCGTAGCGTTGGCCCTCTACTGGAAAAACGGCATGGTCAAGTGTGAAATTGCGCTGGTAAAAGGCAAGAAACTGCACGACAAGCGCGCCGCCGAAAAAGAGAAAGACTGGAACCGACAGAAGCAGCGCGAACTGTCGGTTGCCGCCCGCTGAACTTTTTTACTTTCTTTCAGTCTACCTGGCCGGTACAATGACCGACTACGTATTTGGGGGTGACTTGGCTTCGACGCTGATTACGAACCCTCGGGTGCATGCCGAGAACGTGATGATTCTCGTTAATCCCTCATCACACAGTTATAGTTGCAAACGACGATAACTACGCTCTAGCCGCTTAAGTCGGCTAGCGCCGCACTCCAAGGTGTCTGTAACTTGGAGGTTCGCGGTGTCATACGAGACAGAATCGCCCGGATGCTTTGCTCTAAGCTGAACGGTTAAAACCAAAAGAGCTCGCCCACAGCACCCTGGCTCTCGGGTCGCGACGGGTTAACTGAATAGAGATGCCTAAGCATGTAGATCTTGAGGCAGAGGATTGGCGGACGCGGGTTCGAAACCCGCCACCTCCACCAAATTTTTCTGAACACCAGACACCACGCGGCCTGTAGCGGATGCTAACCTCCCTACAGCGCATGTCTGGCGGAACTGTGCCCACTGATTGTGCCCACTGAGATCGATCAGAGGGTTTCAATGGCAACACTCATTCCCAACACCTACCGCCGCTCCGGCATGTACTATGCCCGCTTTCGGCTGCCTAAAATTTTGCATCCCCATGCGGAACGCATCGGTTTACCCAAAGATATTCGTGTTTCTCTGAATACGTATAATGCGGTCGATGCACGCCATAAAATAATCACCTTGTCAAAATATTTTTATAACAGTATTGACAAAATAATCACCAGAATTAATATATTAAGTGACAGTGAAGTCAAAACAATATTAATTCAAACCAAAACAGTCATAAATAAAAGGGATTTTTTTATGCAGCTAGCTTCAATTAAACAATATGAACCCGCCCTACTGGCACCTTGTACTCAGTATACGCAAAAGAAAATCGATGAAAAAACGATTCGATTGAGGATACAAAAACAAATACCGGCCATGAGCATGGATAGCTCCAATATTTATTCTATCGAGCCTTTCGATGGCAGATATAATGAACCGACAAACAATGCAATACTCGAACAGACCGCATCCGGCTACCGCATCTACTCCGATGCCACTGATCCCAATCAGGCCGCAGGTGAAATCGCTGCCCTACAGGCCGCGCTGGGCGGTGGTGGCGGCAACGGCGGGGGCGCGAAGGGCCTCACACTGTCTCAGGCTTTGCAGGAATACATCAGTCTAATGATCAAAGGGCGCTGGAAAAAGGCCGCTACTGCCACTCAATGTGTCAGTCGTCTGACCAAAGTCGTTGAATTTATCGGGGCCGACAAGGATGTCGGGTATATTAAATTTGAAGATATCGAACGCCTCGAAAATGATATTGTCAGCCGCATTGATATCAACAGTTCTCGCCGTGGCCGTAAAAAGACAGATACCACGCTTGCCGTGGGCACAGCCAAAGGGTATATCAACCTTACCAAACAGTTTTTTCGCTGGTGCTACAAAAAACGATATATTCATGAAAACGTGGCCGAGTTCTTGGGTGATCTGGTCAACAGCACAACCCCTCGTAAAAAGAAATTGAACCCGTATGCCCCATTCACCACTGACGATATTGAGAAGATTTTTGGCCGATATTTATATGCTAATGAAGACCTGAAATCACCCCGAAAAATACTTGACAGCTATTTTTGGGCACCGTTGCTGGGGCTCTTCACTGGCATGCGCCTGAACGAAATTTGTCAGCTCAAGGTTGAAGATATCCAGCATGAAGAGGGTATCTGGTTCATCAACTCCGATGACTTGAGTGAAGACCAGAGCAGCAAAAATGAGTCGTCCAAGCGCCGTATCCCGCTCCACAATGAATTGATACGCATCGGCTTTTTGAAATTCTGGAATGAACGTAAACGGTCAGACGGTACAGCGGCAATGTTGTTCCGCGACCTGAAGTGGGACAAGAAAAATCAA
>JAXHUI010000034.1:0-22289 GCA_034189745.1 Pseudomonadota bacterium
TTCGTTGCTGAAAACTACGCGGTTCAGCAGCGGTGTTTTGGCCGGGTCGAACAGGTGGCTGTCGAGCCCCTGCAGGGTAAAGGTGGGTTCGGCGCTGCTCTGGTGATACGAGTGGGTGTGGTCCATCTGACTGTCGAGCTGACGGCCACGGTAGATCAGGCTGAACATGCGCTGCAGGCTGTCGTGGAAGTAACGGCCACGGCGGCTGTCTTCGGTGGTCAGGCGCACGCTTTCCAGATCGCGCAGGCTGTCGAGGCTGTAGCCCAGTCGCCAGGTTTCATCATTGGCGGGCAGGTAGCCCAGTTCGGGCCGGGCTTCGATGTAAAACAGGAACAGGATGCGGTACATGAAGCGCAGGCATTCCTGCGAGAGCTGGTCGGGATCAAGGGCGTTTTTGCCGCTGTAGATGCCCTCCTTGCGCTCGCCAGCCTGGGTGATCAGCTGGCTGGCGGCTTCGTTGCCGAGCAGTTCGATGGCCTGACGCAGGGCGTACTTGAGGTCATCGGACACGGCAAAGGCGTGTTTGTGGCTGTTCTCGTCCAGGCTGTCGAGGCGGCACTGGCCTTCGTCCGGGGCAAGACTTTCGCGGTGCAGCAGCACGGCGGTGGCCTTGAGGGTTTTGTCATCGCGCCGACCCAGAATCTCTTCCCAGTCGAAGCGCAACATGCGGTTTTGCGACCATTTGTAGCGGTCGATCAAAATCCCCTGACGGTCGGACAGCAGCAGTACCCAGCGGGGCGGGTTGTCGTTAAAGCCGGCGGTCTGACGCAGCACCACGTCATTGAGAATGCTGTACCAGTCGCTGTCCCTGAGCTTGTCGTGGTGCGGGCCGGGGCCGAAAAACTGGTTGCTGTGCAGCGCCAGCGAGAGCGGGTCTTCGCCGTCGTTGTTGGCATCCAGCGCACCCAGCACCCAAAGCTGATCGCCCAGCGCCGACAGCACAGGCAGTTCGGTGTTGGCGGCCAGCTCACGGTTGTGCGGCTGCCAGGGGATGCCGAGTACGCCCATCAGATCCTGAAAAAACGCGCGCTGCAGGCGGATGCGCTCGCCGGCGCTGCGCTCGGTCTTGAGTTTGTGGCGCAGGGCAAAGTAGCTCTGGTTGAGGTTGCGCAGGGCGCGGTGGGGCTGTTCTTCCCTGCTGTCCCATTCCTTGATGGTGTCGGCGAAATCACCCTGGAACACTTCGGCCAGATAGTGGGCGCTGAAGAATTCGTTTTCGTTGGTCAAACCGATAAAGGTGGCGACAGTATCCTGAACGGCCATCTGATTCTGCTCCTTTGCCCTACCCGGGCGTGTCAGTCGTTATCCCGGGTAAACACGGCGATGATCTGGATGAAGGGGACCGGCTCGATGCTGAGAGTGTCCCGCACCCAGGTCTGGTAATCGTTGAACACGGTGTCGATGCGCTTGAGCCGCTCTTCGCGGCGGGCGGCCTTGAAGTGTTCGGCCTGGGCCGAGCGGCTCAGTTGCAGGTCAAGCTGCGCGACCTGACGTGCCTTGAGTGCTGTGAGGGCATCGAGCTGCTGCGTCAGCGAGGCATGGTGGCTTTCGGTGTACTGGGCTTGCAGGCGGGCCATTTCCGCCTTGGCGGCTTCGACCACCGGACGGCGCAGCCCTTCCAAGGCGCTGATATCGACCGGCTGGGCGCGGTTGGGCAGCTTGCTGTCGAGCCGGAGCTGCCGCAGCCAGTCTTCAGCCGGTGCAATGGCGGTGACGGCTTGCTCGGTCGCGGCGGTGTTGCGCGTTTTGATGGCAAACCACTGCCAGATCACCGGATGCGCCTTGCGGTTGGGGATCAGGCCGCTGACCAGAAACACGCTTTCATCGGGTTGCAGCGCCTGCTGGATGACGGCGGTATCGGGCAGGACCAGTACCGGGGCGCTGTGACGGGCGACCTGCGCCAGCAGTTTGTCTTCCAGCCATTGAATCGCCGGGTGCTGGGGCCAGAGGTAGTGCAGTTTGGGCCAGGCGTTTTCATCCTGACGGCTGCGGCGGATCTCTTCAGCAAAACGGGCCTTGTCGGCGGTGAGCACCAGGCTGCCGTTGTCGGGGCTGATCTCGGGCGGCAGGAAGCGGAAACGGTAGTCCAGATCGTCCGGCGGCGTGAGCGTCAGGGTCTGGCGCTCGTTGTTGGCGCTGAAGCTGACCTGGGTGCGCTCGCGGTTGATCGCTTCCAGCGCCTGACGGGCAAACTCGTAGTCGCTGGGGAACAGGCTGAAGCGGTCGATGCAGTGTTGTTCAGCAGCGGTTTCTTGTGGCGCATCCGGCCCGTTATTGAGGCCTTCCGGGGTCATTTCCGGGTTCAGAGCCGGTGGCTGCAAAAACAAGGCCAGCAGGTCGTCGCCTTCGTTGCTGTCGTCGGGCTGGTACTGGGCATCAAAGTCTTCGGCGCGGGTGCGAGTGGCCATGGCGTCCATGGTCAGGCCCTCTTCCGCTTCGGCATCATGCACCTTCATGAAGGTGGCCGGGTCGCCGATGTTTTTGTAGGCCTGCTCGTCCTTCTCCTTGAGGATTTCCAGAATGCGTTGGTCGCCCTTTATCGTGGGGTTGTCGCTCTGGTTGATCAGGTAGGTGATGATCGGCGTCTGTTCCTGACCGTAGCGGTCAACACGGCCGTTACGCTGCTGGAACACCATCAGCGACCAGGGCAGATCAAAATGCACCAGCCGGTGTGACAGGTAGTGCAGGTTGATACCCTCGCTGGCCACATCGGAACAAAGCAGCACACGCAGCTTGCTTTCGGGCTTGCCGAAGGCTTCGACGATGGCCTGCTGTTCGATATCGGACATGCCGCCGTGCAGAATCTGCAGCGCATCATCCTTGAGCCTGAGGTCGTCCTTCATCTGGCCCTGCAGCCAGTTGAGGGTTTCGATGCGCTCGGAGAAGATCACCAGACGGTCTTCGGTGTCGGCCTTGTTCCAGCCGAACTCTTTGCTTTTCAGCAGCTTGAGCAGTTGCTGGTATTTGTTGAACGCCTGCGGCGTGATGTTGCGCAGCGCCAGCAGCAAGGATTGCAGGGATTGGATCTCGGCCTGCTCGTCGGCGGTGGGCTGGCCGTTGTTTAGCTTGGAACTGCCCAGTTTGCGGATGCGCTGTTCAACGGAGATCTGTGCCGCCGCCGGGGAGCTGAAGATCGACTTCTGCAGGCCGATACGCACCAACTGACCGTTACGTTCGGCGTTGTGTTCACCACGGTAGGTAAAGGGCACATCCAGCAGCGCCCGATAGGCGGCCTCTTCTTCCGCTGTGGCGTTCAGGTAGATGTCGTTAACGACGCGCTCCTTGAACTCCTGCTGTACCTGGTCGCGGATGTCTTTCTTGAAGCGGCGAATCACCAGCCCCTTGTCGCGGAAATCTTCACGGGCGTAGTCGTCCGGGTCGGAGATCGCGGTGGGGTCGAGCATGTTCATCAGGCTGGCAAAAGAACGCGCCTTGCCATCGTGCGGCGTGGCCGAGAGCATGATCAGGGTATCGGAACGCCCGGCCAGCAACTGCGCCAACTGGGCACGCTGAGAACTGCTGCCGCGTTCGGCGACGTTGTGGGCCTCGTCGATGACGATGATGTCCCAGTAGGCCTGTTCCAGATGGCGGCGGTATTCGTTGTCCTGCTTGAGGGTGTCGATGGAGATGATCGACTTGTCGTAGTAGTAAAACGGATTGTGGTTGCCGGGAATCTGGTTACGCACCCGCTGCAAGCCAGAGGAGTCGAGCCGGGTCAGCGGGATGGTGAAGCGGTTCCACATCTCCTTCTGGAACTGGGTCATCATGCTTTTAAGGGTGAGCACCAGAATACGCTTGCCCCTGCCCCGGCGCATCAGCTCGGTCATCAGGATACCGGCTTCCAGGGTTTTACCCAGACCGACAGCATCGGCAATGAGGATGCGCTGGCGGTTTTGTTTCAGTGCCTGCAGTGCGGGATCAAGCTGGTATGGCGCCGGGTCCATCGCCGCCTTGTGTCCAAGGTGGATCTTGTCATCCGCCGGAGTGATCTGACGCAGCTGGGTTTCAATGAACAGGCGGCTTTTTTCAAAGCCCGGGGTCAGATCCTGCTCAAAGCCGGTTTCAGCCGGGTCGAGTACGCGGATGGCGTTCTCGGCTTCTTCGATGATGGTGAGGAACCTGGCACTCTTGCCACTGACCAGCTCCGACAGGCCATCCACGGTGAGGATGTAGCCACCGTCATCGCTGGGATCGGCCCGGCGAACAATCCATTCACAATCCCGGATGACCACTCGGGCGCCTGGGGCGTACAAGGTCTGCATACTGATCCCTACTGTTGCAGCAACCTGTGGCGTCTTAAGGGTGATGATGTAATCCGACGTCCACTGTCGCTGTTTGAAGTCTTACGTATTCGTAAGAGTGGATAATGCGATTTTTTGAGGCATAGGGGAAGGGTTGGGAGCGGGTCAATGATGAGAGATCGGTGTTTGGGAGGCAAAAAAGCAAAAGGGCGTATCGTCCGACGTACGCCCTCTTTCCGGCAGTCCATTTCCATGTAGCTATGCGTCCTGCTGTCCATGGCGCTACTGTTGCCGAGTTCCGCTGCGGTATCCCTTTGCAGCCCTGAACTTGCGAGCAATTCTACTGGCCGCTGGATGTAGCTGGATATAAGAATTTTTCCTATGCGCCGGGCCCCTATCTTCTCATGGAAAAAGTAGGCTACGGTGTTGATGGCCGGTTCCACCATGGCGATCAGACTGCCGATGAGCACATCACCGGTGAACAGATAGGCAACGGAGAAAGCCACAAAGAAGTGAGTGATCACAAAGGGATTGAGGTGGACCCAATCATTTGGACAGTACACGCCTTTGTACCAAGAGAAAAAGGGAGGAAGAATGAGTGCGGGCAAGCCGAAGTTCCGTCGCCGGGCCTGAAACAACCTGTAAAAAAGGGGGGTTATGATGTAACCACGGATTCGTGATCACTGTGTTTGGTGCGGACGGAGAGACTCGAACTCTCACACCTTGCGGCACTGGAACCTAAATCCAGCGTGTCTACCAATTCCACCACGTCCGCCAACTTTTCAGCCAGCGGCTGAAGGTGCCAAGGTAATGGGGTGGACGATGGGACTCGAACCCACGACCACCGGAATCACAATCCGGGGCTCTACCAACTGAGCTACGCCCACCATAACCTTTGTGTTGTACACCCAACCGATGAAGAGCTCGGCAGCCTTGCTGGCGCGCCCGGCAGGGCTCGAACCTGCAACCTACGGCTTAGAAGGCCGTTGCTCTATCCGATTGAGCTACGGGCGCATGATACGCCGCCCCCGCCTCGAGTATCCACCCGCGCCGAGGAGGTGCGTATCCTAAGGCAGCATCCCGGCCAGGTCAACACCGGAAGCGATCTTTTCAGCGCAATCACCCCGGTAGCTGCGGGGTCGGGTGAAAGTCGATTGGCCCCGGCGCCGCAAAGATGCGAAAATCGGCCCCGAATTGCCTGTTCCATTCCCATCCACTGCACAGAGGAATTTTCTCTCGCCATGAGCGCCCGCATCATCGATGGCAAGCAGATCGCCGCCCAGGTCCGGCAGAGGGTCCGCGCCGGCGTCCAGAGCCGTCTGCAACAGGGTAAACGCGCCCCCTGCCTGGCCGTGATTCTGGTCGGCCACGACCCCGCCTCCCAGGTGTACGTTCGCAACAAGAAAAACGCCTGTGCGGAGGTCGGCATCACCTCACGCGCCTACGACCTGCCGGCTGACACCAGCCGTGAGGCGCTGCTCCAGCTGATCAACACACTCAACGCCGACCAGGGGGTGGATGGGATTCTGGTGCAACTGCCCCTGCCGCCCCACCTGGATACCACCGAAGTGCTGGAACAGATCCGCCCGGACAAGGACGTGGATGGTTTCCATGCCTTCAACCTGGGCCGCCTGGCGCAGCGGCTCCCGGCGCTGCGCCCCTGTACCCCCAAGGGGGTGATGACGCTGCTGAACTCCACCGGGATCGACCTGCACGGTCAGGAGGCGGTGGTGGTGG
This sequence comes from Pseudomonadota bacterium, assembly GCA_034189745.1. GTDB lineage: Bacteria > Pseudomonadota > Gammaproteobacteria > Pseudomonadales > Balneatricaceae > Marinobacterium. The sequence goes on from JAXHUI010000034.1 coordinate 5,979, forward strand.
GCGCGTCCAACATCGTGGGCCGACCGATGACGCTGGAGCTGCTGCTGGCAGGCTGCACCACCACGACCACCCACCGCTTTACCCGCGATCTGGCGGCGCATGTGCGCCGTGCCGATATCGTGGTGGTCGGCGTCGGCATCCCCGGCCTGGTGAAGGGGGAGTGGATCAAGCCCGGCGCGATCGTGATCGATGTCGGCATCAACCGGCTGGATGATGGCCGTCTGGTGGGTGATGTGGAGTTTGAGCCCGCCGCCGAGCGCGCCGGCTGGATCACCCCGGTACCGGGCGGCGTCGGGCCGATGACCGTGGCCAGTCTGATGGAAAACACGCTGGAGGCGGCCAACCGGCGCGACGGCTAGCCCTGCGCCGGTTGACCGGATACCCTGGCCGGCCCGGCGATCTCCTCACCCCGCCCGAGCGGTCGGTTTTCAGCGCCTGATCACCGCCGGCAGCGGGCGTGGCCGTGGCGAGCGGCGGGGGTCATTTTTCGCGGTACCAGCTGGTGCCCTCGCGGCTGTCTTTCACCACCACCCCCTGCTCGGCCAACAGATCCCGGATCCGGTCGCTTTCAGCAAACTCCCGGTTACGGCGCGCCCGCGACCGCTGCTCGATGAGCGCCTCGATCTCCTGCGCCGACAGCTCCCCCGCTTGCGCATCGCCCTGCAGAAACCGCTCCGGTTGCTGCTGCAGCAGGCCGATCGTGCCGGCCAAACGCTGCAACTGGGCGGCGAGCTGTGGTGCCGCCGGGTGGTGCTCGCGCACCGCCTTGTTCAGCTCACTGACCAGCTCAAACAGCACCGCCAGGGCGCGGGGGGTATTGAAATCGTCATCCATGGCGGCGAAGAACCGTTCGGCGTAGTCGTTTTGCAGCGTCACCTCCCGGGCCACCTCGGGCACCGCGTTCAGCGCCTGATAGAACCGTTCCAGGGCGCTGCGCGCGGCCCGCAGCCCCTCCTCCGAGTAGTCGATGGGGCTGCGGTAGTGCACGCTGGCGAGAAAGTAACGAACCACCTCCGGGTCGTGGTGGTCGAGCACGTCACGAATGGTGAAAAAGTTGCCCAGCGACTTGGACATCTTCTCCTGCCCCATCCGCACCGGCCCGGCGTGCATCCAGTAGTTGGCATAGGTGCAGCCGTTGGCCGCCTCCGACTGGGCGATCTCGTTCTCGTGGTGCGGAAACGGCAGATCCGGGCCGCCGCCGTGGATATCGAAGGTGTCGCCCAGGCAACGCCTGGACATGGCGGAGCACTCGATATGCCAACCGGGACGCCCCTCCCCCCAAGGGGAAGGCCAGCTGACCTCACCGGGCTTGGCCCGCTTCCAGAGCACGAAATCGAGCGGGCTCTCCTTCGCCTCCTCCACCTCCACCCGGGCCCCCGCCCGCAGCTCTTCCAGCACCTTGTTGGTCAGCCGACCGTAGTTTGCAAACCGCTCGACCCGGTAGTAGACATCGCCGTTGCTCGCCACGTAGGCGTAACCCTTCTCGATCAGGGTCGAGACCATGGCGATGATATCGTCTATGTGCGCCGTGGCACGCGGCTCCCGATCCGGGCGCAGGACGAACAGTCGCGCCTCGTCTTCATGCATCGCCGCAATCATCCGCTCGGTGAGCGCCTCGACCGGCTCATGGTTCTCGGCCGCGCGGCGGATGATCTTGTCATCCACATCGGTGATATTGCGCACGTAGGTCACATCCCAGCCGCGGGCACGCAGATAGCGGGTGATCAGGTCGAAAACCACCATCACCCGGGCGTGGCCGATATGGCAGTAATCGTACACGGTAACGCCGCAGACATAGAGGCGGATCTTGCCGGGTTCCAGAGGGGTAAAGACCGTCTTGCTATTGGTCAATGTGTTGTAGATTTGAAGCATGACTATCCGCCAAACCGGTGGTGAATGAAAGACACGAACGGGGGAGTATAACGTGAACGTGGCGGTCGATCATGGCAGCGCCGCCGCCCCCAGCCAGGCTTGCCCCAACAAACTGCTCTCGCGGGTCAGCAGCAGGCCAGCGCGGGTCCAGATGACCGCCTCCCACTGCCCCGCGGGGGTGAGAGGATGGTATTGCGCTCTGGTCCAGTCGGGCAGATGGTCCTCGAGCGGAACGGTCCAGACGAAGGCGCGCGAGCCGATCTGCCCTTTGGTATAGCCCAAGAGCACCAGCCGCTGCCGCCGGGGGTCGTAATCGGCGGCGGTGATCAGCCCGCCCACCGGGTAGCGTCCCACCGGCTCGACCACCTGCGGCGAGGGCTGGCTTGGGTCGATTCGATACAGCCGGGTGTGCTGATCCTGCCAATTTTTGCTGAACACCCAGATCTGACCGTCGACCACGGCGGCGGCCTCGCAATCGTTGTCATGGGCGTAGGCACCGGCTGATTTCCCGGCGTCGGCAAAGCGAAACTCCAGCAGCCGTGCTGGCAGTTCGCTATCGACCGGGGCTTGGAGCAGCTCCTGCCAGCGCAGCGAGTAGATCTGCATCCATTGGCGCCGCCCCAGGTTGTTGCCGCAATCGAGCAGATGCAGCCAATCGGCGTCGGACGCCATCTCCTCCCAATCCAGATTCAGCGCGTCGCGCAGGCGCCGGGTGGCGAGCACCGCGCCGGTGCGCGGGTCGAGGCGGTAGAGGTGGGGCCCGTCGCCGCTGTCGTTATGGGTCCAGAGCTGCCCCCGGTGCTGCGCCAACCCCGACGACTCGATCACCTCCAGCGGCAGTGGCGCCAGCCGCTGCACGGCGAGCGGCCCCGGTTGCGCCACCGGGTGGGGGCTGCACCCTCCCAGCAGCGCAGCGCCCAGCAGCAATGCAACGGCGCCAACGACTCCGGCGTTCATCCCTGTTTGGCCTGAATCCTGGCCCAGGAGTCCCGCAAGGTGACGGTGCGGTTGAACACCAGTTTCTGCTCACTGGAGTCGGGATCGACACAGAAATAACCGTTGCGCTCGAATTGATAGCGACTTTGCACCACGGCGTGTTTCAAGCCGATCTCGACGCGGGCCGCAGGCATCACGCGCAGGGAATCGGGGTTGAGAAACGCATGGAAATCGCGGCTTTTGTCCCCATCCGGGTTGGCCACGGTGAACAGCCGGTCATACAGGCGCACCTCGCAGGGCACCGAGTTCTCGGCGCAGACCCAGTGGATCACGCCGTTGGGTTTATAACCGGTGGGGTTTTGGCCCTTGGTGGCCGGGTCATGGCGGCAGATCAGCTCCACCACCTCGCCCTGCTCGTTCTTGATCACCTCCTCACAGGTGACCACATAGGCACCGCGCAGGCGCACCGCATCGCCCGGAGCCAACCGCTTCCACTTCTTCGGTTTCTCCTCGGCAAAGTCATCCCGCTCGATCAGCAGATTACGGCTGAACGGCACCTTGCGCAGTCCCATCGACTCATCCTTGGGATGCGCCGGCAGTTCAAACCACTCCAGCTCACCCTCGGCAACGCTGTTGAGGGTGAGCTTGATCGGGTCGAGGACACACATCGCCCGGGGGGCGTTGCTGTCCAGATCCTCCCGGATCGCCGCCTCCAACATGCTCATGTCGACGACGCCGTTGGCGCGGGTCACGCCGATCATGTCACAGAAGTGGCGGATCGAGGCGGGGGTGAAGCCGCGCCGGCGCATTCCACAGAGGGTCGGCATGCGAGGATCGCTCCAACCATTGACATGGCCCTCATCCACCAGCAGCTTGAGCTTGCGCTTGCTGGTGACGGTGTAGTTCAGGTTGAGACGGGCAAACTCATACTGTCGCGGCTTGCTCGGCACCGGCAGATTGTCGATGAACCAGTCATACAGCGGGCGATGATCCTCAAACTCCAGAGTGCAGATGGAGTGGGTGACCCCCTCGATGGCATCGGATTGGCCATGGGCAAAATCATAGGAGGGGTAGATGCGCCATTTATCGCCACACTGGTGATGGTGCGCATGGCGGATCCGGTAGATCACCGGATCGCGCAGGTTCATATTGGGCGCGGCCATGTCGATCTTGGCGCGCAGAACACACTCGCCTTCGGAAAAATCACCCCGGCGCATCTTTTCGAACAGGGCCAGATTCTCCTCCACGCTGCGCTCGCGGTAGGGGCTGTTTTTGCCGGGCTCGGTCAAGCTGCCGCGGAACTCCCGCATCTCATGGCTGCTCAGGCTGTCCACATAGGCTTTGCCCTGCTCGATCAGATAGAGCGCCCACTCATACAGTTGGTCGAAGTAGTCGGAGGTGTAACGGACCTTTCCGCTCCACTGGAAACCGAGCCAGCGCACGTCTTCGATGATGGAATCGATATACTCTTGGCTCTCTCTCTCCGGGTTGGTGTCATCGAAGCGCAGATGGCAGCGGCCGTTGAAGTGCAGCGCGGTGCCAAAGTTGAGGCAGATCGATTTGGCATGACCGATGTGAAGATAGCCGTTGGGCTCCGGCGGGAATCGGGTCACCACTTGCCCGTTGTGGAGGCCTTTGTTGAGATCATCTTCAATAATCTGGTAGATAAAGTTGTCCGGTTTGGGACTGTCGTTTCTGCTCATGTCCATGTCTTGTTGAAGCTGAAAAGGCCGGCCAGCTGCCGGAACTGGAGCTTGGCATTATAACCACAGATCGAGTCGACACGCACCTGCACAACCACGCGAATCCCCCATCTTCGGTGGGATGCAGCCCTGGTGGAGTTGGGTATAATGGCCCCCACACACAAGCGCAACGAGAAAACGATATGATCATCCTGCACACCAATCTGGGCGATATCACTCTTGAGCTGGATCACGACAAGGCACCGGAGAGTGCCGCCAATTTCGAGCAGTATGTCCGCGAGGGCTTCTATGATGGGACGCTCTTTCACCGCGTGATCGATGGCTTCATGATCCAGGGGGGTGGTTTCGAGCCCGGCATGATCCCCAAGGAGACCCGCGAACCGATCAAAAACGAGGCCGACAACGGGCTCTCCAACCAGACCGGCACCATCGCCATGGCCCGCACCATGGACCCCCATTCCGCCTCGGCGCAATTTTTCATCAACGTCGCCGATAATACCTTCCTCGACCACACCGCCAAAACCACCGAAGGCTGGGGGTACGCCGTGTTCGGCAAGGTGGTCGAGGGGATGGAGGTGGTCAAAAAGATCAAGGCGGTCAGCACCACCCTGCGTGCCGGCCACCAGGATGTCCCGGTTGAAGATGTGGTGATCGAATCGGTCACCATCGAACAACCACAAGCGTGATGCGACGGCTGTTCATCGCCGATCTGCACCTGCATGAACAGCGCCCGGAGCTCACCCGGGCGTTACTCCTCCTGCTGGAACAAAAGGCGACCCGGTTCGATGAGCTCTACCTGCTGGGGGATATTTTTGACACCTGGGTGGGTGACGACGCCGCACCCGAGTCTCTGGCGCCGGTTTACCTGGCCCTGCGCCGGCTGTCCGCCGCGGGCACACGGGTTCTGTTTCAGCACGGCAACCGGGATTTTCTCTTCGGCCAGGAGGCCGCCACCCGGCTTGGGGTGACCCTTCTGCCGGAGGTGGCCCGCGTGGAGTCGGCCCAGGGCCCTGTGCTGCTGCTGCATGGCGATCAGTTGTGTACGGCGGATCGGGCCTATCAGCAGTTTCGCCGCCAGGTGCGCCGCCCAGAATGGCAGCGGGCTTTTCTCGCCAGGCCGCTGGCCGAGCGGGTGGCGATAGCACAACGGTTGCGGGCGACCAGCCGCAGCGAAACAGCGGAAAAACCCGAGGCCATCACCGATGCCTCCCCCTCCGCCATCACCACATTGATGCAACGGGAACAGGTGGCGCTGATCATCCACGGCCACACCCACCGCCCCGCCCTGCACCGCCGCCAAGGGAGCCCCCTCGGCGTGCGCATCGTGCTGGGCAACTGGGATCGGGAGGGCTGGTATCTGGAGATGGACCCGCAGGGGGTGCGCCAATACGCCTTTGAGCTGCCGGTGGCGAACCGGCTACACTCTGTTCTCAGGCAGCAGCTATGAGGGCCGGCGAGGGGCGGCCGCTGTGAAAGCGAAACTGCTCATCTTCGCCCAGGATCAAATCGCGCTCGAGCCGGCGAAACTGTGCTATCCGGTCATCAATCGGCGCACCGGCATAGGATCGGGCCAACTGCAGATAATCCCGGTAGTGGCGCCCCTCGGACTTCAGCAGTGAACGATAGAACCCGGCCAGCTCATCATCCAGCGCCGGTGCCAGCGCCGCAAAGCGCTCGCAGGAGCGCGCCTCGATGAAGGCGCCGATAATCAGCAGATCGATCAGACGCCCCGGTTCGGATGTTCTGACGGCTGAACGCAAGCCGGCCGCATAGCGCGCCGGAGTCAGGTGGAGATAACGCATACCCCGCGCCTCCATCAGGCCCAGCACCTGCTCGAAATGGATCAGCTCCTCACGCGCCAGCCGGGACATCTTGCGCAGCAGATCCGCATGGTCCACATAGCGGAACAGCAGCGTCATGGCGGTGGAAGCGGCTTTTTTCTCACAATGGGCGTGATCGGTGAGCAACACCGATTGGGATTGCGGTTTCGCCGCCAGCTCGAGCCACTCCGGCGGCGTTGCGCAGCCAAGAAACTCATTGATTTCGCTCAGGGCATCCATCCAGCACCACCTGTTTGCACATATAAACGGGGCGCATTATACCAGCGCTCCGCTTACCCGAGCACCGCTGGATCAGTCGATCAGGGTATCGATGAGATCGATCATGAACTCGGTCTGCTCCTGATCCATCGGCTCCCAACCACTCAGCCCCATACTCTTGAGCACATCACGTCCTTTAGGGTCATGCTCCATGTTGGTCAGACGCTCGAGTAACAGCGGAATATGCTCCTCCATCCGGGGGCCGGCCACCAGCGTGTGGTGCACCACACTGATCTGACTGCTCACCAGGGGCTTCATCTCGCGGCGGATCAGCTCCGATAGCTCGTTATATCCCGCCTGCAGGAAGAAGCCGACATCCGCTTCGCCGTTGAGCAGCGCCTTGGCCACCAGCACATAGCTGTCCCGCTGAAGGAAGGTAACATTGCTGTCATCCAGATCGGCCGACTCCAGCATGATCATCCCCATCGTGTGCACGTCGGGGTCAGCAGTGGTGGCAACGGTGATACCCGGCTGCAGCTCCTCGACCGCGTTGCACTCGCTATCGGAGCGTGCCGCGATGATCGTTTCATCCGCCCGGTTGCGCGGTCGCACCAGCACCTTGAAACCGAGCTCACGCACCAGCATCGACGCATCGTAAGGGTTGGCGTAGATCAGATCGATCTTGCCATCACGAATATCCTCCCGTTGCGCTTCGAAACTGTCATACAGCTCGAGATGCACTCTCGCTCCCAACTGACGCTGCAGCCAGGTGTTGAAGATAAACCAGCCCGACAGATGGGAGGGCGGAAAATCAGGACTAACCGATAAATTAAGCGTCATCGCAGCACCCCTTTACCTAAGCGTCGCGTACAACGCTTCGCTCTCTTTGATTTTGCTGCGCGATGGTTTGCGCCGAACCGAGGTATACCCGACCAGCTCACCATTGCGAATGTTCGGGATGACCGTTGCTTTCACCCAGTAATACTTGCCATCCTTGCGCAGGTTCTTCACGTAGCCCTGCCACTTTTTACCCTGCATGATGGTATCCCAGAGGTCCTTGAACGCCACGGCGGGCATGTCAGGGTGGCGCAGAATATAGTGGTTGGCTCCTATCAACTCCTCACGGCTGTAAGCCGACATTTCAACGAACGCACGGTTGGCGTGAGTAATGATCCCCTTGGGGTCGGTGCGGGACACGATCAGCTTGCCATCCGGGTAGGGCACCTCGCGATCCACGATCTTGGCCAGCCGCTCAGTGCCATCAAAATATTTGATCAGCACCTCTGTGGTGGCACCGGTATCTTGCTCAGACATAGACACTCCAGGCCGATAAAAGAGCGTGCATAGCGGTCATCTGCTGCTTCCATGCACGCCTGCAGGTTGACAGATTCAGAGAATCTTGCCGATAGCCTCGGCGGCGCGCTTGACATCGAGGAAGATCAGGCCGAGGCGTGCCTGGGGCTTGGCAACGACCGTCAGCACTGAATCGGGGTTGGCGTGAGTCATCAGGATATAGCCATCCTTGCCCTTGACCAGCACCTGCTCCAGCTCACCACGGGCCAACTCCTGAGCGGTACGCTCGCCGAGCGACAACATCGCTGCGCTCATCGCGCCCACGCGGTCTTCATCCATGCCGGCGGGCAGGAGTGCGTCGATGACGAGGCCGTCGGTTGATATGACGGCGGAAGCCTCGATCTCGGCGGAAGTGCCATTGAGGTCTTTGAGAATGGAAGTCAACATTTCTGAGCGCATGGTAGTCTCCTTTTTAGGCCATTAGCGCTGGTTTTAATTCTGTATAAAACGGCCAGCCCGCTTTATCAGTAATCCAGATAGCGTCGGATGAGAACCGACATCAGATCGACAAACGGCTGCCGATTCAAATGGGGCATTCCTTCCAGAATCAGCAGGAATTTTTGTTCACCCACATGGTGGGTCCAAAACCCCAGCTCACTTTGTCCCACAGCGTCCACGAGCGCCCAGGACGAACCCTCCAGCCCGAGGTGCCTGTTGAGTAGCCCTTGGTGGCGCTCATGCATCGACACCAGATCCGCAGCCATCCCCGCCACCGCTTCCGCCTCTTCGGAATCGAAACCCGATTGCCCGAGGCAGAAGCCCTGATCGTCGGCCAGCAGCACACGGCCATCCGCCAGCTGCGGCAGGTACTCTGGCAGCAGCTGCTCAATAGTGCCAGTGGCGATAGGGTCAGGGTTTTGCGACAGATCAACAAACCCGTGGTGCAGGGCCTTGTCGAGCAGCGCCTGGGCCTCATTCTCGTCCATTCCGGTCAACTTCTGCAGCAGGGAGCCGAGGTACGGAATATGGGTATCAGCGCTCAAAAGCTGCAACAACAGCGCACGCAGCGGTTCGGGCTGGGTGTTCAGTGTCGCGTAGTAGGCGCCACTGGGTGTCACCTGAAAATACCGCGGGGTATCGTTCTGTTCTTGATTCACGGTTCAACTCCGAAAGATCCATGGTGTGATACACACGTTTCCGTTCATTGACAGTACAACCCGATCGCGTCCGCCGCCACGAGGAATGAAAACACGAAGCGCTGGGGCACCCCCAACAACGAGGCAACGTCCTGCGCCGACAATCGCTGACTCTGCCAGAGCTCAGCGATGCTTCGGGCATGGGGGGTCTCCAGCAGGCGCTCGAAATCGGGCATGGATTTGAGTAGCCGCGGCTCCTCGGCGGATAGCGTATCGGGCAGGCGACCCCGCGCCGTGAACAGCGCCAACTGCCACAGCAGTTCGTCGGCGGCGACCCGTCGCCCCTTGGGAAGCTCGATATCCGGTTCCCGCTCCAGCAGGGAGATCTCTTCAAAACCAAACCGGGTGCGGGTCAACTGCAGCAGCAGGTCTGAATCGATGGTGACCAGAAACGCCTTGTCGGCCGGCAGATAAAACAGCGCGCCGGGAACCCCCACTATCTGCTGCGGCTTGCCGGAGGCGTTACCCACTTCGATGGAGCGCTTGATCCAGGGCAGCAACAGTCCATCCAGACTGAAGTAGACACGGCGCCGCTCGGTGGCGGAATCGAGATCGACATCGGGCAGGTTGCCGCAACATTGTTGTACCATCTCGGCGGAAAGGCGCGGCGTGGGCAGCTCGGCAGGCGTTCGGGGCTCACGCCCTTGAGCGCCGCCCCTTGCTGGCCGGGGCGCGGGACCTGATCCAGACGGAGCAGAAGAGCGCTGCTTCTGCTCGAGTTGGTTCTGTGCCTCCAGTATCAGGTGGTTCAATTCATCTCGTTTGACGCTGAAACGGCTGCGCAGCGCTTCACCCTGACGCTGAGTTTTCTCCCCCTTCCAGGCATCCTGTGCCTGACTGCTGCGCTCCTTGCGCGCCTGCCACTGCGCGAACACGGCGGCACGGCGGCGCTCAGGGTCTGGCTGGGGCTCGGGGGAAGGCGAAGATGATGCACCGCCATCGAGCTGCCGTTGCAGTTCTGCCAGCGCGCGCTGCAAGGCATCCATGCTCAACGGTCGGGTCAGGCGGAGCCCCTTTTTGCCTTTGCCGTCCATCTTTTCGGCCGTGGATTCCACCACGGCAATAAACGGTCGCTCTCCATTGCGGCGCAGCCACTTCTCTACCTGCCTCCTGCTGACGGTGTCGCTGAGATCGATCAGCAGCGCTTGGGCCCGTTCTGCCGGCACGAGCTGGAACCCTTCGGCGCGGTTGCCGTTGAAAAAAATCTCCAGTAGCGCGGCTTCCTGGGTTGAAAAACCAACGATGCCTATTGAGGGCTTGCCACCGACCGACATTGAAAATTCCTTCTAGTAAGCGCTCAGTGAAGATTTTTTCGGAAATATTGCGTGCAATGTCCGTTGCTGAGCACAGCATGTTCCAGCGGAAGCTCGATCAAACGCGAGAGATCACGGGTATCGACAGCCTTGTTCATCGCAATCCGGTACTCCGGCTCGAGCAGGGGGCCCGACTGTTGAATCAGGCGGTTGATCAGGTGTTGCCCCTTGCCGCGCAGAACCAGCAATAGATCGATCAGCGCACCGGTAACCCGGTCGCTGTCTGCGCACTGAATGGCGAGATAGATACGCCGAATATGGCTACGCAGGAGACGGGGACGAGCGGCGACCAGCCGGGTGAGGTAATGGAGCGCCAGAGTTGGCTGAGCGCCAACGTAGATCAGCCGTGTGTCGTCTTGCAGATTGAACATGACCTGCAGTTTGCTCAACTGCAGATCGGCTTCTACTGGATGCTCATCCTGTGAGACTTCAGCCCGACGACTGACTGCCAGGTTCATCAAGGCTACCTCCTGCCTGAGATAATGTACCCGGCTGTTATACCCAGCTTTGAGACCGATTTCAAACCCGCTTCCACTGTTATTGACCGGCATCAATAACCCCCTGATCGACGCCACGATGCACCGGATCACCCCCGCATACACTTTGATACCCCGAGGGCGCACGCGGTGTTAACGTTATGTCGCCGGCACGATACAGTTACCCTATTCTTTTTTTATTCGCGGGCTTAATCCAACTCTCAGCGGCTGGCTGGGAGTAAATAAAATAACCGGTGCCGATGGCGTTTGCCCATGCAGATTATCTGGACTAGTCTGGGGGTGACGGTCTTGGGTACGGATGAGCACGACAACCTATCCGTGCCCGGGAGGTTCTCACAACGATAACAATCGGTATTTTCAGATGCGCAAGTATTACGACAGCAGCTTTCCCACCCACGGCGACGACGGTCGGTTCATCATGCTGGTGATGCGTCAGCACTACCGGGCCCGCTGGAGCCTGAGAATGAGAGCGAAGTGGGAGCTGCAACGCTCAGAGTATCTGACTCAGGATGGTCGCCCGGTCACGGTCCTGAATGACGAAAAAGGCGAGTTCCAGATAGCGGGCGAAAAGGAAGTGTTGCGCCTGGGCTGACCTCCCGCGTGTGCCATTTCACCGTGCGGACTCGCCGGCGGGGCGCGCGGGCACGGTTGCCGCGCCCGAACCCCGCCCGTTGCCGTCATGTGGTGCCGTTATACTTTGGTAAGACGATTGTCGACACATCTTAACTTTACCCCCTCCTTCCGCTAGAATTCGCCCGCCAATCACCATTCGATACCTAGTCGATACGCCGTCGATGGAGTCGCACCACTCCGGCGTCCGGCGGTGAACACAGATGAGGGCCATATCGTGCTTGAAGCTTATCGTAAACATGTAGAAGAACGCGCCGCACAAGGCATCCCGCCGAAGCCGCTCGATCCCGAACAAACCTCCGCCCTGGTCGAGCTGTTGAAAAACCCGCCCGCCGGCGAAGAGGCGTTCCTGCTGGATTTGATCACCAACCGCGTACCGGCGGGGGTCGATCAGGCGGCCTATGTCAAGGCCGGTTTTCTGGCTGCGATCGCCAAGGGTGAAGCGACCTCCCCTCTGATCGACAAGGTGAAGGCGGTGGAGCTGCTGGGCACCATGCTCGGCGGCTACAACATCGCGCCGCTGATCGAGTGTCTCGACGATGAGGCGCTGGCGCCAACGGCCGCCAAGGCGCTCTCCCACACCCTGCTGATGTTCGACGCCTTCCACGATGTTCAGGAGAAGGCCGAGGCCGGCAACGTCTACGCCAAACAGGTGATGCAATCCTGGGCCGAGGGGGAGTGGTTCACCTCCAAACCCGAACTGCCCGAAAAGATCACCGTGACCGTGTTCAAGGTGCCGGGGGAAACCAACACCGACGACCTTTCCCCCGCGCCCGATGCCTGGTCCCGCCCCGACATCCCGCTGCACGCCAACGCCATGCTGAAGATGGAGCGGGAGGGGATCACCCCGGATGAGCCGGGCGTAACAGGCCCGCTGAAACAGATCGAAGCGGTCAAGGCCAAGGGGTACCCGGTAGCCTACGTAGGTGACGTGGTAGGTACCGGCTCTTCGCGCAAATCCGCCACCAACTCGGTGCTCTGGTTCTTCGGTGAAGATATCCCCTACGTTCCCAACAAGCGCGCCGGCGGTTACTGCTTCGGCGGCAAGATCGCGCCGATCTTTTACAACACCATGGAAGATGCCGGTGCGCTGCCGATCGAAATGCCGGTCGAGAAGCTGAACATGGGCGACGTGATCGACGTCTACCCGTATGCGGGCAAGGTGTGCAAACACGGCACGGACGAGGTGGTCTCCACCTTCAAGCTGAAAACCCAGGTTCTGCTGGATGAAGTTCGCGCCGGTGGCCGTATCCCGCTGATCATCGGCCGTGGGCTGACCGAAAAAGCCCGTGAAGCCCTGGGCCTGGGGCCGTCTGAGCTGTTCCGCAAACCGGAACAGCCGGCGGACACCGGCAAGGGCTACACCCTGGCACAGAAAATGGTTGGCAAGGCCTGCGGCCTGGAGGGGGTACGCCCCGGCATGTACTGCGAGCCGAAGATGACCACGGTCGGCTCCCAGGACACCACCGGCCCGATGACCCGTGACGAGCTCAAGGATCTGGCCTGCCTGGGCTTCTCCGCCGACCTGGTGATGCAGTCTTTCTGCCACACCGCGGCCTATCCGAAACCGGTCGATGTGGAGACCCACCACACCCTGCCGGATTTCATCATGAACCGCGGTGGCGTTTCCCTGCGTCCCGGTGACGGCGTCATCCACTCCTGGCTCAACCGCATGTTGCTGCCGGATACCGTGGGCACCGGCGGTGACTCCCACACCCGTTTCCCGCTGGGCATCTCCTTCCCGGCCGGTTCCGGTCTGGTTGCCTTTGCCGCGGCCACCGGCGTCATGCCGCTGGATATGCCGGAATCGGTACTGGTTCGCTTCAAGGGCAAACGCAACCCGGGCATCACCCTGCGCGATCTGGTCCACGCCATCCCCTACTACGCCATCAAGCAGGGGCTGCTGAGTGTGGCGAAGGCGGGCAAGAAAAACGCGTTTTCTGGCCGCGTACTGGAGATCGAAGGGCTGGAGGAGCTGACCGTGGAGCAGGCGTTCGAGCTCTCCGATGCCTCCGCCGAGCGCTCCGCCGCGGGTTGTACCATCACCCTCTCTGAGGATTCGGTTGCCGAATATCTGCGCTCCAACATCGTCATGCTGAAGTGGATGATCGCTGAGGGGTACGGCGATGTGCGCACCATCGAGCGTCGGATCGCGCGGATGGAAGAGTGGCTGGCGAACCCGAGCCTGATGCGCGCCGACGCCGACGCCGAATACGCGGAGGTGATCGAGATCGATCTGGCTGAGATCGAGGAGCCGATCCTGTGCGCGCCGAACGACCCGGATGACGCCCGCCTGCTCTCGGAGGTGGCGGGGCAGCGGATCGATGAGGTGTTCATCGGCTCCTGTATGACCAACATCGGCCACTTCCGTGCCGCCGGCAAGCTGCTGGAATCTTCCGGCAAGTCGATCCCGACCCGCATGTGGATCGCTCCGCCGACCAAAATGGATCAGGCGCAGCTGATCGAAGAGGGCTATTACAACATCTTCGGCAGGGCCGGGGCACGGATGGAGATCCCAGGTTGCTCCCTCTGCATGGGTAACCAGGCGCGGGTCGCGGCGAACGCTACCGTGGTATCCACCTCTACCCGTAACTTCCCCAACCGCCTGGGGGACGGCGCCAATGTCTACCTGGCGTCGGCGGAGCTGGCGGCGGTGGCGGCGCTGGAAGGCAAACTACCAACCGTCGAGCAGTACCTGGCATACGCCAACAAGATCGACAGCATGGCCGGTGAGATCTACCGCTACCTGAACTTCGATCAGCTGGATAACTACGTCGCCAAGGCGGCCACGGTGATCCCGACGGCGCAGCTCTGATGGCGCTGACCGGGTGATCCGAATCACCCCTGGCGCTCTTGCCCCCGTCCTCGTGGCGGGGGTTTTTGTTTCCGGCCCGCGCCCATTTTCAGCTCGGCGCAACAAACTGTTACACTGAGCCCCTATCAAGCAGTCGAACAGGCAGGGCCCATGACGATGAAATCCCCCATTCCCGACCAACCCCTGACTGAGGCCGAAGAAACGGCCCAGACCAAAAACGGCTATCTCGCCCTGGTCTCACGCCTGCTCCTGGAGGAAAAGCTGCCGATCCGGTTTCTCTACAAGACCGTGCCGGAGCATCTGAACGATACCGGCTGGCGCATGTTTACCGGTTATGAAACGGAACAGTTCCTGCAAGACGAGCAGACCAACCTGATCCCGATCCCGCTCGAGCGGGTGTGTCAAATAGACCCCTCCCTGAGCGAGCTGGTCGCCTACAACGCCGGTACGGTGTGGGAGCGCGCACCGGGCGCCGAGGGCTGGGAGCGGGTTTACGATTTTCGCATCCCCACCCCCAGGGTGGAGGTGGAGATCACCCACGACGTGGATCAGTTCGTGCGCAAACGCAGCGACGCCTGATCAGCGTTTGCCGCTCGCGCCGATCGCCACCTCCCGCTCCTCTCCAAAGCTCTCGGTGTGGTAACGCCAGAAGCGGATCGCATCGGACCAGTAGTGGCTCGGCAACCCGGCCTTGCGTTTCAACTCGGCGAGGAAACGTTCCGGCGTGGGCAGGCTTTCCCACACGGCCGGCAAAAAGGTGGCGCGGTGCTCGCCCGCCTGCAGAACCAGCCCGTCCTCCCCCGTTCGCAGGGCCGACAGCAGCTCCGCCTCACTGGCTACCGGCAGTGGCGTCAGTGGCGACAGCACCGACAGGCTGATCCGCACCGGCTCATCGGGCTGTAACGGGGCAAAGCGGAAATCCCGCGTGGCCGCATTGACCGCGTTCAGAATGATGTCGTGCCCGAGGGGGCGGTGTGCCTCCAGCGAGCCGATACACCCCCTCAAGCGCGCGTGGCTCTCCAGGGTGACGAAACAGGCGCGAAGCGGGCGCAACCACTCCGGTAACTGATCGACTGGCAACAGCTCGGGCCAGCCCCCCTGCAGGGTTACCGCGATGGCATCGCGCGCCAGCGCCAGCATCTGGCCCCGTTGCGCGGCGGAAAATTCAGTAACAGACATAAGCTCCATACCCAACGACCTGTGCCTTGTCTCCGGCGGTATCACCAGAGGTGCATTGACCAAGGCAGCGCAGTTCCAGTTTCGCCTGCCGCGCGGCCAGCAGCAGACCGTTCAACGCATGACAGCCACAGGCCTGATCCGGCGCCAGCCTGGGCTCGCGCGCCAGAATCAGGCTGGTGGTGAGTGCATCCAGCCGCCGCGCCTCCTGCCAGGGGTGGTAGTGGCTCAGATCCGAGCTGATCAGCACCAGTGTGTGCGGGTCTTGCCACAGGTAGCGGATGAGCCGCGCCACCGGCTCGGCATCCGTCTGGCCAACCAGTATGGGCACCAGCGCCAGCTCGGGCGCCACCCGCTGCAGAAAGGGCAGCTGCACCTCGAGGGAGTGCTCGGGCAGGTGTACATCGGAGCGCAGCTCCAGCTCCGACGCGAACGTCTGTTGCAGCTGCTGCATCGACTCCCGGTCCAGCGCCATATCGCCCAGCGGGGTATGCCAGTTCGCCTCCTCCGGCAGCGCCATGCCGCGCAGGGGCATGCGGTGGTTGGGCCCCAGCAGCGCCACCCGCTGCCAGCGCGCCTGTGGCAACTCCCGCTGCAACAGGCGATAGGCCAGCGCCGCCACCGGCCCGGAGTAGACCAGACCCGCATGGGGCACCACCAGCGCCCGCGGCAGCCGCGGTAGCGGTTCAGGCTCCGGCGTATGCGCCAACAGATCGTCCACCAGGGCAGCGAGCGCCGCCGCGCCGGCGGGGTAAAACATGCCGGCCACCGCTGCCGGACGTATAGTTGTCGTCATCATCTCCCTCCGCGTATGCTTTGCTATGCTTGCAGTGTAGCCATG
>JAXHUI010000035.1:0-21003 GCA_034189745.1 Pseudomonadota bacterium
GTCGGCGCGGTCGGCCGACGCCACGGCAGCGGATCGTTCAGGGTTGCAGACGCTCGATCTGCCAACGGTTCTGGTTACGCCGGTAGCAGAAACGATCGTGCAGACGATTCTCCCGCCCCTGCCAGAATTCGTACCGCTCGGGTATCAGCCGGTAACCCCCCCAGGTGGGGGGGCAGGGAATGTCGTCGCCGGCGAACGCCTGATCCAGCTCGGCCACGCGCTGCTCCAGCGCACGGCGATGATCGATCGGGTGGCTTTGCTGCGAGGCGAGGGCACTCAGTTGGCTGCCCCGGGGGCGTTGGTGAAAGTAGGTTTCACTCTGGGTGTGATCGAGCGGCTCCACATGGCCGCGGATGCGCACCTGACGCTCCAGTCCGCGCCAGTAAAACAGCAACTCCGCCCTCGGGTTTCGCCGCAACTGCTCCCCCTTCTCGGAGCGGTAGTCGGTGAACCAACAGAAGCCATCCGCGTCGAACCGCTTGAGCAGCACGATGCGGGCGGCAGGCCACCCATCGGCGCCGGCCGTGGCCAGAGTCATCGAGGTGGCGTCGTCGGGGTGGATCTCCAGCGCCTGCTGCATCCAGTGGTGAAACTGCGCCAACGGATCCGCTGCCAGATCGGCACGGTTCAGGCCCGCCGCCACATATTCACGCCGCAGGGCGCTGATTTCGGGGGTATCACGCATGGAACTCTCCAATCGAATGGGCTCAGGGGTTACTATAACCGAAAGCAACAGGGTTACATTGCCCGCGATCACACAGGATGGGGCGCCAGATCAATGAGGTGGGACTCGATGCAGGGGGCGAGCGCAGCCTGGCGGTTACTCACGCTTCTGTTGACGGCACACCTGCTCGGCGGCTGCGCGGCCGGCGACGGCGGGCGGCCGTTCCAGCTGAAAAATCTGGGCAAATCCGGGATCGACATGGTCGCCGATCTGCATATCGAGACGGTCAACCAACTCTCCCGTGAGCTGACCATCAAGCTGTACAAGCGCAATCCGCGTGAGCTGGCGAAAACACCCGGCATGACCGTGGCACGACGGCTGGAGCTGCTGTTCGGCTCCCCCCGGCTGATCACCCACCCCGAGCTTGGCAACCTGTACGCAGAAAAGGCCGTGCCGTTGGCGTTCGACCCGGCGTTTCAGGGTGATCGGGTGTTCGCGCTGATGGTTGGCATCACCGGCATGTTGCACGCCTCGTACAACTACCGTGACGAGCTGTACATGCTCAACGAGCTGGACCAGCAAAAGTTGTACAACTGCGCCCGCAACCTGGAGGCGGTGGCCTGGCGGCTCAACACCTACCGCCAGGAGAATGGCGAGCCGTTCATTTACGCCAACAGCCCAACCAACCTCAGTTATGAACGCATCCTGGCCAAACTGATCGCGCATCAGGATATGATGGCGCGGATCGTGTCCGACTCCAACAACCGCGCGATCAACACGGTGGTGCATGGCATCACCTCGACCGCCCTGCTGCCGATCTAACCCTCTCGCAACGGCTTGCGCAGGCGAATCTCCGCGATCTTGTGGTTTTCATTCAGAAACAGGGTGAGATCGGCCCGCTCCGGCAGCTCTTCCAGCATGGCCCGGGTGAGCCGTTCGTAGTGCTGGATGAAGCGCTTGATCTCATGACCATCCATGATCCGCAAGGGGTCTGGCGGCTGCGCATCGTGCAGATACTGTACCCGTTCGGCCAGCTTTTTCTCTTGCAGCGAGCGCCATTCGTAAACGGCATCCATGCTGGGCACGCACAACATCAACAGCAGATCGAGGCGCGAGAACAGTGTCTGGTAGGGCCCCCGCAACTGCTCGTTCACATAGCGGCGCCAGATACCATCCGGGTCTTCATCCCGCTCCAGCGTATTGACCGGCTCCCTCAGAGCGGCATCCGGCTGCGGCCTGGCACCCACGCACCAGCCCTCCAGCACGATCAGATCCGCCCCTCCGACCCACTCCTGCCAAACGGAATCGGGACAGCGGTCGTCGATCGATTTGTCGAACACCGGTATCCGGGTCACCCGCTCCGGGTCGGCGCTGCACAGGCTGTCGATGATCGCCAGCCCCAGTGCCACATCATGGGTGCCCGGCACTCCCCGGGTGACGAAGAGGGGGTGGATACGATCCGCCATCGCCTCGCGATCGGCGCGGGTCTTGTAAATATCATCGATGGAGAATCCCACGACCCGCAGCCCGAACCCCTCGCCCAGGATCACCTCCAGCAGGTTGAACAGGGTTGACTTGCCCGCTCCCTGGGCGCCATTGATGCCCAGCACCAACGGCTCCTCCCGCTGCCGTTTTTGGGCCAGAATCCAGGCCGCCAGGGGGACGTAGATCTCCTCGAACAGCGCCTTCAGGCCGATATCGACCCCGAGCGATGCCAGCGTGGCGGCAAAGGCCTGCTCCACTGCCTGCACGGCACGGCGGCGCTCCCCGGTGGTGAGACAGAGCTGGTCACGTGGCCAGCGAGTGAGCAAACTCATGCGTGGATCACCCTTGTGGCTATGGGGATGGACGGGGCCGGATGCAACCGCCGGCAACCAGCCACCCGCCCCTCGAACCCCGTACTATCGCCGATCGCGGCGCCATCCTGCAACCGACCGGCGCGCCGGGCTCGGCGGTGGTGCTGAGATCCGGGCGGCTCAGCGCAACAGCACCCCGAGGGAGCCCTCCGGCAGTTCGGACAGGGGCATACGGCGGAAGGTTTTCAACTGGCTCTGGCGCAGCTTTTCCACCGCCTCCAGGGGGAGTCGATCGGTCAGGCGCAGGTACCGATCCACCATTTTGAGGCGCTCCTCCCGCTTGTTTTCCTGATCCCGGGCCGCTTCGAGGAATAGCTGTGCCAAATTGAGCAGCGCCGACACATTGCCGGGATCATATTCGATGGCGAGGCCAAAATAGCGGATCGCCTGGGAACGCTTGTCCGCCAGATAGTGCTTGACCCCGAGCCGGTTGACCTTGTCACTCATCTCGGGATCACGCCGCATCGAGCGCGCCGACGCGCCGGCCTGGTCGGGTTCGGGTTCCAATATGGGCAGCGGGTCGCCCGACAGACGCAAGCGCTCCCGCTCGAGCTGCAAGGGTTGACCGAGGGCGGCGTTGCGACGACTGGCCTCCTCATTCAACCGGCGGGCCTCGTCCAGCTGGCCCAGCTCTTCGCTGGCGTGGGCCCGCAACAAGGCGGTTTTGACCTTCAGGGCCGGGTCTCTGGGGAAGTTGTGCTCGGCACTGTTGAGGATGGCGTCCAGGTCGTTGCGCAGCTCGATCTGGCGTCGGGGGTCGGCCCCCTTCATTTCCAGCCGTCGGATGTTCGCCAGCCGCAGGTAGGGCTCCGGCGAACGGTAACAGCTGCGCCGACCGAGTACGATCGATTTACGGTAGGCCCCTTCGGCGAGCTCGAGCACTCGGGTCTGGGTCGCCACCCGGCCCAGCTCCATCTGGCGCGGAATCCCCAGCGGCGCCTTGGCGGTCGCCTCCCGCAGCGTCTCCCGCGCCTGCTCCAGATCACCACTTCTCTCATACACCTGGGCACGCAGGTCATACGCGGCGATCAGCAGCGGATAGTTCTCGATCAAACCATCCAGCAACTCCCCCGCCTCACCCAGTCGCCCCATGCCGATCAGCGCCTGTGCCATGCACAACCCCGTGTCCTTGTCTGGCGCTTGCCAGAAGATCGGTTCAAGCACCGCGTAGGCTTCATCGGCCCGGCCCAGCTCTATCAAAAGCGTGGCCTTGAGGCGGCGCGCATAGTCGCTATTGGGATCATGCCGAGGAATGTCGTCGCAGGCCAACACGGCACCTTCGAGATCACCCGCCTCGATCGATTGCTCCACTGGCCGGAGCACCTGTTTGCGCAGCACCAGGTGATCGAGTCGGGTTTTGAGTTCATCGATGGAAAAGGGACGTGTCAGCAGGTCATCGGGGCGGCAATCGATGGCGTGCAGCACCAACTCCTGGGAGGCATCGCTGGTCATGAATATCCAGCCGGCCGTGGGACGGATATAGCCCCGAAAGCGAGCCTCCTCCAGCAACTGCATGCCGCTCACCGCGTCACTGCTGTTATGGCCGAGCAGGATGATGTCGCACGGCTCCTCCTCGATCAGCGCCAGCACCTTGTCGTTGACCGTGGTCGTCCGCAGGTTTTTCACCCCCAGTTCGCGCAGCATGTAATAGATCGTGGAACGCAAGTTGCCGCTGCTATCGATCAGCAACACGTTCTTGTCGGAGTAATCTATCTTGCGTGCAGCCACCCTGGCAGGTCCACCCTATGCAGAACACGTGGGTACCGACCCATGGAGCCGGTGATTGCCACCGAGTATACAGGGGCGGCGCGAAGGCAAGAAGTGCTCCCCCCCGGCGCGAAGGGAGGCAGCGAAAAAAACACCGAGCGTTGGGTGAGAACACTCGGTGGCGAAGACAGTTCTATGCTGCGGGGGGACTATAATTGAATGCGCGGGGCGAAGGGCATGAGATCGATCAAAGGCGGGAGTAAACACACCACAGCGACGCCCTTAAGACCAAGGACTAAGCCTTTGCACCCCGCTTTTCCTCTACAATGGTGAGAGCAGAGGAGTATGCCAAGGCCATGACAACCGCATTTATCACCCATAAAAACTGCATGCTGCACAATATGGGGCCAGACCATCCAGAGAGCCCGACGCGGCTGGTTGCCATCAACAAGGTACTGCAGCGCACCGGGCTGCTGGACCTGCTCGATCAGGTGACCGCCACCGACGTGACGGAGGAGCAGATACAACTGGCACACCACCGCCTGCACCAGAAACGGCTGGAAATGAAACTGCCCCAATCGGGCGTGGTTTACACCGACGACGATACCGCCCTCTGCCCGGATTCCCTCAAAGCCGCCAGCCTGGCCGCAGGCGGCGTCATTCTGGCCACCAACCGCGTGTTGAGCGGCAAGGCGGAGAACGCATTCTGCGCCGTCCGCCCCCCCGGCCACCATGCCGAATTCAACCTGGCGATGGGGTTCTGCTTCTACAACAATGTCGCCATCGGCGCCGCCCACGCCCTGCAGCAGGCGGGCATCGAGCGAGTCGCCATACTCGATTTCGACGTGCACCACTGCAACGGTACCGTCGATATCTTCAAGGATCGCCCGGAGGTGCTGGTTTGCTCCACCTTCCAGCACCCCTATTATCCAGAGCGCTACCACGAGATCGACCGCCCCAACATCATCAACTGCCCGCTACCGGCTTTCAGCGACCCCAGCCTGTTCCATGACGCCATCGAGAGCCGCTGGCTACCGGCACTGGCCGCACACCGACCGGATCTGATCTTCATCTCCGCCGGCTTCGATGCCCACAAGGAAGACCCGATGGCCGACCTCAATCTGGAGGAAGAGGACTACCGCTGGGCCACCCAGAAAATCAAGGCGTTCGCCGACCGACACTGTCACGGGCGCATCGTCTCGGTGCTCGAGGGGGGGTACAATCCGGTACCGCTGGCTTTCAGCGTTCAGGCCCATCTGGAAGTGCTGGCCGGTTTTTCCCCGGAGTGAGGTCACGGCGCAGAACCAACCCGCGCCGACAAAAAAGGCCGCCATCGAGGCGGCCTTTTTTCTGCTTCACGCTCGCTACGATCAGCTGACAAACTTGATCATCAAACCCGCCGCGACCGCCGAGCCGATCACGCCGGCCACATTGGGCCCCATGGCGTGCATCAGCAGGAAATTCTGCGGGTTGGCTTCGAGACCGAGCTTGTTGGAGACCCTTGCCGCCATGGGCACCGCGGAAACGCCGGCGGAACCGATCAACGGATTGATCGGATTACCGCGCTGCAGCTTGTTCATCAGTTTAGCCATCAGCACGCCGGCGGCGGTACCGATACCGAAGGCGACGATACCCAGCAGCAGAATACCCAACGTCTGCAGATCCAGGAACTTGTCGGCGGAAAGCTTGGAGCCAACCGACAGGCCGAGGAAGATGGTGACAATGTTGATCAGGGCGTTCTGGGCGGTATCGCTCAGACGATCCACCACGCCACACTCTCGCATCAGGTTACCGAAGCAGAACATCCCCAGCAGCGGCGCCGCATCCGGCAGCAGCAGGGCCACCAGAACGAGCAGCAGGATCGGGAACAGGATTTTCTCTGTCTTCGATACGTGGCGCAACTGACTCATGCCGATCTGGCGCTCTGCCTCGGTGGTGAGGGCGCGCATGATCGGGGGCTGGATCAGCGGTACCAGCGCCATGTAGGAGTACGCCGCCACCGCGATCGCCCCCAGCAGCCGCGGCGACAACAGGCTGGCGACATAGATCGCCGTGGGGCCATCGGCGCCACCGATGATACCGATCGCCGCCGCATCCTGAATACTGAAATCCATGAGGCCGGAGGCGCTCAGGGCCACCGCTCCCAGCACAGTGGCGAAGATACCAAACTGGGCGGCCGCCCCCAGGAACAGGGTGCGCGGATTGGCCAGCAACGGGCCAAAATCGGTCATCGCCCCCACCCCCATGAAAATCACCAACGGCGCCGCACCCGAAGCGATGGCAACGAGGTAAAAATTGTACAACATACCGTGGTTGTACCCCGCATCCTGCGCGACCAGAGTCGCCGCCGCATGAGCGCTCGCACTGGAGGTGTGATAGGCATCCAGGATCGCGGCGGGATCGTTCGCCGCCGCACCCAGAACCGCAGCCAGTTTGGCAAGGAGCTGTGGATTGGCAAAATGGATGGCGTTTTCAACCGCGGAGAAGGCCAGGCCCGCTTCCGGGATATTGGCCAGGATTCCGCCGAAACCGATCGGTACCAGCAGCAGCGGCTCGAAGTTCTTGCGAATGGCCAGAAAGAGCAGCACCAGACCGACAACGATCATCGTCAGCTGCCCGAGAGAGACATTGTACAGCCCCGAGGCCTGCCAGAGTGCAATGAGATTTTCCATGTGACCGCCCCTCAGGCCAGCGTCAGCAGGGTGTCACCGACCTGAACGGCGTCACCCTCTTTGACATCGACCGACACGACGGTACCGGCGCGCGCGGCGCGCACTTCGGTTTCCATCTTCATCGCTTCCAGAATCACCAACACATCACCCACCTGCACCACCTGGCCGGCAGAAACCACGACCTTCCAGATGTTGCCTGCCAACGGTGCGGTAACCGGCTCACCGGCAGCGGCCGCCGGGGCGGCGGCCGGCGCCTGTGCCGGGGCTGAGGATACGGCGGAGAGATCCCCCCCCTCGCTCACCTGAACCACGTAGCTCTGGCCGTTGACGTTGATAGTGTAAACTTCGGGACCGTTGTTTTTCTTGGCTGCCATGGGTTGTGCGTCCTCCAGCGTGGGAACAGGTTCAAAGGCATCAGGGTTGCCGCGGTTTTCCAGGAATTTCAGGCCGATCTGGGGGAACAGCGCATAGGTGAGCACGTCGTCGATGGCGTGCTCGCCCTGCGCCAGCTCGATCCCCTTCTCGGTTGCGGTCTGTTTCAGCTCGGCGGTCAGTTTATCCATTTCCGGCTCGAGCAGATCGGCCGGACGACAGGTGATCGCCTCCTTGCCCTCGAGCACCCGCTGCTGTAGTTCCCCATTGTAGGGGGCCGGGGCCGAGCCATACTCGCCTTTCAAAATCCCCTGAACCTCCTTGGAGATGGTCTTGTAGCGCTCGCCCATCAGCACGTTGATCACCGCCTGCGTGCCCACGATCTGCGAGGTTGGCGTCACCAGCGGAATATAACCCAGATCTTCACGCACCCGCGGAATTTCGGCCAACACTTCGTCAAACTTGTCCGCCGCCCCCTGCTCCTTGAGCTGGCTCTCCATATTGGTCAACATGCCGCCGGGCACCTGAGCCACCAGAATGCGGGAGTCGGTGCCCCGCAGCGACCCCTCGAAGCGGGCATACTTCTTGCGCACCTCGCGGAAGTAGGCCGCAATCTCCTCCAGCGCCAACAGATCCAGGCCGGTATCCCGCTCCGTGCCGGCCAGGGCAGCCACGACCGATTCGGTCGCGGTGTGGCCATAGGTCATCGACATGGAGGAGATCGCGGTGTCGACCCGATCGATACCCGCCTCGACCGCCTTGAGGATGGTCATATCGGAGAGACCGGCCGTCGCATGGGCGTGCAACTGCACCTCGAGGCCGGTCTGCGCCTTGAGGCGGGAGACCAGATCGAACGCACTGTAGGGGGTCAGGATGCCGGACATATCCTTGATCGCGATGGAGTCGGCGCCCAGATCCTCGAGCGACTTGGCGTAATCGACCCACATGTCGATGGTGTGGACCGGGCTGGTGGTGTAGGAGATGGTGCCCTGGGCGTGCTTGCCACACTGTTTGACCGCCTTGATCGCCCGCTCCAGGTTGCGAGGATCATTCATCGCATCGAAGATGCGGAACACATCGATACCGTTGCTGGCGGCGCGCTCGACAAATCTGTCCACCACATCATCGGCGTAGTGGCGGTAACCGAGGAGATTCTGGCCGCGCAGCAACATCTGCTGTTGGGTGTTGGGCATCGCCGCCTTGAGCTCACGAATGCGCTGCCAGGGATCTTCGCCCAGATAGCGGATACAGGAGTCGAAGGTCGCCCCGCCCCAGCTTTCCAGTGACCAGTAACCGATCTGGTCCAGCTTCTCGGCGATCGGAAGCATATCGTCGAGTCGCATGCGGGTAGCAAACAGAGACTGATGCGCATCACGCAGAACGACATCGGTAATGCCTAGCGGTTTTTTTGCGTCGGACATGAGTTGGCCTTTTCTATCAAAAATTCCTGGTGTGAACCCGACCTCACTTGGAACGGTGCTTGTGCACCGCCGCCGTGAGGACCGCGATCAGCTCATCATTATCGTTGCCAGCCGCCCGGGCGGCCACCTGCGGCCGCGCTCTGGCCGTTCTGGGAGCGGGTTCGGGCAGATAACGCCCCACCAGCCGGGACATGATGCTGGTGCAAACGACCAGCAGCGTCAGAAAGACGAAGACGAAACCCATGCCGAAGACCATCAGCGTGAGGCCCTCCGAGTACAGATTATCCATCTGTGGGTGCTCCTGTTGTAATTCGAAAACCCGTTGGCCTGCCGACGGCTTTTGGCCGTGCCCGGCTCGCCGGGTCAGCGGAGCCAGAACGACAGACAGATGTTCAGACGGCACACGTCCGAGTGATCAGACTATCAGGAACGCATGCACAATCAAGCCGCGCTATTTTAACCCGGACTCAGGGGGCGATTGCAAGATTGTCAACAATCTGTAGTTTTTTTACAAAAACGGCCTTACGCAACCCCTCCGGTGTCGATAATGTCGACATGCGGCGCGCCCGATTCACACCCAATCCGAGGGGCGCTCAACGGGTGGCGGGGCGGTAGACCTTGACGTTGGTGTGGCCCCGTTCGCGCAGGTGTTGCGCATGCATCTGCGACATCACCCCCTTGTCGCAATACAACAGGTATTCACGCTCTGGTTCCAGATTCGGGAATTCACTTTCCAGTTTATAGAAGGGGATGGTGCGAAGATCACAGCCCGGCATGTTCAGTGGCTTGCGCTCCTGCTCCCGCGGCGGGCGGATATCGATCAGTGTCTGATGGGGCTCGACCCGGGTCATCGCCTCGATCTCGGCGTGGATCGCACGGTTTTCCACGATCTCATCGATGCGAATCAGCTCTGTCTGCTCCAGCGCCCGATCCAGCACCGCGTAATCGAAGCCCAGCTCTTCGCGCTCCACCCGCTCCCGCCGGGCATGGGTGGTGGGCCTGTCGGAGATGACACCGCAATACTCCGGCATCGCGCTGGCAAACTCGAAGGCGCCGATTTTGCGGCACAGCTCGATGATCTCGGGCTTGTCCATGGTGATCAGCGGGCGCAACACCAGGTGCGCACAACTTTCATCGATCAGGCGCAGATTGGGCAGTGTCTGGCTGGAGACCTGCGCCAGGCTCTCCCCGGTCACGATGGCATCGAGCCCCATGCGATCGGCGATGCGATCGGCCGCCCGCATCATCATCCGTTTCAGAATGACGCCCATGTGCGAATGGTGCACCGATTGCAGAATCTCCCCCACCACCTCCTCGAACGGAACCGTGATGAACTTGACCCGCGCCGACGCGCCGTAGCGTTGCCACAGCTGGAGCGCCACCTGTTTGACGCCGATCTCGTGGGCATACCCCCCCAGATTGAAAAACAGGAAGTGGGTTTTGCTACCGCGGCGCATGGTCATCCAGGAGGCCACCACCGAGTCGAACCCACCGGAGATGAGCGACAACACATCCGGTTGTGACCCCAGCGGGTACCCTCCAAGCCCCGGATGGATGGCGGTAACCACAAACAGCGTCTGGTTTCGCACCTCCAGATCCACCCACACTTCGGGGTGGTGAACATCGACCCCGGCAGCCTCGGTGTGCTGGAGTAAGCCACCCCCGACGTAGCGCTCCAGCTCGACGGAAGTGAACTCATGCGTGCCGCTGCGCCGTACCCGCACCTTGAATGTCTTGCCTCGCAGCCGCTCGGCGTAGGCCTCCTGCGTCAAACGAAAAATCTGCTCGAAATCGCCCAAGGGGTACTCACACACCTCCACGATCGCTTGAATACCGGGCACCCGCTGCATCGCCTCGACCAGCCGCGTCCGCAGGCCGGCATCCGCATCGGCAAGGCTGATCTCAACCTTGTCCCAGTGGCCGCTGACCTTGACGCGGTCATCGATCCGTTGCAGCAAAATTTGCAGATTGGTTTGCAACCGCTGGATCAACCGCCGGCGCACGGGACGGCTCTTGATCGTGATCTCGGGGAATAGCTTGGCGATAAATTTCATGGTCGTTCCGGCATCTGTGGATCGGGTGACGGTTCGGGTGGTTATCGGATGGGCGCGGAGACGGCTGGTGCGCCCGAGAGGATTCGAACCTCTGACCGCCTGGTTCGTAGCCAGGTACTCTATCCAGCTGAGCTACGGGCGCGATGCCGATGGGAAAGAAAGGATGGCGCGCCCGAGAGGATTCGAACCTCTGACCGCCTGGTTCGTAGCCAGGTACTCTATCCAGCTGAGCTACGGGCGCACACGTGGGTTTACGGTTGTGTTGTCGAGAGTGGTGGCGCGCCCGAGAGGATTCGAACCTCTGACCGCCTGGTTCGTAGCCAGGTACTCTATCCAGCTGAGCTACGGGCGCACAATGGCGGTGAGTGAGGGATTCGAACCCTCGATACCTTGCGGTATACGCCCTTAGCAGGGGCGCGCCTTCAGCCACTCGGCCAACTCACCTCGTCGACAACGGCGCGTATGTTACAAGACTGATTTTCAAAAGAAAAGGAATATTTGGAAAAACTTATTCCTGCTCGGATCCATCTGATTTTTCGCGCTGGATGCGCTGATAGATCTCTTCCCGGTGTACCGAGACATCCTTGGGCGCATTGACGCCGATGCGCACCTGATTGCCTTTTACACCAAGCACGGTAACGGTGACGTCGTCACCAACCATGAGGGTTTCGCCTACGCGGCGGGTTAGAATCAGCATTGTGGCTCTCCTTGTTTGGTCCTTGGGTGCTGAGTTCCGGTTTTTCTGAAACGCGCACAGCCCTTTCCACTTTGTTTATCCTTGGACCGTCCAGGCATCGTGGTGGTGCTGGCCGTTTCAGGCCATCGGGGGCCTGCCGCTGCCACTATAGAACAGTTGCAGGCTGTCGTCACTCAAAAAGTGTCGTCACTCACGGACGGTATCGGAGGAATCCAGATCGAACGCCGAGTGCAGCGCACGCACCGCCAACTCCAGATACTTTTCCGCGATTACGACCGACACCTTGATCTCAGACGTTGAGATCATCTGGATGTTGATATTCTCCGCCGCCAGGGCATCGAACATTCGGCTGGCCACCCCCGCATGGGAGCGCATGCCAACCCCGACGATCGATACCTTGGCAATTTTGTTGTCGCCAACACACGCCCGGGCACCAATTTCCCGCACCACCTGCTCCAGCACCCGCTGCGCTTCAACATAGTCGTTTCTGTGCACCGTGAAGGTGAAATCGGTGGATTGATCGGCACCGATATTCTGCACGATCATGTCGACTTCGATATTGGCACGACTGATCGGCCCCAGTATGCGGGAGGCAACGCCGGGAATATCCGGCACACCCACAACCGTCAGCTTGGCCTCGTCGCGATTGAACGCGATGCCAGAGATAACCGCCTTTTCCACAGTTTCATCATCCTCTATCGTTATCAGGGTGCCGGGGCCATCCTTGAAGCTGGACAGTACGCGCAGCGGCACCTTGTACTTGCCGGCAAACTCAACGGAACGGATCTGCAACACCTTGGAGCCGAGGCTGGCCATCTCCAGCATCTCTTCAAAGGTGATTTTTTCCAGTCGGCGCGCACTCTCGACCACACGCGGGTCGGTGGTATAGACCCCATCCACATCGGTGTAGATCTGACACTCATCCGCTTTCAGGGCCGCCGCCAGGGCAACCCCGGTGGTATCGGAACCGCCCCGCCCCAGGGTTGTAATATCCCCTTCGGGATCGACCCCTTGAAAGCCGGCCACCACCACGACCCGCCCCTGCTCCAGGTCGGAGCGGATCCGGTCGGTTTCGATATGCTGAATGCGCGCCTTGGTATGGTGCGCGTCGGTCAGGATGGGTACCTGGCCGCCGGTGTAGGAGCGGGCGGCCACACCCCGGGCCTTCAGGGCCATGCAGAGCAGCGCGATGGTGACCTGCTCACCGGTGGAGAGCAGTGTATCCAGCTCCCGCGGATCGGGGCGCTCCTGCACGGCATGGGCCAGCGTGATCAGCCTGTTGGTTTCACCGCTCATGGCGGAGACGACCACCACCAGATCATGCCCCCGCTGACGAAACCCTTTGACCTTCTCGGCCACCGCTTCGATGCGCTCGATCGAGCCCACCGAAGTGCCGCCATATTTCTGTACGTATAACGCCATCTCAGTGTTTCCATCCGGCTGCCGATACGGCCTGCACCGGCAGCTGCCTGTAGTTGCTCACAGGCTGGCTGCAACCAGTTCGGGCACCGCCGCCAGCGCGGCCGGAACAGCACTCGGATCGCTGCCGCCCCCCTGCGCCATATCGGGGCGCCCGCCCCCCTTACCACCCAAACGCGAGGCCAGCTCGCGCACCAGCTCACCCGCCTTGATGCGAGCGGTCAGATCCTTGGTCACCCCGGCTATCAGGCTGACCCTGCCCTCCTGCTCCGTCAGCAGCACCACCACACCGCTGCCCAGTTTCTGTTTGAGCTGATCGAGCAGATCGCGCAGCGCCTTGGGTTCGATGCCGTCCAGCTTCGCCGCCAACACCTTGACCCCCTTGACCTCCTGCACCTGGTCGAGCAGCTCGCCACTTTGCGCACGGGCCAGTCTGGCACTCAGCCGCTCCTGCTCTTTTTCCAACTGCCGTACCCGCTCATTCAGGCCGCGCACTTTCTCCAGTACGGTTTCACGCGAGCCTTTCAACAGCGCGGCGATCTCGTTCAGTGTCTGCTCCTGCTGCCTGATCCAATCGAGGGCTCGGGCGCCGGTCACCGCCTCGATACGGCGCACCCCGGAAGCGATCCCCGTTTCAGCCACGATCTTCAGCAAGCCGATATCGCCGGTACGCCGGGCATGGGTACCCCCGCACAGCTCTACCGAAAACCCTTTCCCCATGGTGAGCACGCGCACCTCGGCGCCATATTTCTCCCCAAACAGCGCCATCGCCCCCTTGGCCCTGGCGGCCTCCAGCGAGGTCAATTCGGTCTCGACCGGCGTGTTGGCGCGAATCTGCTCGTTGACCAACAGCTCGACCGCCTCGATCTGTTCGGGGGTCAGCGCCTCGAAGTGGGCAAAATCGAACCGCAGCCGTTCGGCGTCCACCAGCGAGCCTTTCTGCTGCACATGCTCACCCAGTACCCGGCGCAGGGCGGCGTGCAGCAGATGGGTCGCCGAATGGTTCAGTGCCGTCGCCTGGCGCCGGGCCTGATCCACCTCGGTGACCACCCGATCGCCAACTTTCAACACCCCCTCCGCCACTCGGCCATGGTGCAGGTGGTGGCCACCCTCTTTGGTGCAGTCACTGACCTGGAACAGGCCGCGATCCCAACACAGCCGGCCCTGATCCCCCACCTGGCCACCGGATTCGGCATAGAAACTGGTATTTTTCAGTACCACCACCCCCGCTTCACCGGCTGAAAGCTGATCCACCTCCTCGCCGTCGCGCAACAGCGCCACCACTTCGGAGCGGTCCTCCAGGCTGTCATACCCGTTGAAAACGGTGCTCCCCTCCAGCCTGAGCTGTTCGTTGTAGTCCACCGCAAACTGACCGGCGGCGCGGGCACGCTCGCGCTGGGCATCCATTTCCCGCTCGAACCCCTCCATATCGACCCCCAGGCCATGCTCGCGCGCCACGTCGGCGGTCAGGTCAACCGGAAAGCCGTAGGTGTCATAGAGACGAAAAACGGTCTCGCCCGGGATCACCTCCCCCTCGAGCTCACCGATCGCCTGTTCCAGCAGCTGCATACCATGCTCGAGCGTCCTGGCAAACTGCTGCTCCTCCTTCAGCAAGACCCGCTCGACCAGCCCCTGCTGCTCGGCCAGTTCCGGGTAGGCGGCCCCCATCTCCTCCACCAGCGGCGCCACCAGCTGGTGAAAAAACGGCGCTTTCGCCCCCAGCTTGTTTCCGTGGCGGATCGCGCGCCGCATGATCCGGCGCAGCACATAGCCGCGCCCTTCATTGGCGGGGAGCACCCCGTCGGCGATCAGGAAGGCGCAGGAACGGATGTGGTCGGCGATCACGCGCAGGGATTTGCTGTCGGTGTCGCTCACCCCCAGCACCTTCGCGGCGGCGGCGAGCAGGTTACGGAACAGGTCGATTTCATAGTTGCTGTGCACGTTCTGCATCACCGCCGCGATCCGCTCGAGTCCCATGCCGGTGTCGATGCAGGGACGCGCCAGCGGCTCCATGCGGCCATCCGCCGAGCGGTTGTACTGCATGAACACCAGATTCCAGATCTCGATGTAACGATCGCCATCCTCGTCCGGGCTGCCCGGCGGGCCACCGGCTACCTCGGGCCCGTGATCGAAGAAGATCTCGGTGCAGGGGCCGCAGGGGCCGGTGTCACCCATGGCCCAGAAGTTGTCCTCATCCAGTTTCGAGAACCGTTGCGGGTCGACCCCTATCTCCTCTTTCCAGATCTTTTCGGCCTCGTCATCGCTATGGTGGACCGTTACCCACAACCGCTCCTGCGGCAGCCCCAGGCGCCGGGTGAGAAACTCCCAGGCAAACCGGATCGCGTCGCGCTTGAAGTAGTCGCCGAAGCTGAAGTTGCCCAGCATCTCAAAAAAGGTGTGGTGGCGGGCGGTATAGCCGACGTTCTCCAGATCGTTATGCTTGCCGCCGGCGCGCACGCAGCGCTGGGCCGTGGCGGCACGGGAATAGGGCCGCCGGTCGCTGCCGAGGAACACATCCTTGAACTGGACCATACCGGCATTGGTGAACAGCAAGGTGGGATCATTGGCCGGAATCAGCGAGCTCGAGGGGATGATCGCGTGCCCCTGCCGGTGGAAGTAGTCCAGAAATGCCTGGCGAAGTTCAGCACTTGTCATGTAGTCCATAGGAGATCCGTTGCGTCTGTACGGGTTGGCACGGCGAAACCACCCTTGCGGTGGCGAAGGGGGTCGTCTCTACGCAAAAATAGCGCGCAAGTATATAACGGGAGGGCAAAATGTACGATAGGTTTTCCGCCCCGCAGCGGCGGAATTCATTCCGTTTGCTCGGCGCGGATGGCGCCCTTGGCATCGTCGAAGGAGAACCCGCGCATGAGCAGAAAACGGATGCGGCGGGCGTACTCCTTTTGATCGGCGGGCGGCTGCTCCCCAAACCGGCGCCGGCAGAGCTCCAGCGCCCGCCGGGGGCCATCCTGCGCCTCCTCCCGCAGCGCCTGCTCGATCAGCTCCGGCGCCACCCCTTTTTGCCCCAGCTCCTGCCTGATCCGCCGGGCGCCGTACCCCGAGCCGAACCGGCTGCGGGCAAACAGCTGCGCAAAGCGCGCATCACTCTGGTAGCCCTCGGCTGCAAACTGATCCAGCACCCGCGCGAGCAGGTGCGCATCCTCACAGCGCTGCCCCAGCTTCCGCTCCAGCTCGGCCCGCGCATACTCCCGCCGCCCCAGCAGGGTGAAGGCCGCATTGCGCAGCTCTGCCTCCGTCTCCAGTAATCTGGCCATGCTCAAACTCCATGACGACAACAGGGGGCAACCGCCCCCCATTCCTGTTGCTGCGGCCCGGCGGGCGCAGATCAAAGATCCAGTTGACCGGCCTCCTTGGCCGACGCCTGCTCCTGCTCCGCCTTGGCTTTTGGCTGCGGTACGCTCAGCAACTGGGCACGAATTTCAGCTTCGATCTCCTGCGCGATCTCGGGATGCTCCTCCAGATATTTGGCCGCATTGGCCTTGCCCTGACCGATCTTGTCACCCTTGTAGGCGTACCAGGCGCCGGCCTTGTCCACCAGCCCCTGCTGCACCCCCAGATCGATCACCTCGCCCATGTGGTAGATTCCCTGACCATACAGAATCTGGAACTCGGCCTGACGGAACGGCGGCGAGACCTTGTTTTTTACCACCTTGACACGGGTTTCGTTGCCGGTGACCTCATCCCCCTGCTTGACCGCGCCGATACGGCGGATATCCAGCCGCACCGAGGCGTAGAACTTGAGCGCATTGCCCCCGGTGGTCGTCTCGGGGTTACCGAACATCACCCCTATTTTCATCCGAATCTGGTTGATGAACACCAGCAGACAGTTGGACTGCTTCACGCTGCCGGTCAGCTTGCGCAATGCCTGAGACATCAAACGCGCCTGCAGACCAACGTGGGAATCGCCCATTTCGCCTTCGATTTCCGCTTTGGGTACCAGCGCCGCCACCGAGTCGACGACGATCACATCCACCGCCCCGGAGCGGGTCAGCATGTCGGTGATCTCCAGCGCTTGCTCGCCGGTATCCGGCTGGGAGACCAGCAGCGCATCCACATCGACCCCCAGTTTTTCGGCATAGCTGGGGTCCAGTGCATGTTCGGCATCCACGAACGCGCACACCTTACCCTGCTTCTGGGCCTCGGCAATGATCTGCAGCGTCAGGGTGGTTTTGCCGGAGGATTCCGGGCCATAGATCTCGACC
This sequence comes from Pseudomonadota bacterium, assembly GCA_034189745.1. GTDB lineage: Bacteria > Pseudomonadota > Gammaproteobacteria > Pseudomonadales > Balneatricaceae > Marinobacterium. Next base: position 17,086 of record JAXHUI010000035.1, read on the forward strand.
ACACGGCCATAGGGCAGGCCGCCTATCCCCAGTGCGATGTCGAGCCCCAAAGAGCCGGTCGAGACCGCGGGGATCGCTTCCCGCGGATGATCGCCCATGCGCATCACCGCGCCCTTGCCGAATTGGCGTTCAATCTGCGCCAGCGCCGCATCCAGCGCCTTTTTTCTGTTCGCGTCCATCAGGAAACCTTTTTAGCCAAGTGGTTAAAATGCTGTATAATTGCACAGTATTATTTCACAGCCGGAGCAGAATGCAACCGCGCGGATCTCACTCCGGCAGGTAGGCCAAAACCCCCTCCAGCGCCTGCTCCACCGCCTGACGGCGCACCGCCTCGCGCCCCCCGTTGAAAAAGCTCAGACAGGTCACCGTCGGCTGGCCGGTAACGGCCCACGCCAGCCACACCGTGCCCACCGGATGGGCCACGGTACCACCCCCGGGGCCGGCCACGCCGCTGATGGCAACCGCCATATCAGCCTCACTGTTGCGCAGTGCCCCTTCGGCCATCTGCGTCACCACCGGCTCGCTGACCGCCCCGTTCTCCTCCAGCACCGCACGCTCCACCCCCAGCATTCGCTGCTTGGCCGCGTTGGAATAGGTGACGAAACCACAGTCAAACCAGCCCGAGCTACCGGGTACGCTCGTCACCAGCTGCGCCACCCAGCCCCCGGTACAGGACTCGGCCGTCGCCAGCTTGATCCCCTTCCGCGCCAGCGCCTCACCCACGTTTTGTGCCAATTTTTGCATCGTATCAACTCCCAACGGGCGACCCCCCCGGGCCGCCATGGTTGCGCCATGATCCGGGCGCCCAAACAACCCCGGCACTCGATGGCACCGGCCGGCTTTTCGCTGCCTCCAGCACCCCCCGCGCGCGAGCAGCACCCCCGCAACGGCTCCTGCCCAGACTATACTCCCCACCGCCACGACTCCAGCGTCAATCCACCCCACACGCCAGCAAACCCGCCGCCATGACCGCCTGCCCCGGATCGCCAACACCAGCAAGCCCCCGGCGCGATGAGCCCCGCAGCGCAGGCGACAGCTCCCGCGCCGAACCCGCGCGCGGGCCGCGCCCGCCTTCCCCACCCCTGCCCCATCTGCTAAGCCCCCAACCGTTTGTCCGCCGCAAGGCTCAAAAACGATCAACCTGACACATTTATAACCGACGGTACGTTATGGCAACCCCCAACTCCGCCCCGCCGCGCAAGCCCCGCCTGCTCTGGGCCAACCCCTTCTGCCTGCTGGACACCTCCAGCGGCGCCTCGATGGCAGTGCGCGAGATGCTGATACAACTGGCCAAAAACGGCTACGAAGTGATGGTGCTCGGCGCCACGATCTTCGATGCCGAAAAAGGCACCTTCAAGCTGCGCGACCACTGGCAGATGATCGAGGAAAAGCACAAACAGGTGATCAAGGTCAACGATGGCGCGCTCATCCACCACCTGATCGCAACCAAAAGCATTGTGCGCAACCAGATGACCGCCGAGGAGGAGGGCGCTTGGTACGGGCTTTATACCAGCGCGCTCGATCAGTTCAAGCCTGATCTGGTCTGGTTTTACGGCGGGCAGACACTGGACATGCTGATCCCTGACGAGGCACGGGCCAGAGGCATTCCAAGTGCCGCTTATCTGGTGAACGGTAATTATCAGGGAACACGCTGGTGTCGGGATGTGGACCTGATCATCACCGATAGTCAGGCCACGGCTGATTTCTATAAGGAACGGCAGGGGTTTTCTCCTGTTGCGGTTGGTACCTTCATCGAACCCCAGACGGTGCTGGCCGAACATCACGAGCGCAAAAATCTGCTGTTTATCAACCCCTCTCTCCAAAAAGGGGCCGGGATAGTGGTGCAACTGGCCATGTTGCTGGAGAAGCAACGGCCTGATATCACCTTCGAGGTGGTGGAATCCCGCGGCAACTGGCACGCGCTGGTTAAGAACATTACGGCAATCCTGGACGAGCAACGTGAATCGCTGAGCAATGTCATCGTCACCCCCAACACCGATGACATGCGGCCAATCTATGGTCGCGCCCGCCTGCTACTGGCCCCCAGCCTGTGGTGGGAAAGTGGCGCCAGAGTGCTGGCTGAAGCGATGATCAATGGCATCCCGGCAGTCGTTACGGATCGCGGGGGCAGCCCCGAGATGATTCAGGATGGCGGTTTGAAGATCAAGCTACCCGATGACCTTCATGAAAAACCCTACACCCGGCTCCCCAAGTCCGAGCTGTTGCAACCCCTCATCGACCGTATCGTCCAGTTCTATGACAATGAGGAACTCTATCAACAGTATGTTGAGCGCGCGCGCCACGTAGGTAAAACGCGCCACGCATTGGAAACGAGTACTGGCCGGTTGATGAAGGCATTTGCCCCCTTGATCAAACGGCGTATGAACAATGAGACCAAGGCTGTTAAAGTGGATAGGTCTCACAAGCACGGAGCAACCCCCCCCTCGCGCACGGATGATGACCGCCCCTATAAGGAAATTTGTCAGCGATTCAATATGTTCACGCCTAACTCAGCTGGCTGGACCGGCGGTTTGCGAGCGCTTGCCGATCTGACCCAACAGTCAGCCCATGCGACCATCGATGCGCTGGGCCGGCTGGCTCAAAAGGCTGGGCATGACGCTCAAGTGAGCATTCAGGATTTATCTCAACTCCCCCTAACCAAGGCAGCCGAGTTACTCTCTCAACAATTAGCCAACTTGTTTAGAGAACATGGTTCCGACAAGGCCACAGTACATAACTATCACATTCTGTATGGACATATCCTCGCCTCGGCCCATGATGCTCCCACCATTTTTGAGATCGGGTTGGGTTCCAACAATGTCGACACACCTTCCAACATGGGAGCAAAGGGTCGACCGGGCGCCAGCTTGCGAGCATTTCGTGATTGCTTTCAGCAAGGTCGCGTTTTCGGTGCCGATGTCGATCGGCGAATCCTGTTCGAAGAAGAGCGCATCAAAACACACTTCATTGACCAAACCGACCCTGCCACTTTCACCGTATTGGGGGATTGGTTGCCGGAGGATTTAGATCTTATGATTGATGATGGGCTGCACGCTCCCGGTGCGAACCTGAACACCCTGTTGTTCGGCCTCGATCGCATCAAGCCCGGCGGGTGGATTGTCATAGAGGACATTCTGCCGCCCATGTTGCCAATCTGGAAACTGGTAGCGCAACTGCTTCCAAGCGGTTTCGAACCAGAACTCATTAAAGCCAAGTCCTCATTGCTGTTTGTCCTCCAGCGAACCCATCCTTGATCTCAAAACCAACAATAAACAAGGGATAACCAAGGAACACCCACGGGCAACCAAGGAACACCCACTTACTTGCCGCAGGGTAAATTCGGTGAGGTAGCGTTGATACAGGGACTGAAATCGGGCATGGTCTTGAGCATTCATGGTGTTTATCCTCGCAGGCCCTCCCGGCATGGAAGGGACTCAGAGGGTTACAGACGATTTGGCCCGACTCAAACCTTGCGGATTGAGTAAAAAAGGAATAATTCGTGTTAACCAAGGAACACCCACTTACTTGCCCTCGTCATGCCCAAGCTATGACTCGACCACGCACTGAACTCATCGCCCTCGAGGTAACGCCCTGCTGCACGTCGTTTCGCACGGCATCCGCCGCCCCTCCTCTGCAGGCAGCATCATGCCTCCGGCCAGGACTGCGAACATCAGCCAGCGGTTGATAACTCAACCAAGGGACGCCCTGTTGCTCGACACACTTGCTTGACCTGCGACCACCAGCTCACTAAGCCACACGGACGAAAACACCCGATACTGACCCAAGTCAACATATCGCCGGCCACAGGCGAAAATTAGGAATTTTTCCTATATACCCAAGCCGGCGGCCTGCTTAGTATCTCCCTTGAGGTCCACAGGATGAGGCACAACCTCCTGTTGTGTATCCACATCCTGTGGA
>JAXHUI010000036.1:0-20715 GCA_034189745.1 Pseudomonadota bacterium
AGTAGACCAGACCCGCATGGGGCACCACCAGCGCCCGCGGCGGCCGCGGTAGCGGCTCCGGCTCCGGCGTATGCGCCAACAGATCGTCCACCAGGGCAGCGAGCGCCGCCGCGCCGGCGGGGTAAAACATGCCGGCCACCGCTGCCGGACGTATGGCTGTCGTCATCATCTCCCTCCGCGTATGCTTTGCTATGCTTGCAGTGTAGCCATGAAAAGGAGGTTCGCAGAACATGATGTCGCAAACCAGTGTTGCAACCCGTTATTGGCACCGCTTGGAAAACGGCAAGGTGCAGTGCGACCTCTGCCCGCGCTTTTGCCGCCTCAATGAGGGGCAGCGCGGGCTCTGCTTCGTCCGCGGGCGCGAGCAGGATCAGATCAGGCTGTTCAGTTACGGCCGCTCCAGTGGCTTCTGCATCGACCCGATCGAGAAAAAACCGCTCAACCACTTCCTGCCCGGCACCCCGGTGCTTTCGTTTGGTACCGCCGGCTGCAACCTGGCGTGCAAATTCTGCCAAAACTGGGATATCTCCTGCTCGCAGCAGACCGACCGCCTGTGTGACCAGGCGCGCCCCTCGGAGCTGGCCGCCGCGGCGGCTCGTCACGGTTGTCGCAGCATCGCTTTCACCTACAACGATCCGGTGATCTTCCATGAGTATGCGCTCGATGTGGCCAAGGCCAGCCATGAGCAAGATATTCGTTCCGTGGCCGTCAGCGCGGGCTATGTTTGCCCTGAGCCGCGCCGGGAGTTCTATGCCGTCATGGATGCCGCCAATCTGGATCTCAAGGCGTTTAGTGAACAGTTCTACAAAAAAATTTGCGGCGGCGCCCTACAACCGGTACTGGACACACTGGAATATATCTACCATGAGACAGCCACCTGGCTGGAGATCACCACCCTGCTGATACCGGGCAAGAATGACTCCGATGCCGAGTTGAAGGCGTTGACTCACTGGATACGCACCCGGCTGGGTGCGCAGGTGCCGCTCCACTTCACCGCCTTTCACCCGGACTGGAAGATGCTCGACGTACCGGCCACGCCGATCCGCACCCTGCGTCGCGCCCGCCAGATCGCACGGGAGCAGGGGCTGCAGTTCGTCTACACCGGCAACCTGCCCGATCCCGAAGGCAATACCACCTGGTGCCCACAATGTGGCAGCGCCGTGATCTGTCGGGATGGTTATCTCATTACCGGGTGGAATCTGACGGCGAAGGGGTGCTGCGCCCGGTGCCACTACCCGATCCCGGGGGTGTTCGAGGCCGACCATGGCCACTGGGGACCGCGCCGCTTGCCGATCCGGATCGAGCCGGCGCCCTGAACCGGCGACCGGGTGGTGGCGCTGCCATCCACCCGGCTGGTAACCGGATGGGGAGACGGGCAGAAGGGAGCGCCGGCCCGTTGGGTACGGCGCGAGGGTGGCGCGACGCCGGGCTCGGAGCCGGCCGCGGCGAGGGGTCAGCCGTGCAGCGCGGCCAACCCCAACCGCATGTCGGCCTGGAGGTCATCCAGCGCCTCCAGCCCCACCGACAGGCGGATGAGACCTTCCCTCACCCCGGCCGCCTCGCGCTCTTCGACGCTCATGCGCCCATGGGTGGTGGTGGCCGGATGGGTGATGGTGGTCTTCACATCCCCCAGGTTGCCGGTGATCGAGACCATGCGGGTAGCATCGATGAACCGCCAGGCCTGCTCACGCTCACCTTCAACCTCAAAGGAGAGCACCCCGCCAAACGCCGACTGCTGCCGACAGGCCAGTGTATGTTGCGGGTGCGATGGCAGGCCCGAATAGTACACCTGGCGCACCCCCGGCTGCTGCTCCAGCCAGGTGGCCAGTTGCAGCGCCCGCTCGGAGTGGGCCCGCAGCCGCAGCGGCAGGGTTTCCAGCCCCTTGAGGAAGATCCAGGCGTTGAACGGGCTCATGCAGGCACCACCGGTGCGGATCAGGCCAAACACCGCCTCCATCTCCTTGTCGCGCCCTACCAGCACACCACCGACACAGCGCCCCTGGCCATCCAGATACTTGGTGGCCGAGTGCATGACAATATCGGCACCGAGCTGCAGCGGCCGCTGCAGGGCCGGTGTCAGGAAGCAGTTATCCACCGCCAGCAGCGCACCGTTGCGGTGGGCGATCTCCGCCACGGCGGCGATATCGGTCAGCTCCGCCAGCGGATTGGATGGGGTCTCCAGGAACAGCAGCCGCGTCGTCGGCGTGATGGCCGCTTTCCAGGCGGACAGGTCGGTGGGATCGACAAACGTGGTGGTGATACCGGCCCGGCTGATGTAGTTTTTGAACAGCGAGAGGGTGGAACCAAACACGCTGCGGGAACAGACGATATGATCACCCTGGCTGAGCAGGGCCAGTGTCATGCTCTGGATCGCCGCCATGCCCGAAGCCGTGGCCACCGCTCGCTCGCCCCCCTCCAGCGCCGCGATCCGCTCTTCGAACGCCTGCACCGTTGGGTTGGTGAAGCGGGAATAGATGTTGCCCTCCTCATCACCGTTGAAACGCAGCGCCGCCTCCCGCGCGCTGGAAAAGACAAAACTGGAGGTGGTGAAGATCGGGTCACCATGTTCCCCCTCGGCGGTACGGTGCTGACCGGCGCGCACGGCGAGCGTCTCCAGCGCGTAACCTTCCGGGTTGAACTGGATACGGGCTTCACGCTCGAACTTGGATTGACTCATGGATTTGCCTCAGTCGATCATGTTGTGCAGATCAGCCGGCTCGGTGCTCTCTTCCGCCGAGGGGTCCGCGGCCGACATGGCGCCGTCGTTGCGTTTCGCATCCACCCGGGCGAGATAGTTCTCATCCACCGTGCCGGTAATGTACCGCCCATCGAACACACAGGTATCGAATTCGGTGATGGCGGGGTTGAAGCGGCTGACGGATTGTTTCAGATCGTCCAGATCCTGGTAGAGCATCCAGTCGCAGCCGATATATTCGCCGACCTCCTCCGCCGTGCGCCCGTGGGCGACCAGCTCACTGGCTGAGGGCATGTCGATGCCGTAAACATTGGGGAAGCGCACCTCCGGGGCGGCCGAGGCGAAATAGACCTTGCGCGCCCCGGCCTCCCGGGCCATCTGCACGATCTGCTTGGAGGTGGTGCCACGCACGATGGAGTCATCCACCAGCATCACCACCTTATCGCGAAACTCGGCCATGATCGGGTTCAGCTTCTGGCGCACGGATTTTTTGCGCAGGGTTTGTCCCGGCATGATGAAGGTACGGCCGATGTAGCGGTTTTTGATAAACCCCTCGCGAAATTTGACGTCGAGGGTGTAGGCCATCTCCAGCGCCGCCGTGCGGCTGGTATCGGGGATCGGGATGATCACGTCGATGTCGTGATCGGGACGTTCGCGCATCACTTTTTCCGCCAGCTTCACCCCCATCTCCATCCGGGAGTGGTGCACCGAGACTCCATCGATGATCGAGTCCGGGCGCGCCAAGTAGACAAACTCGAACAAACAGGGGGCCATGCGGCTCACCGGAGCGCAGTGGCGGGTGGAAACCTGTCCGTTCGTGTCGATGAAGATCGCTTCCCCCGGGGCCAGATCACGTACCCGGGTGTAGCCGGAGGTATCCAGCGCCACGCTCTCGGACGCGACCATGTACTCATCACCCCGATCCGTCATCCGCTTGCCATACACCAGCGGACGGATGCCACAGGGGTCACGAAAAGCGACGATGCCGTAGCCGGTGATCATCGCCACCACCGCGTAGCCGCCCTGGCAGCGGGCGTGCACTTTTTCCACCGCGCTGAAAATATCCTCCGCGGTGGGGCGCAGTTTGCCGATCTTCTGCAGCTCGTGGGCAAAAATGTTCAGCAGAACTTCGGAGTCGGAAGAGGTGTTGATGTGGCGCAGATCCGCTCGGAAAATCTCGTCGGCCAGCTGGTCGGCATTGGTTAGGTTACCGTTGTGCGCCAGCGCGATCCCGTAGGGGGAGTTGACGTAGAACGGCTGCGCCTCCGCCGAACTGCTGCTGCCGGCGGTGGGGTAGCGCACATGCCCGATCCCCATGTTGCCGTTGAGCTTCTTCATGTGGCGGGTGCGGAACACCTCGTTCACCAGCCCGTTGTCCTTGCGCAGGAAAAACCGCCCCCCCTCACAGGTCACCATACCGGCCGCATCCTGACCGCGGTGCTGGAGCACCGTCAGCGCATCAAAAATAGTCTGGTTGACAAACGACTTGGCAACTACGCCGACGATACCGCACATTCAAACCACCTCAAAAGGATATGGCGTTGGCATGGCGCTGATCTCGAGACTCAGCGGCCCGTATTCCAGATAACCTGCCCGACGTCGCCGGCGACCTCTCGGGTCCAGCCCTCGAGCAGGACGAAATGGGGAATCAGTTGGGAGCCCTGCCACCAACTGTCCTGCACCGCGGGCGTCATGCCCAGCAGTGCGACGATCACCACCACCACCAGACCGCCGCGCACGGCACCAAAGCCCATGCCCAGCACACGATCGGAGGTGGTCAGCCCGGTCGCCTCTACCAGGGCGCTGAACAGGGCTCCCAGCAAACTCCCGGCGATCAGCGTGGCGATGAACAGGAGGGCGAAGGCGGCTGCAAAGCGCAGTGAAGGGGTTTGCAGATAGGCCTCGAGCAGATGGCTCAGTGAGCCGGCAAAAAGACGGGCGACCACGAACGCCGTGATCCAGGTCAGCAACGAAACCGCCTCGCGAACGAAACCGCGCCTGAGACTCATCAGAGTCGAGGTCGCCATGATGGCAAGAATGGTCCAGTCTGCCCAGTTCATCGTCGATCGCCCGTCCTGAAAACAGGGCGCATTCTAACAGAGCAAGCCGCTCAACCCAATGCTCTATTCATTGCGTCGTGAAGCGCACGATCATGCCATCCAGGGCATAATCCGACTTGAGCCGTGCCTGCAACGCCTCCAGCCGGGAGCGCTGCAGATCCGGCCCAACGAACACCCGCACCAGATCCGGCCCGTGGCGGATGTAAACTTTGTAGCCCGCTTTCACCAGCTCTGAGCGCAAGGCGCGGGCGTTCGCCTCCTCCTTGAAGCTGGCCAGCTGCAACGTCCAGGCCACCGGCACCTGCTGTTCATCCAGTACCGGCGTATCCTGCTGGGCGTCGATCTGCGGCTTCTGCGCAGCGATGGCGTCAGCCAGCTCCGGCACCGGCACACGCACCACCGCCGCTTCAGCCGGAGGGGCGGTCGTGGATGGTTGCTCCGGGATCGAGCCCACCGGCTCGATCTCCACCCGGGCGGGCAGCTCGGGGGAAGGTGGAATGCGCTCCTGCAGATGGCGCTCACGGTAGCCTGCGCCATCGAGCAGCAGCGGGAACAGTACCAGCGCGGACAGCAGCAGGGCCGTCGCGCCCACCAGTCGTTTTTTTTGCTGCTCGGTCATGGCTGTCACTCCTGTTTCGCCCGCTCCAGCGCCTGCGCCACCGTCACGAAGGAGCCGGTCAACAGCAACTGATCCGCCGCCGGCAGCGACTGTAGCTGGTCGATGGCGGCGGCGACGCTGTCCGCCCCCCGGACGCGATCCGCGCTCACGCCGGCGCTGCGCAGCGCCGCTTCCAGCCGCTCCCGGCTGGCCCCACGCGGCACCTCCAGCGAGACCGGGTGCCAGATATCCACCACCGGGACCAGCGCCTGCACCACCGCCTCGATATCTTTGTCTGCCAGCATTCCCAGTATGAGGTGAACCTGCCCCCGGCAGGGCCGCTGTGACAGCCAACGGGCCAGATAGCCGGCGGCCTCGGGGTTGTGCGCCACGTCCACGATAGCACGCACCCGTCCCAACTGCACCGGCTGCAGCCGCCCCTGCAACCGCGCCCGTGCCAACCCCTCCCGGATCGACGGCTCGGGGATCGGCTGCGGCAGGTGTTGCAACGCCGCCAGCGCCAGCGCCGCATTGGGCAGCGGCAGCGCCGGCAGCGGCAACGCCTCCCGGCGCACGCCCCCACCATACCAGCTCCAGTGATCGCCGTGGCGCTCGTAACCGAAGTCGACCCCCTGCCGTTGCAGCGGGGCGCCCACGGCGCGGGCGTAATCGACCAGTGTCGCCGGGGGGTCCGGGTCACCGCACAGGGCGGGCTTGCCGGGGCGGAATATGCCCGCTTTCTCCCGCCCGATGGAGGCCCGGTCCGGGCCCAGCCAGTCGGTGTGGTCCAGGGCGATGGTGGTGACCAGCGCGATATCGGCGGCGACGATATTGACCGCATCCAACCGCCCGCCAAGCCCCACCTCCAGCAGCGCCACATCGACCGGATGCCAACTGAAGATCAGCAGCGCCGCCAGCGTGCCATACTCGAAGTAGGTCAAGGGGATCCCACCCCGCACCTGCTCGATCAGCGTGAAAGCCCGGCACAGCGTGGCATCATCCACCGGCTGCCCGGAAAGGCAGATGCGCTCGTTGAAACGCAGCAGATGGGGCGAAGTGTAGCTGCCGGTGGTGAGGCCGGCGCTGGTGAGCATCGCATCCAGCAGGGTGAGGGTCGAGCCCTTGCCGTTGGTGCCGGCGAGCACGATGTTGCAGCCCCCGTCCAGATCGATCGGCAGGCGCCGGGCCACCTGCCCTACCCGCTCCAGCCCAAGCTCGATCTGCGCCGGGTGGCCGGCCTCGATCCACTGCAACCAGCCGGCGAGATCCTGTGGCAGTTCAGTGCTCATCGGGGTGGGTTTCGCTCTCTTCGGCCGGAGCGGGAACGGGGCGCAGGGTCAGTTTGCGCAGCAGGGAGGCGAGGCGCGGGCGCATCTCATTGCGGCGGATGATCATGTCGATCTGGCCATGCTGCAACAGGAACTCACTGCGCTGGAACCCCTCCGGCAGTTTCTCCCGAACCGTCTGCTCGATCACCCGCGGGCCGGCAAAGCCGATCAGGGCGTTGGGCTCGGCCACGTTGAGATCGCCCAGCATCGCCAGCGAGGCGGAAACACCGCCGTAGACCGGATCGGTCAACACCGAAATGTAGGGCACCCCCGCCTGCTTGAGCTTTTCGAGCACGGCACTGGTTTTGGCCATCTGCAGCAGGGAGATCAGCGCCTCCTGCATCCGCGCCCCCCCCGAGGCGGAGAAGCAGATCAGTGGAATCCCCTCCTCCAATGCAACATTGGCGGCACGCACGAAGCGCTCGCCCACCACCGCGCCCATGGAGCCCCCCATGAAGCTGAACTCGAACGCGGCCACAACCACCGGCAACCCTTCCAGCGTGCCCCGCATGGCGATCAGGGCGTCCTTCTCGCCGGTTTCCCTCTGGGCCGCCACCAGGCGATCCTTGTATTTTTTACTGTCGCGGAACTTGAGCCGATCCAGCGGCAACACCTCGGCGCCGATCTCCTCGCGTAGGCCCTCATCCAGAAACAGCTCCAGACGGCGGCGGGCCTGCAAGCGCATGTGGTGGTCACACTTGGGGCAGACGTTGAGATTCTTTTCCAGCTCCGGGCGGTAGAGTATCGCATCACACTTGGGGCACTTTTTCCAAAGACCCTCTGGAATACTGGTGCGCTTTTTTTCGTTGCGCACCAAAGAGGGTACGATCTTTTGCAGCCAGTTACTCATCTTTTGCTATCCTTTCGGCGGCCAGCCGGTCCACTCGACACCCACTGGCGATATGAATTCATTGCGCCCGCCCCGCAGGGCAGGACATTTCAATCCGCGGCTCTGACAGCGGCGACAAAGGCACCCATTTTTGCCGCATCCTTGCGCCCCGGCGCCGCTTCCACCCCCCCCGACACATCGACGGCATAGGGGCGCACCTGGGTGATCGCCGCCGCCACATTGGTGGGGCTCAGGCCCCCCGCCAGCGTGATCCTGGCCGCGAGCGCCGGGGGAATCAGCGCCCAGTCGAACGCCTCCCCCGTACCTCCGGGCACGCCGGGCCGATAGGCATCGAGCAGCACGCCCCGGGCGGAGGGGTAGGCCGCCGCCGCGGCGTTCAGATCGAGCCCGGGGCGCACACGTAACGCCTTGATATAGGGGCGGTTAAAGCGGCTGCACTGCGGTTCCGTTTCCGCCCCGTGAAACTGCAGCCGATCCAGCCCGGTCAGCTCGAGCACCCGCTGAACCGTCTCCTCCGGGGCATCCACAAACAGCCCCACGCTGGTAACAAACGGTGGCAGCGTGGCGATGATAGCAGCCGCCACCACCGGATCAACATGGCGCGGACTGGGCGCATAAAAAACAAAGCCAAGCGCATCGGCCCCCGCCGCCACCGCGGCGTGGGCATCTTCAGGGCAGGTGATACCACATATCTTGATTCGCGTCGTCATGGCTTTCTCGTCCGGAAAGGGCGCAATGTTAGCAAAGCCGTGGCGGGGCGTCAGTTTTCTGCGGCCAGAAAAGAGGGGCCCACCTCCGCCGGCGGCAACCTGAAAACCTCCGGGTAGCGCACATCGACGAAATAGAGGCCATCGGGGGGCGCGGTGACACCACCCTGGCGGCGATCCCTGGCCTGCAACACCTCCCACGCCCAGTCGGGGTCACGCTCGCCAGCGCCCACCGCCATCAACACCCCGGCGATGTTGCGCACCATGTGATGCAGAAAGGCGTTCGCGCTGATATCGATCACCAGCAGTCGCCCACTGCGATAGACGCTCAGCTTGCGAACTTCACGCACCGGGCTGCGTGCCTGGCAACCGGCGGCCCGGTAGGAGGTGAAATCATGCTCGCCCAGCAGATGGCGCGCCGCCGCCTGCATCCGCTCCACCTCGAGTGGACGGTGGGTCCAGGTCACCCCGCCCGCCATGATCGCCGGACGGGAGGGGGCGGAGTAGATCAGGTAGCGATAGCGGCGCTCGCGGGCGGAGAAGCGGGCGTGAAAACAGCCCGGCACCCGGGTCGCCCACTTGATCGAGATGTCGTCGGGCAGATGGCAGTTGGTGCCCAACACCCAAGCGCGTTGATCCCGCCTCGCCCAGCTATCGAAGTGGATCACTTGGTGGCTGGCGTTCACGCCGGCATCGGTGCGCCCGGCGCAAACGACCTGCACCGGATGGTTGGCGATCACCGACAGAGCTCGCTCCACCTCGGCCTGAAGGGTGGGCACCTGGTCGTGGGCCTGCAACTGCCAGCCACGGTAGGCGGCACCGGCGTACTCGAGCGCCAGTGCATAACGAAACGGGGCGATCGAAATCGCCCCGGAGGTGTTCGGTTTACTCATCGAATCTCTTTGTCAGCTCAGTGAGTCCAGCAGCTTTTGCGCTTCCTGGCGCTGTTTCTCTGTACCCTCACGGGTGATCTCATCGAGGATATCGCGTGCGCCGTCCCGGTCATCCATCTCCAGATAGGCGCGCGCCAGATCCAGCTTGGTTTCCACTTCATCGGTACCGCTGAGCAGATTCATCTTGTCGAGAATCTCGACCGCCTCATCGTTGCGCCGCTCCTCCAGCGCGATCTCATCGTCGGTGCTGTTGAGCAGCTCCTCGACCTCGGCGTCCAGATCCATCTCCAGATCGTGCGAGATGTTGGCGCTCAACTCCTGTTCGACCCGCTCACCCGGACGGCGCGACGCGGTGCTCTCCGTCGGTTCTTCTTCCTCCGGCTCAAAGGAGGCCAGCAGGCTATCGAGCTCATCGTCCGCACTCTCTCTACCTGCACTCTCTTCGTCGGCGGACTCGGGCTCACCCTCTTCGGGCTCGTCGCCGCTGTCCCTCAGCATCGCCTCCAGATCTGGATCGATCTCATACTCCTCACCATCCGTTGCGGCGACGGTTTCATCCAGCCTGTTGTCGATACTCGGTTGATCGGGCTCCAGCTCGTCGAGCGTTGCTTCAGCGCCAGCGGCCTGGGGTTGGGCATCCTCATCAGCGCTATCATCGAGCAGAAAATCGAGATCGCCCGCCTCCTCATCCGCCAGCGTCTCATCCGGCCCGGAGGACGCCTCCTCATTCGGCCGCGGCTTGAGATCAAACTCCAGCCCCTCCTCCTCGGGCTCAGGTTCGGGCTCAGGTTCGGGCTCGGGCTCCGCTTCCTCCGCCGGGGCCGGCGCTTCGGAGGGTTGCTCGTCGCCCTCGTCCACCTCGGCCCCGAGATCAAATTCGGCGGCATCGATGCGCGTCGCGTCCGCTTCCTCTTCGACCGCTTGCTCGTTGGCGGCAGCACTCTGAGCCGGATCGGGTTCGTCATCGAGATCGAGATCGTTAAGGTCCAGATCCATCTCCAGATCGAGGCGATCCAGATCCTGCTCCAGCTCGTCGTCATCGGCGGCCGGTTCATCCGGCGCCAGCTTCTCCAGCGGCGGTCGGGTAAATTCATCCTGCTCACCGGAAAGGGGTTCCAGCGGCTCCGCCGGCTCCGCTTCCGCCGTGACGGCATCGGCCGTAGCCGCTGTCGCCGCCGCCGCGGCCGCCGTTGCCGCCGCGCGGCCCTCGTCACCGGCCGCTGCGCTGGCCGAGCGCTCTTCGGCGCTGGCCTCGGCGGCGTCGGCATCACCGCGCAGCTCCTCCGGCACATTGACCAGCTCCCGTTTCCGGTCCGGCTCGGGGGCGCGGCGCCGACGCAGCAGCAGCCAGAGGGCGGCCAGGATCGCCACGACGCCGGCACCGATACCACCGAGCACGGCAGGGCGTTGCAACAAGCCGGGTTCGTTACGTGAGTCGCCCGCGGCCAGATCACGGCTCAATTCCGCCTGCAGGGTGGCCATCTGCTGAGATTGCAGCTCCAACAGGCGGCTCTGAGCTTCCAACTGCTCCAGAACGGAGTTGAGCTTCTCGTTCAGATCGCTGTTTTCCCGTTCGAGGCGATCGATCTTCTCCTGGGCGACCAGGATGTCGTTTTCGAGGTTTGTCTGGGTGGTGGCGGAAGCGGTCTGGGTGGGCGGCGTACCCGCCTCCTCCGTAGTGATCGTTTCGCTGCCCGCCTGGGCCTCGGTTTGCGCGCCGGGCTCAGACGCCTCCCGCGGCGCCACGATTTTCAGTTTCCCCTCGCCGCCCGGGGCGCTCTCGCCCGCCACCGGCTCGCGCTGGTCGTCACCGGCGGCGCCGGACGATTTTTTCTCCGTGGCCGGTTCAGACTCCTGTTTGCGGCTTACTTCCAGCGGCGCTTTGGGTTCTGCCTGGCGGGGCGCGGTGCGCCGCTCCCGCCAGATTTGCATCTGCCGCGCCACCTCCGCCACCGCTTCGCGGTGGGTCAGGCGTGCCGCTTCTTCCGGCGTTGGTAGATCGAGCACCATGCCAGCTTGCAAGGCGTTGATGTTGCCGGAGGGGAAAGCGGCGGGGTTTTTGCGCAACAGCGCCAGCATCATCTGCTGGGCGCTGACGTTGGCGGGCTTGGTGCGCGCGGCGATCTCCCAGAGCGTGTCGTTGACATCGACAAACACCTGGGTGTCCGGGTCCATGCGGGTGCGGATGTTGGCGGCGCGCTCGCCCGCCCGGGGGCTCGGCCGGGCCTGCGCAACCGGTTGCACGGGCGCCGATGGCTGCGCCTGTGCCGGCTGTACGCGGCGCTGCGCCGCCCCCTGGTCGAACAGAGGCGGGTCGAGCAGCAGGGTGTACTCCCGCACCATGCGCCCGCTGGGCCAGTTCACTTCGACCATGAAGTTCAGGAACGGCTCCTGGATCGGCTCGGTGGAGCGCAACCGGATGCGGCCCCCGCCATCGGGGGTCACTAGAACCTGGAACTGGATATCGCGCAGGTAGCGTGCCTGGCTGGCGGCGGCGGAGGGGGTGTATTCATCCGATGCGGCGATGCGCGGCTGAATTTGCAGCGGTGAGAGATCCCGGACCTGCGTCAGTTTTATTTCGGCATCGAGCGGCTCATTCAGGGCTGAGTTGAGTTGAATCTCCCCCAGACCAAGGGCATGCACCTGTGTGACCCCCAGAGCCGCTGAGACCGCAAGACCCAAGGCTAGTTTACGCAGCATCGGTTACTCCCTTTCATATCCTGTGCCCTGCTCTCGTTCCTTTGAGAAGAATCAGAGAGTTACGGCTCCATAGTCGTTGCAAGTATCATGCATCATCACACCGGCGGTCAAGCTGGCCACCGGCCACCGTTTCCTGCCCCTGGGCCACCAGCCGGGTAGCGACTTCCAGTGCGGTCAGGGCGCTGCCCCGGCCCAGGTCATCCCCCATCGCGTGGAGTGCAAAACCGGCCTCGCCGGTGCCATCCCGGCGCAATCGCGCCACAACCACCTGCGGCTGACCGATCACATCCTTGACCAGGCTCGGAACCGGGCTGGCATGGCGATCGAAACGGACGCCGGGCGCCCGGTCCATCAGCTGCTGCGCCTCGTCCAGGTTCAGCGGCTGGCGCGTTTCCGCCTGAATTACCACCATGTCGCCGTAGAACACCGGCACCTGAACGGCACTGACCTCCAGCTCCAACCCGTCATCCCCCAGCAACCGCGGCAGCTGGCTGCGCACCGCCGCTTCGATATCGGTGTAACCGTCCGTGCCCTGCGTACCCACCTGGGGTATCAGATTGAACGCTATCTGCTGGCCGAAGTGGCCCGCTTCAGGATCGCGCCCGTTCAATAGCCGCGCCGCCTCGGAAGCCAACGCCTCG
Source organism: Pseudomonadota bacterium (assembly GCA_034189745.1). Lineage (GTDB taxonomy): Bacteria > Pseudomonadota > Gammaproteobacteria > Pseudomonadales > Balneatricaceae > Marinobacterium. The sequence continues at coordinate 12,473 of JAXHUI010000036.1, forward strand.
ACGCCGGGGCGCCCCGCTGAAGAAGCCGGACTCAACAGCACGAGGTTGACTTTCAGTAGCTGACAAACCCGCTGCAGCGGTGCCAGTGCCAGTGCGGCTGTAATGGTAGCTGAACCGGGGATACCGATAATACGATCTGGATCAAGCGAAACCAGCTCATCTGCGTTCAACTCGGGAAGGGCGAGAAAAACCTGATCCGGCCGGTAACGCTGCGGATAGAGATCGACCACCCATCCCGGAGCCTCCTGCAGCGACCGGGTCAGGCGGGCGTCCAGCTCGGCCTCGCAGACAAAGGTGAGCTGCTGTGATGATGCCTCAAAGCCATCCAGCGGTCGGGTTCGATGCGCATGGCCTCTGAACATCAGGCTGCGCCCGGCCTGCTCTTCCGGTTCGAACAGAGTGAGCGCCGCCACCTCCAGCGGCGACTGTTCCAGCAGCTCGAGCAGTTTTTCTCCGACCAGCGTGGCCGGTCCCAGCAGTGCAATTTTCAATGACATCCGGTCAGCGTCCCCCATGGGCCAGCAAAACGATCGGCGTATCGCTCGAACGATCCACCACAGTATACGCAAAACAGCCCGGCAAGAGGCCGGGCTGTCGCAACGGGGCCAGCACAGCGGCCATCAGCGTTCGAGCAGGATGCGCAGAATCCGGCGCAGCGGTTCGGCCGCCCCCCAGAGCAACTGGTCACCGACGCCGAACGCATTCAGGAAGGTCGGCCCCATCTTCATTTTGCGCAGGCGCCCGACCGGGACACTCAAGGTGCCGGTCACTTTGGTCGGTGTCAGCTCGCGCAGGGTGGCCTCCCGCTCATTGGGGACCACGCTGACCCACGGGTTGGCGGTCGCGATCATCTGTTCGATCTCATCGAGCGGCAGATCCTGCTTCAGTTTCACCGTGAACGCCTGGCTGTGGCAGCGCATGGCGCCGACCCGCACACAGGTGCCGTCGATCGGAATCGGATCGTCGGAGCGGCCGAGGATCTTGTTGGTTTCCACAAACCCTTTCCACTCCTCCTTGCTCTGGCCGTCGGCGACCGCCTTGTCGATCCAGGGGATCAGGGAGCCGGCCAGCGGCACGCCGAACTGCTCGGTGGCAAAGCTGTCGCTGCGCATGGTGGCCACCACCTTGCGGTCGATCTCGAGAATGGCGGCGGCGGGGTCGGCCAGCAGGGCCTCGACACCGGCGTGGATCTGGCCCATCTGGGTGAGTAGCTCACGCATGTTTTTGGCACCGGCGCCGGAAGCGGCCTGGTAGGTCATGGAGGAGACCCACTCCACCTGGCCGGCCTGGAACAGACCACCGAGCCCCATCAGCATCAGCGATACGGTGCAGTTGCCACCGACAAAGTTGTTGATACCGGCGTCGATGCCGCGATCGATCACCTCCCGGTTGACCGGGTCCAGCACGATCAGGCTGTCAGCCGCCATGCGCAGGGTGGATGCCGCATCGATCCAGTAGCCTTTCCAGCCCGATTGGCGCAGTTTTTGGAACACTTCGCCGGTGTAGTCGCCCCCCTGGCAGGAGACGATGGCGTCCATCTGCTTCAGCTCATCGATGGCGCGGGCATCTTTCAGTGGCTCGATCGCCTTGCCGATCTCGGGGCCGGCCGCTCCCACCTGCGAGGTGGTGAAGAAAACCGGTTCCGCAATCTGGCTGAAGTCGTTCTCCTCCAGCATCCGCTGCATCAGCACCGAACCCACCATGCCCCGCCAGCCTACAAATCCTACCCGCTTCATTCATGCCCCCACTGTAGTTTGCTGTGAAACGAACCCTGAATGCGCGGGGGAGGCGATCAGGCGCTCAGGGCGGCCACGACCGCATCCCCCATCTCTTGCGTGCTGACCGCGCGCATCCCGGCGGAAAGAATATCCGGGGTGCGCAGGTCTTGATCCAGCACCTGGCTGACCGCGGCCTCGATCCGATCGGCGGCGGCGCCCGCATCCAGAGAGTAACGCAACATCATAGCGGCTGAGAGGATGGTTGCCAACGGATTGGCCTTGCCCTGACCGGCGATATCCGGTGCCGAACCGTGGCAGGGCTCATACATCCCCTTGCCGTTTTCATCCAGCGAGGCCGAGGGCAACATGCCGATGGAGCCGGTCAGCATGGCGGCGGCATCGGACAAAATGTCACCGAACATGTTGCCGGTCACCACCACGTCGAACTGCCTGGGCGCGCGCACCAGCTGCATGGCGGCGTTGTCCACATAGATGTGGCTCAGCTCCACGTCGGGGTACTCCTGCTTGAGCTCCTCCATCACCTCACGCCAGAGTACGGTTACCTCCAACACGTTGGCCTTGTCCACCGAGCAGAGCCGTTTGTTGCGGCCACGGGCCGCCTCGAAGGCGACCCGACCGATGCGGCGAATTTCGTTTTCATCATAGACGTAGGTGTTGAACCCCTCGCGGATGCCGCCCTCTTTGCGGCGGATGCCACGCGGCTGGCCGAAGTAGATACCGCCGGTCAGCTCGCGCACGATCAGGATATTCAACCCGGAGACCACTTCAGGTTTCAACGTGGAGGCGTGCGCCAGTTGCGGATAGAGGATCGCCGGGCGCAGATTGGCGAACAGTTGCAGCCGGGAACGGATTCCCAGCAGTCCCTTTTCCGGGCGGATCTCGAAGTCGGGGTTGGTATCCCATTTTGGTCCCCCCACCGCGCCCAGCAGAATGGCATCGGCTCGCTGACAGGCGGCCAGGGTCGCATCCGGCAGCGGGACGCCGCTGGCATCGATGGCAGCGCCGCCCACCAGCGCTTCGCTGATCTCCAGCCCGAGATCAAAACGGGCGTCGACCACCTCCAGCACCTTACGGGCCTCGGTTACGATCTCGGGACCGATGCCATCCCCCGGCAGTAGCAATATCTGTTTACCCATCTGGTTTCTTCCTCGGCAGGTCGGTTTAGTTGATAGCGTCGAACAGCCAGGGCGCTTCCCGGCGGCGGCGCGCCTCATAGGCCCTGATCTCATCGGCATGTTGCAAGGTCAGGTCGATATCGTCCAGGCCGTTGAGCAGACAGTGCTTGCGAAATGCGTCGATCTCGAAGGGAAACGCCTGGCCGGAGGGGGTCACCACCTGCTGCCGCTCCAGGTCGATGGTCAACCGGTAGCCGACGGTGGCTTCCACCTCCCGGAATAGCTGATCCACCTGTTCCTCGGGCAACACGATCGGCAGCAAGCCGTTCTTGAAACAGTTGTTGTAAAAGATATCGGCGAAGCTGGGGGCGATGATGGCGCGAATGCCGAAATCCTCCAGCGCCCAGGGGGCGTGCTCGCGGCTGGAACCACAGCCGAAGTTTTTCCGTGCCAGCAGGATGCTGGTGCCCTGGTAGCGCGGCTGGTTGAGAACGAAATCCGGGTTCAGCGGACGGGTGGAGCAGTCCTGATCCGGCTGCCCCTCATCCAGGTAACGCAGCTCATCGAACAGATTGGGGCCAAACCCGGCCCGCTTGATCGACTTCAAAAACTGCTTGGGAATGATCATATCGGTATCGACGTTGGCCCGATCGAGCGGTGCCACGATACCGGTGTGTTGGGTAAATGGTCTCATTACGCTCTCCCCTGTTACTGCATCGGCTCACGCGGATCGATGAAATGGCCGCTCACGGCGGCGGCGGCGGCCATCGCCGGGCTGACCAGATGGGTACGGCCACCAAACCCCTGGCGCCCCTCGAAGTTACGGTTGGAGGTGGAGGCGCAGTGCTCCCCCTGCCCCAGCTTGTCCGGGTTCATCGCCAGACACATGGAGCAGCCCGGCTCGCGCCACTCCAGCCCCGCTTCGATGAACACCCGGTCCAGCCCTTCCGCTTCCGCCTGTGCCTTCACCAGGCCGGAACCCGGCACCACCAGCGCCTGCTTGATGTTGGCCGCCACCTTGCGCCCCTTTACCACCGCGGCGGCGGCGCGCAGGTCTTCGATGCGGGAGTTGGTGCAGGAGCCGATGAACACCCGGTCCAGCCAGATGTCGGTGATCTTCTGTCCCGGTTGCAGCCCCATGTAGGCCAGGGCGCGGCGGATCCCCTCCGCCTTGACCGGGTCCGGCTCCGCTTCCGGGTCCGGCACCCGGGCGCTCACCGGCGCCACCATCTCCGGGGAGGTGCCCCAGGTCACCTGCGGTTCGATCGCTTCGGCACGGATCGTCACCACCTTGTCGAAGCGAGCATCCTCGTCGGAGACCAGTTGCCTCCAGGCGGCGACCGCGGCCTCCCACATCGCCCCTTTGGGGGCGAACGGGCGGCCCTGGAAATACTCGATGGTGGTCTCATCCACCGCCACCAGACCGACGCGGGCGCCGGCCTCGATCGCCATGTTGCAGATGGTCATGCGCCCCTCCATGGAGAGGGCGCGGATGGTGCTGCCACCAAACTCGATCGCATGGCCGGTGCCACCGGCGGTACCGATCACGCCGATGATATGCAGCACCACGTCCTTGGCGGTGACGCCGGGGTTGAGAGCGCCCTCCACCTGCACCCGCATGTTGGCCATCTTTTTGGCGATCAGGCACTGGGTGGCCAGCACATGCTCCACTTCGGAGGTGCCGATGCCGTGCGCCAGGGCACCGAAGGCACCGTGGGTGGAGGTGTGGGAGTCGCCGCACACCACGGTGGTGCCCGGCAGCGTCATCCCCTGCTCGGGACCGACCACATGCACGATCCCCTGGCGTGGGTCGTTCATCTTGAACTCGGTGATGCCAAACTGATCGCAGTTGGCGTCCAGGGTTTGCACCTGAATGCGCGAGACCGGGTCCTCGATCTGAGCCACCCCCCCCTCGCGCCGCGTGGTCGGCACGTTGTGATCCGGGGTCGCCAGGTTGGCGTCGATCCGCCAGGGTTTGCGGCCAGCCAGACGCAGCCCCTCGAACGCCTGCGGCGAGGTCACTTCATGCAAAATATGCCGGTCGATATAGATCAGCGCACTGCCATCTTCATTCTGGCGCACCAGATGGGCGTCCCAGAGCTTGTCATACAATGTTTTCCCAGCCATGCCATCCCTCCTCTCGTTGTTCGGTCCCATGGCGATTGGGACTCATCCTAGAACACCCCTTCACAACAAACAAATTCATATTTTTTATGATTTGCATTCCAAAACGGAATAGGTAGACTGGCCCCATCTTTCCGCCCAATTCAGGTAGAGCATGGATACCGCCGGACTGCAGTCCTTTATCACCGTCGCCGACTGTGGCTCTTTTTCGCAGGCGGCGCAGCAACTGTTTTTGACCCAGTCCGCCGTCAGCAAACGGATCGCTCAGCTCGAAAGCCAGCTTGGCTGCCGCCTGTTCGACCGGATCGGCCGTCAGGTGATGCTGACCGAGGCCGGGCTGGCATTGCTGCCCCGTGCCCGCCAGATCCTATTGTCGATCGAGGATGCCGAGCGGCTGCTGGGCAATCTCTCCGGTCGCATCGGCGGGCGCCTGGCACTGGCCACCAGCCACCACATCAGTCTGCACCGCTTACCGCCGATCCTGAAAACCTTCGTCGAGCGTTTCCCCGAAGTCGAGTTGAAGCTGCAGTTCGCCGCCTCGGAGGTGGCCTACGAGGGGGTACTCAAGGGGGAGCTGGAGCTGGCGCTGATCACCCTGGCGCCACAGCAGGAGAGCCGCCTCTGCGCCCGCACCGTATGGCATGACCGGCTGCACTATGTGGTGGCACACAACCACCCGCTGGCCCGGCTCGAGCGCCCCTCACTGACCGAGCTGAACCGCTACCCGGCGATATTGCCGGGCAGCGACACCTTTACCCATCAGCGCGTCCGGCAGCAACTGGCGCTGCAGGGGCTGGAGCCCAACCTTGGCATGAGCACCGATTATCTCGACACGATCCGCATGATGGTGAGCATCGGCCTGGGCTGGAGCCTGCTGCCGGAAACCATGATCGATGGGCAGCTGACCCGCCTCGACATCGGCAGTGAGGCGATCGTGCGGCCACTGGGTTACATCCACCACCGCGACCGTACCCTCAGCAACGCCGCGACCGAATTGATCCGGTTGCTTGAGTGCGGCGTTTAACAAGCCAGGCGCATGGTTTAAGATCGATACCCCCAGCCCTACGCAGTGGTGACCCGGTGACCGAACGACTTTTGGATATGATGCGCCAGTGGATCGAACAGCTGGAACAGCACGACGACAGTGCTGAGCAGGCGGACCTGGAGCCGTTACAACGGCTACTCGAGGCCAACGTCGCCCGGCAGATTCCCCAGGAGCATACCGAGCTGCTGCTGAAGCTGACGCGCCAGAGCGCCCGGTTCAACCAGTTCGCCACCGAGCTACTGGCCCACAGCCAACGGGATGGCGTGGACAGCGCCGTGCTGCTCGACCAGTTCAAGCAGCACCTCGATCAACTCACCCGCGACTGGGTACTCTACAGCTGGCAACTACCGGAACAGCTCGGCATCCTGATGGGGCTGTTCAGCGCGCAGCCCCTCCCCTGGCAGGAGGGCTTCGAACAGTTTGCCCAGCTGCTGAGCACCCTGCTGAGCAACCTGCGGCCGGTGGCGCGCCCCGATCTGATTGCCCAGATGAAGGAGAGCCTCGCCCTGCTGGAGCGGTTCGAGCAGGCCAGAAAACACTACATGGCGCAGCTGAGCCGCATCAATGCGCAGGCGCTGGAGCGGATGGCCCGGCAGCTCGAAGGCGCTGCCGTGACCGATATCGACCAGCTGCACCAGCTGTGGATCGAATCCTACGAGAGCGCCTATCAGCAGCAGATCAGCAGCCAGGAGTACTGCGCGGCACTGGGCGAGATCAGCAACGCCGCCATGGCGCTGCGCCAGGGCTGGCAGCGGCAGCGGGACCGCTTCTGCGGCGCCCTGGGGCTGGTCACCGATACCCGCCACGATGAGCTGGCCCAGCGCCACCATCAGCTGCGGCGCCGGGTGCGTGCCCTCGAGCGCGAGCTGGCCGAGCTGCGCCGTGCCGTGCACCCCAAAGCCAGCCACAAGGAGCCCAATGCCCAAGATCAGGCTTGATCCGGATCACGCCCGGCGGCAGCTCGCCGCCCGGCAAAAAAACCTGCACGCCAGCCTCGCCAACCTGAGCCAGCTGGACAGCCGGCATCGGGGCGCCGAGCGCGAGGAGATCTTCGCCACGGACACGGTGCGCCTCTATCACTACCGCCCCACCCGCGCCGCACGCACCGCCACGCCGCTACTGATCTGCTACGCCCTGGTCAACCGCCCCTGGGTGCTGGATCTCAGCCCCGAGCGTTCATTGATCCAACGGCTGCTCGATGAGGGGATTCCCGTCTACCTGATCGACTGGGGCTACCCCACCCGCAGTGACCGCTTTCTGGAACTGGAAGATTACCTGGAAGATTACCTGGACCGCTGCGTGGACCGGGTGTTGCACCACAGCCAGCGCGAGCGGCTCAATCTGGCGGGGGTCTGTCAGGGGGGGGTGCTGAGCCTCTGTTACAGCGCCCTCCACCCCGACAAGGTGAGCAACCTGATCACACTGGTGACCCCCGTCGACAGCGCCCACCCCGGCTTCCGGCTCGGCCGGCTCACGGCGCATATCGATCTGGCGCTGGCCGCCAGCGCCTACGGCAATCTGCCCGGCCCCCTGCTCAATGAGATCTATCAGGCACTCAAGCCGATGCGGCTGGGACTGCAAAAACGGCTGCAAGCGGGGAATGAGCTGGGAGGGGAGCCGGAGCGGGCGCTGAACTACCTGCTGATGGAGCGCTGGCTGAACGACTGCCCCGACCTCGCCAGCGCCGCGCTGCAGGAGTTTGTGCAACTGTTCATGCGCGATAATGCCCTGATGCGACCGGAAGGGTTCGAGCTGGCCGGCAAAACGCTCAGAATGCGGGCGTTGCAAACGCCCCTGCTCAACATATTTGGTTTGAAAGATGATCTGGTTCCCGCCGAAACGGCGCGGGCACTGCGGCAGGCCACCGACAGCCCCGACTACACCGAGCTGGCGATCGCCGCCGGCCATATCGGCACCTTGACCGGGCGCAACGCGCTGAACCAGGTCCCCTCCGCCATAGCCCAGTGGCTACGGCAGCGGGATGGGGACAAAAACGGCTAGCCCTGTCTGGGCGCTGCCGGTTCGGCATCGCTGCCGGAATCGTCCGCGGCGGTTGTCGCGTCCTTCGCGTCGGCCGCCGTACCCTCGGCCACGGCGGCTCCACGGCGGTCACCCGCGCTGGTGGCGGCGGGCTTCGGCGCGGTGTTCACCTCGCCCTCCGGCGGTGCTTCCTTTTCAGCCTCTGCTTCACCCTCGGCCTGCGCGGCGTCTTCCGCCTCG
>JAXHUI010000037.1:0-20326 GCA_034189745.1 Pseudomonadota bacterium
TTCCTGGATGACAACAAACGGGAGTATATCGAGGCGGCCCACCGTGAGCTGGATGAAACCATGCCCAAGGCGCTCGATATGTTGGCGCAGCTCACCAGCGTGCCCTCGCAACTGGCGGCCTTGCGGGAGTTTCGTCTCTCGCTGGAGACCTATCGCCAGGCGCTGGATCAGATGGACAAGGCGCTGCAGGCCCGTGATGCGGGGCTGGCCGAGATGGGCAGGATAGGGCCAGTCGTTTCCGATGCGATCGAAGCGGTGAAGCTCTCCTATATCGATGACCAGACAGCGCTCGGGGAGGATATGCAGGCGCAAAACCAGCGCACGGTGGAGGTGGTGATCTGGGTTTCGCTGGCCGCCGTGCTGGCCGGGGTGTTCCTCTCCTGGTTCCTGGTGCGGGTGGTGAAACGTCCCCTGGGTGGCGAGCCGGCTGAAATGGAAACCATCGCCCGCCGCATCGGCGAGGGTGATCTGCAGATCTCCTTCCGGGACGCGGAGCAGGCAACCGGGGTGTACGCCGCCATGATGCGGATGGTGAAAAACATGAGCGACACCATCGAGCAGGTGCGCAGCGGCGCCGACAGCCTGGCCAGTGCCTCCAATGAGCTCAACGCGTCGGCCCAGAACATCAGCCAGGCGGCAACCGAACAGGCCGCCAGTGTGGAGGAGACCACCTCCTCTGTCGAGCAGTTGCGGGCGTCGGTGCAGCAGAACACCGAAAATGCCCGGGTAACCGACCAGATGGCGACCCAGGCATCCACCGAGGCGGCCCGCGGCGGCGAGGCGGTGCAGCGTACCGTGGCGGCCATGAAGGAGATCGCCAACAAGATAGGGTTGATCGAGGATATCGCCTACAAAACCAACCTGCTGTCCCTGAACGCGGCGATCGAGGCGGCCCGTGCCGGTGAGCATGGCAAGGGCTTCACGGTGGTGGCCGCCGAGGTGCGCAAACTGGCCGAAAACAGCCGCGTGACCGCCCAGGAGATCAACGAGCTGGCCACCAACAGCGTTTCCATCGCGGAAGAGGCCGGCAAGCTGCTGGAACAGATCGTGCCCAGCATCCAGAAAACAGCGGATCTGGTGCAGGAGATCACCGCCGCGTCGGAAGAGCAGGCGGTGGGTATCGATCAGATCAACACCGCTATGTCGCAGCTCGATAGCGTGACCCAGCAGAACGCCTCCTCCTCCGAGGAGCTTGCGGCCACCGCCGAAGAGCTCAGCGGCCAGGCGGAAGCGCTGCTGGACGCGGTGGCGTATTTCAAACTGGATAGCCAGCAGCACAAACGCTCTGGCGGCAAGACCCGGCAACACAAACCCGGCGCCATTCAGCACACACATGAGCCCCATCCGCCGGCCGAGGCCGAGGCCGATGACGATTACGACGATGATGAGTTCAAACGCTACTGAGGGTGAGAGCCATGGATCAGCCCGAACCATTGCTGGAGGAGGCCCCCTCCGGGAGTGATCAGTACCTGACCTTCCGTGTGCTGGGCGAGCGCTATGCGGTCGATATCCTCACCATCAAGGAGATCATCGAAGTCACCGAGATGACCCGGGTGCCGATGGCGCTCGCAGCCATCCGGGGGGTGATGAACCTCCGGGGCAACGTGGCACCGGTGGTCGACTTGGCGCAGCGGCTGCACGCCACCCCCACGGAGCTGGATCGCCGTTCGGTCATTCTGGTGGTGCAGTTGGAGATCGATGGTGAGCGCGAGGTGATGGGGATGTTGGCTGAGGAGGTCGACGAGATCGTCCAGATCGGACCGGATCAGCTGCAGCCAGCGCCCGAGTTCGGGGCGGGGATTCGCCAGAGCTTCATCGCCAGCATGGCCCGGCTCGACGATCGCTTCATCGTGCTGCTCGATCTGCCGCGGGTGCTGAGCGTGAGCGAGCTGTCGCAACACCAGACAGAGGAGCTCTCGACCGCGGCCGCGGAAGCGGGCAGCCGTTGAATGGTGGCGATCAGCGATGCGGTATTCAGGAAATTTGCCCGCCTGCTCCATGAGCGAGCGGGCATCCACCTGAGCGAGCAAAAAAAAGTGATGCTCGCCACCCGGCTGAACAAGCGGCTGCAACACTTCGGGTTGCGCAGCTTCAACCAGTATTTCACGTTGCTCAACGACCCCGCTCACCCGGACGAAATGCAGGTGATGATCGATCACCTGACCACCAATGAGACCTATTTTTTCCGTGAACCGGCCCACTTCGACTTTCTCGAGTCGCTGCTGCGGCGGGAGCGGCAGGAGCAGTGGCGGATCTGGTGTGCGGCCTCCTCTTCCGGGGAGGAGGTCTACTCGCTGGCGATGGTGCTGGACGATGTGGTGGGGACGGGGCACTGGTTCGTGCTCGGGTCCGACATCAGCACCCGGATGCTGGCGCAGGCCCGCCGCGGTGTCTACCCGGAGGAGGACAACGCCACCATTCCGCAGCGGCTGCTGAAAAAATACTGCCTGAAGGGGGTTGGGGCACAGGCGGGCAGTTTCGCCATCGATCGTCGCCTCAAACAGGGGATCGAGTTTCGCCAGATCAATCTGACCGCTTTGTTACCCCCGCTCGGGCAGTTTGATCTCATCTTCATCCGCAATGTGATGATCTATTTCAACCAGCCGACCAAACATGAGGTGGTAAAGCGGGTGCTGGGGCAACTGAAACCGGGCGGATATATCATCACCAGCCATTCGGAAACCCTGCACGGCATCACCTCGGAACTCGCCATGGTGAAACCTTCGATCTATCAAAAACAGCGGCGTGATGGGGGCGCGGCGTGAGCAGGCGCGTCAATGTGATGCCGGGGGAGGTGCAGGTCAGCTCCGATCCCGATACGGTGTTGGTGACCCTGCTGGGCAGCTGCGTGGCCGCCTGCCTGTATGATCCGGTGGCGCGGGTGTTCGGCATGAACCATTTTCTTCTGGCCGGGCGCCGCACCCCCTCGGCCGATCCGATCACCAGCGAGGCCGGGCGTTATGGCATCCACGCCATGGAGTTGCTGATCAATGGGTTGCTGAAGCGGGGGGGGCGACGTGATCGGCTGAAGGCCAAGGTGTTTGGAGGTGCCAACGTCCTCGCCAGCTCCGCCGGCAACCCGTTCGCGATCGGTGAGATCAATGGGAGTTTTGTAAAAGAGTTCCTGGAAAACGAAGGGATTCCACTGCTGGCCGCGGACCTGGGAGGAGAGGCCGGTCGACAGGTGCATTTCAGAGGTCGCGACTTTGCCGTTTACGTTAAACTACTGCAGGGGCAGCGGGTACGCGAGGTGGTGGCGGAGGAGACCCGTTATGGCCGGCGCAGCATGGCGGCCCAGAGCCGTCCCGTTGGGGGCGGTGTCACCTTTTTTGATCCATAACCGGCCCGATGGGCAGGGGGCGAGTCGATAGCATGACGATTAATGTCCTGATCGTGGATGATTCGGCCGTGGTGCGTCAGGTGCTGGCCTCGCAGCTCGACGGGGTGGCGGGTATCCGAGTGCTCGACACGGCGGCGGACCCCATTTTTGCGCGCCGCAAAATGGAGCAGCAGTGGCCGGATGTCATCATTCTGGACATCGAGATGCCACGCATGGATGGGATCACTTTTTTGCGTCAGTTGATGGCGGAGCGACCGACCCCGGTCATCATCTGCTCCACCCTGACCGAGCGCGGGGCGCAGGTGACCCTGCAGGCGCTGGCCGCCGGCGCGGTGGAGATCATCACCAAACCCAAGGCCGGCCTCAAACTGTTTTTGCAAGAGAGCAGGAACGCCCTGATCGATGCGGTCAAGGCCGCCGCCTCGGCCCGGCTGGCGCCCCCGGGCACAGGCAAGGGTTCCAGACCGGAGCCGGTCACGGCCAAACTCAGCGCCGACCTGGTGTTGCCGAAAGCCTCACCGGGCCGGCTGTTTGCCACCACCGACCGGGTGGTCGCCATCGGCACCTCCACCGGAGGAACGCAGGCGCTGGAGCGGGTGCTCACCCGGTTACCGGTCTCGGCGCCGGGCATCGTGGTGGTGCAGCACATGCCGGCCCAGTTCACCCGGGCGTTCGCCGAGCGCCTGAATGAGCTGTGCCAGATCAGCGTGAAAGAGGCGCAAAACAATGACCGGGTGCTGCCGGGCCAAGCCCTGATCGCCCCCGGCGGGCGCCACATGCTGCTGCGCCGAAGTGGCGCCCAGTATCGGGTCGAGGTGCGCGATGGCCCGGTGGTGAGCCGCCACAAGCCATCGGTGGATGTTCTGTTTCGCTCCGTTGCCAGCGCCGCCGGCCCCAATGCCCTCGGCATCATCATGACCGGGATGGGGGACGATGGCGCCCACGGGTTGCTGGAGATGCGCCAGGCGGGGGCGATCACCCTGGGCCAGAGCGAGACCAGCTGTATCGTTTACGGTATGCCGAAGGAAGCGAAAAAACTGGGGGCCGTGTTGCGCGAGGTGGAGCTCGATCAGCTCCCGACGCTGATCATGGATTCCCTGAACGTCAACGGCGGACACGGCCCGGCGGGACCATCGGGCTGAACTCGGGCGGTAGCTGCCACCCCGGCTGGCCGCTGCCCGGCGGGAATAGATCGGCTCACCATCGACTGCATCTCCAGGGCGCGGTCGTCGCGGGATCGCATCGCTGATGAGCTGGCTCGGTTGCCTCCCGATCTGCCCCTGTTCGGTGCGTTGCCACTGGGTGAGATAACCAGCGCCGGGCGCGATTACCCGGAGTTCTCCAATAAAACCGCCGGCGCGGGAGTGCTGGGCGGTGCGCGGGAAGGGGCAAGCGGATGTCGACAAACAGAGCGTTGAGGCGACTGGAAGAGACGGCGGTGCTGTACGAAATCGCCCTGGCGATAGGCACCAGCCTCGATCTGCAGAAAATGTTGCGCCATGTCTTGGCGACCATGCTGCGTAGCCTCAACGGCAGGGGGGCACTGGTCTTGCGCTGGGAACGTGCGCCGGATGAGGCGCCGCAGGCCGCGCCCCAGCCAAGGGATCCGCTCCTGCAGTGGCAGCCGGTGATCGCGCTGCCGAAACGGTTCCTTCACGATCCCACGCTGACGCAACAGCTCGAGGCATTACGGTTGCCCTCCGACCGGGCGGCCCTGCCCGGCTTCAAACACCGGCTCACAACCCAATGCCCGGCTGGCGAAGGGCGTCTCTACTACCGGTTCGTGTTGGACGAGTTTGGCCTGCTGCTGCTGGAAAAGTCTGGCCCGCCCCTTTCGCCGGAGCTGCTCGATTCCCTGCAGCGGCTGATGCCGAAACTGGCCAATGCGGCCCTCGCCTGCCTGCATGATGAGGAGCTCAGGCGGCAGAAGGAGGCCGCCGAGGCGGCCAACGTCGCCAAAAGTCAGTTTCTGGCCAGGATGAGCCACGAGATCCGTACCCCGATGAACGGTATCCTGGGCATGTTGGAGTTGGCGCTGGAGGGCGACCTCGAACCGGAGCAGCGCGAGCATCTCGAACTGGCTCGGCTTTCGGCGAACAGCCTGCTGCAGATCATCAATGACATCCTCGATCTGTCGAAGGTCGAGGCGGGCAAGCTGGACCTGCAGCCCAGGGCGACCGACCTGTTTGAGCTGGCCGGACAAACCATCAAACAGTTGGCGGCACGGGCCTGGGCCCGAGGGCTGCGAATCAACTATGAGATCGACCCGGCGGTGCCCCAGTGGATCGAAGTCGATCCGGTGAGATTGCGGCAGATTCTGCTCAATCTGCTGGGAAACGCGATCAAGTTCACCGAACGGGGGGAGGTGTCCCTCGCCGTTGCCGCAGAGAAGATCACAGATCACCACGCCGGGTTGCTGTTCAAGGTGAAGGATACCGGCATCGGCATCGCTCCCTCGCGGCTGGAGACGATCTTTGCGCCCTTTGAGCAGGTCGATTCCGGCAGCAATCGGCGCTTCGAGGGTACCGGGCTGGGGTTGGCGATCACCCATGAGCTGATCGAGCAGATGGAAGGGGAGATCGGGGTCGAGAGCGAGCCGGGGCGAGGGTCCGAATTCTGGTTTCGACTCAGGCTGCCACGCGCCAGCGCTCCCGCCACCAGCGCGCCGGCGGCCCTGAATTTCAGTGGCAAACGGGTGTTGCTGGTGGATGATGAGCTGATGAATCGCCGCGTCATAGCGGGCATGTTCGACCTGATCGGGGTGGAGTACGAGCTGTCCGGTTCCGGCCCTGAAGCGCTGTTCAAGACAAGACAGGCGCGCCAGCAGGGGAGACCGTTTCAGCTGGTGCTGATGGATGCCAACATGCCCGGCATGGATGGCTTCACCACCGCCGCCACCCTGCTGCAGGAGAACGGCAGCGCACTGCGGGTCCTGATTCTGACCTCCTCGGCCATATCCGGCGATGCCAACCGCTGCCGGGAGCTGGGGCTCAGCGGCTATTTGACCAAGCCGCTGACGCTCAGTGAGCTGCGGGCCGCGCTGCAGGAGCAGCTCGGGCTGCTGGGTGGGGCCGAAGGGCAGCGGCGCCAGCGCGCCACGGCCGACTCCCTGGCTGGGCTCGAGGTCCTGTTGGCCGAGGACAACCCGATCAACCAGCGCCTGGCGCGAATCCTGTTGGAGAAGCTGGGGATGAAGGTGAAGCCGGCCAGCAATGGTGAGGATGCACTGGCGCAACTGGAGCGGCAGCCTTTCGACCTCGTCCTGATGGATGTGATGATGCCGGTGCTGGATGGGCTCGAGGCCACCCGTCTCCTGCGAGAGCGCGAATCGGCCCGGGGGGTTGATCCCGTCCCTGTCATCGCCATGACCGCCAACGCGATGCAGGGTGATCGTGAGCGCTGCCTGGCCGCCGGCATGGATGGCTATATCGCCAAACCGATCCATAATGATGCCATGCGCCGGGAGATTCTTCGGGTGCTTTCCGAGCGCGGTCGCCGGCGCGAACCGGCGGGCCGATCCTCTCGGCGGCCGGAGTCGATCGATGAGATCTACGATCAGCTGATCCACGCCACGTTGGTGTCTCCGGAAGGTGGCAGTGGTACAATCGAGCGGCCACGGGCAGAGTGCAACGACAGCCTCGATGGTGATAAAAGCGACGGCGGTGGGACGGATATGATCGATGAAGTGCTCTTTGATTGGAACAAAGCGGTTGAAATGATCGGTGGTGATGATGAGCTGCTGCTCTCGGTGCTGGAGATGTTTCTCGACGAGGCGCCGGGCTACCTGACAACTCTGCGAGAGAGCCTCCGCCGTGGGGATCTGGACACCCTGGCCCAGACGGCACACACCCTGAAAGGGTTGTTTTCGACCTTCGGTGCCGCCAATGCCTCCGCTTTGGCGTTGGCGCTCGAACAGCGGGCAAAGCAGCAGCAGGATTGTCAGCAGGCGGAAACTGAACTCGAACAGATGATGCAGCGGCTGATCCCCCAGCTCGAGGCCAAAATTGTCCACTGAGGGCGCGCAGTGCAACCGGCTGCCGGGGCGATATGAACTCAACCAGTGAAGACTCACGCTACTGCATCGCGCTGCAACCGATCTGCGATCGGGACTTCAACCACGTGGCCGATGGGCTGCTCTACCGTGCCAGCGGCGGCGCCAAAACCGCCGAGATCACGGACCCGACGATCGCCACCGCCAGGGCCTGCAGCGCAGCCTTTTATGAGATCGGTCTGCAGGCGCTGGTGGGTGACCGGTTGCTGTTCGTCAACGTTTGCGAAAGTTGGCTGGCCCAGCCCGAACTGATGCCTCTGCCCGCTGAGCAGGTGGTGATCGAGCTGCCGCGGGAGTTGCAGCTGAGCGACGCGCGGCTGCAACAGCTCGAGTCGATCCGGCAGCGGGGGTATCGGATCATGGTCGATGACGAAACTCTCACCCGCGCCGGCGAGGCGCTTTTGCCCTTCATCGATATCGTCCGCATCGACATGCGCGGGGCGCAGGCGCGCCAACGGGTGGAGAGCCTTCACACCCGGCCTGTGATCCTTATGGCCGGTTTTATCGAAAACAGCGAGCAGCTCGAATTTTGCCGCACGTTGCCGTTCACCTATTTTCAGGGATATTTTTATGCCATGCCGGCCAGCATTGGGGTGGGGGAGTGGAAACGCCACGGCAACCGCTTGGCCGGGCTCAGGCTGGTGCGTGAGCTATACCGTGGCGAGATCGACATCGACCGGATCGAGTCACTGCTGGCGCAGGACCCCCACCTGTGTACCCTGATGCTGAAACGGGTCAATTCGGCCGCCATGGCCAGAGTGCAGCAGATCAGCAACCTGCGCCAGGCGATCATGCTGCTGGGATTTGAGAAAATACGCGCCCTGGCGAGCACCCTGTTGCTGGCGCAGAATGAACCGATCAAGCGGATGTTGGTCTTCAAGGCGTTGGTGCGAGCGGCGCTGGCACGCCGACTGTCGGAGCGGGTGCCCGGTCTGGACCGCGATACGGCGTTCACGGCGGGCCTTTTCTCCATCATGGATCAGCTCGAGGGGGTGCCGTTGGGGGTGTTGGTCGAACAGGCCGGGTTCGTCCCGGAGCTGGCCGCCGCCCTGTTGCAACATGAGGGTGAGCTGGGCAAAATTCTGCAGCTGATCGATGCCTTTGAAAAGGCCCAGCTCGATCACCGCTCGCTCAAACTGGTTGAAACGCTCAATCGTGAATATCTGGCGGCGGTGGCGTGGAGCCGGGAGATGCTGGTTTTGTCCGCGTGAGCCCTTTTCATTGCCCGCGCCGCCGATCGCCCGGTTGTGGTTGCCGATTCACCCCCTCCAGCCGAGATCGATTTTCAACCCCTCAGTAGTGGCAGCGAACCATGCAGAGCGAACACCGCGACAAACAGAAAAAAACCCGCCTCAACAAGCTGCAGAAGCGGCTGCGCCGCGAGGTGGGGCAGGCGATCGAAGCCTTCAACATGATCGAAACGGGCGACAAGGTGATGGTCTGCCTCTCCGGTGGCAAGGACTCTTTCACCCTGCTGGATATCCTGCTCAATCTGCAAAAAAGCGCACCGATTGCGTTCGAGCTGGTGGCGGTCAACCTGGACCAGAAACAGCCGGGCTTCCCGCAAGAGGTGCTGCCGACCTACCTGGACGCCCTGGGGGTACCTTTTCATATCGTGGAGCGAGACACCTACTCCATCGTCAAGTCGGTGGTGCCGGAGGGTAAAACCACCTGTGGTCTCTGCTCACGCCTGCGCCGCGGCACCCTGTATGGTTTTGCCGACGAGATCGGGGCCAACAAAATTGCCCTCGGCCACCACCGGGACGATATTCTGGAAACCTTCTTCCTCAATATGTTCTTCGCCGGCAAGCTGAAGGCGATGCCCCCCAAGCTGGTATCGGACGATGGCCAACGGATGGTGATCCGCCCGCTCGCCTATGCCCGCGAGAAAGAGATTGCCGACTACGCCCGGCTGCGCCGCTTCCCCATCATCCCCTGTAACCTGTGCGGTTCGCAGGAAAATCTGCAACGGCAGGTGATCAAGCAGATGCTGCAGGAGTGGGATAAAACCCATCCAGGGCGGGTTGAGACCATGTTCCGCGCCCTGTGCAACGTGGTGCCATCCCACCTGGCAGACCCACACCTGTTTGATTTCAAAAATCTTCAGCTCGGCTTTCCCCACGGGATCGGGCCGGCCATGGAGACCGTATCCGGCCCGCTGGGTGAGGATGACGCCCCCGTGGCCAACGGCTCCGGTGAGCAGCGGTTGCAGCCGATCGATATTCTCTCGCTCTGAAACCGGCTTGACCCGACGGGCGATAAAAAGGCGCCTGTGTGGGGCGCCTTTGGGGAGAGATGAGCATCACATCAGCGCAATCGATCGCTGTCGATATCTTCCGCTTCGAGCCACATCACATTGATGATGCCGAACGCGCAGGCCAGGAGCACACCGAGAATCCAGCTGAAATACCACATGGTTGTATCTCCCTCTTAGTAGGATGAGTAATCGTTGTCCTGAATGTACTCCACCGAGATCTTTGCCCACAGCGAGCGGTAACACCAGAGGGTGTAGCCCAGCACGATCGGTACGAAGATGATGGCGGCCACGGTCATCACACTCAGCGTCAGCGGGCTGGAGGTGGCGTCCCACAGGGTGAGGCTGGAGTTTGGGCTCAGGCTGGATGGCAGGATGAACGGGAACATGGAGACCCCCGCCGTCGTGATGATGCCGGCCAGCGCCAGTGCGCTGAACAGGAATGACCAGCCGGTGCGCCCACGCCCCGCCATCAGGAATACGCCTATCAGGCCGATGCAGCCGCTGATCGGTGCCAGCAGGGTGAGCGGGTGGAGGCGGTAGTTGTTCAGCCAGGCCCCGGCGGCGACCTCCACCTCCTTGGCCAGCGGGTTGGGCAGGGCGTCCAGGGCGGGCTGGCTGACGATGCGGTAGCCGTCGATCCCCAGGCTGAGCCAGACACCGGCCAGCGCGAAGGCGGCCAGGGTGACCACCGCCAGCCACTGAGCATAACGCCGCGCGCGCTGCTCGACGATGCCGTGGCTGCGCCACTGCACCCAGACGGCGCCGTGCATCGAGAGCATGGCGAGGCTGACCACACCGCAGAGCAGGCCGAAGGGGTTGAGCAAACCGAACAGGTTACCGGAGTAGATCGGGCGCAAAAACTCGTCATGCTGGAAGGGAACGCCCAACAGCAGGTTGCCAAAAGCGACACCGAAGATCAGCGAGGGCACGACGCCCCCGGCGATCAGCCCCAGATCCCAGGCGCGGCGCCAGCGGCTATCGGTCAGCTTGGAGCGGTAGTCGAAGCCCACCGGGCGGAAGAACAGGGCGAACAGCACCAGTAGCATCGCCCAGTAGAAGCCGGAGAAGGCGGCGGCGTAGACGGCGGGCCAGGCGGCGAACAGAGCGCCGGCGGCGGTCACGAACCAGACCTGGTTACCCTCCCAGTGGGGGCCGACGGTGTTGATCACCACGCGGCGCTCATCATCGGTTTTACCCAGCAGGGGGAGCAGGGCACAGGCTCCCATATCGAAGCCGTCGGTGATGGCAAAGCCGACCAGCAGTACGCCGACCAGCACCCACCAGATCAGTTTCAGTGTTTCATAATCGAATAACATCGTTTCTCTCCTCTTGCCCGATCAGGCGTTGGCCGACGCATCCCGTTCATGGTGATAGCGACCGGTTTGCAGGCTGCTCGGCCCGATACGGGAAAACCGGACCATCAGGTAGACCTCGACACACGCCAGCAGGGTGTACAGCAGGATGAACGCGGCCAGGCTGCCCAACAGGTCAGCGCTGGTCAACGTCGATGGTGCAACGAAAGTGGGCAGAATTTCACCGATCGCCCAGGGTTGACGGCCATATTCAGCCACAAACCAGCCCATCTCGTTGGCGATCCATGGCACCGGAATGGAGAACAGAGCCGCTTTCAGTAACCAGCGTTTGGTAAAGGCGGTGCGCTTGCTGGTGAAATAGAACGCCAGCGCAAACAGCAGCAGCATCCAGAAGCCACAGGCCACCATGATGCGAAACGCCCAGAACATCGGTGCCACTTTGGGGATGGTGTCGCGGGCGGCCAGCTGGATCTGCCGGTCGGTGGCATCGACGACGTTTTCGGTGTACCGCTTCAGCAACAAGCCGTAGCCCAGATCCTCCTTGACGCGCTCGAACTCCGCCTTGATCGCGTCGGTTTCCTCCCCATTACGCAGTTTCTGTAGTAGCGCGTAGGCATGGATGCCCCGGCGGATACGCGCTTCATGCTCGCTCACAAGGTCACGAATACCGGTGACCTCCTCATCGAGGGAGCGGGTCGCGATGATCCCCATCAGATAGGGGATCTTGATGGCGTAATCGGTCTGCATGGTTTCTTCATTCGGCAGGCCGAACAGAGTAAAGGCGGCAGGGGGGGGTGCGGTGTGCCACTCGGCCTCGATCGCGGCCAGTTTGGTTTTCTGCACATCGCCGAGCGCATAACCGGATTCATCGCCGAGCAAAATCGACGACAAAATGGCGGCCAGACCAAAAGCGGAGGCGATGGCGAACGAGCGCCGCGCAAACGCCAGATCACGTCCTTTCAGCAGGTAGTACGCACTGATGCCCAACACGAACAGGGCGGCGGTGACATAACCGCCGGAGGCGGTGTGTACAAATTTCACCTGCGCCACCGGGTTGAAGAACACCTCCGCGAAGCTGGTCATCTCCATCCGCATGGTTTGGTAGTTGAACTCGGAACCGACCGGGTTCTGCATCCAGCCGTTGGCCACCAGAATCCACAGCGCCGACAGGTTGGAGCCCAACGCCACCAGCCAGGTCACCAGCAGGTGCTTGACCTTGGACAGACGCTCCCAGCCGAAGAAGAACAGACCCACGAAGGTGGACTCGAGGAAGAACGCCATCAGCCCCTCGATGGCCAGAGGGGCCCCAAACACATCGCCCACATAGTGCGAATAGTAGGCCCAGTTGGTGCCGAACTCGAACTCCATGGTCAGACCGGTGGTGACCCCGAGGGCAAAGTTGATACCAAACAACTTACCCCAGAATTTGGTCATGTCTTGGTAGATCTGCTTGCCGGTCATGACATACACCGACTCCATGATGGCAAGCATGAATGACAGCCCCAGCGTCAGCGGGACGAAGAGGAAGTGATACAGCGCCGTGATGGCAAACTGTAGCCGGGAAAGATCAACGATCTCCGCAGTGATCATTACCAGTCTCCTGTTTAAGGTTAACTCTGAATGCGCCGTGCATCTGGTTACACCAAAGCATGTTTCATGCCACACAACCCATTTGTTCTATATGAATAAATAATGTGTATAACATGGTGTGTTTGGAGCCTATCTTGTCCTTGTGACCGAAATTTTAACCCTAGGTTGGCTTAGTCTGAAGTGACATAATGTCGCGCAATGTCAATAATGTCAATAATGGCAGTCATGGCACCCCTCCTGTGGATGGCGCTGGTAGCCGGGCCGGAGGTGAGCGTAGCCAGTGAATGTGGGAGGTGTGGATGCAACAAACCGGGCCGTTTGACCCTGCGGCGATGCTGGAAGCGATACCCGAACCGGCGGCGCTGCTGTCGACTCAGTATCGAATCATGGCGACCAACCAGCCCTATCGGGCCCTTTACGCCGCCGAGCAGGAGGTGATCGGTCACCCCTGCTATGAGGTTTCCCACGGCTACTCGGTGCCCTGTGATCAGGCGGGGGAATCCTGCCCGTTGAAGGGGTGCCGCCAGAGCGGCCAGCGGCAGCGGGTACTGCACCTGCATAACACCCCCTACGGGGATGAGCATGTGGATGTGGAGATGACCCCTCTGACCGATGCGCGTGGCCGGCTGACCGGTTTTTTGGAGGTGCTGCATCAGGTGCGCGAGGCGCGGGCCCGCGTCGGTGATCGGGAGGGGTTGGTGGGTCGGGCACCGGCGTTTGGCCGCATGTTGTCTCTGGTCCACCGCGCTGCCCCCAGCGAGATCACCGTGCTGCTGCTGGGTGAGTCCGGCACTGGCAAGGAGCTGGTGGCGCGGGCCCTGCACGAGAGTAGCCCGCGGGCGCGCGCACCGTTTGTCACCGTGGAGTGTTCCGGCCTGAATGAAGGGCTGTTCGAGAGTGAGCTGTTTGGCCACGAGCGGGGAGCCTTTACCGGTGCGGTCAGTCGCAAGCAGGGGCTGGTCGAGGCCGCGCGGGGCGGTACGCTGTTTCTGGATGAGATCGGCGAAATACCGCTCAGCCTGCAGGTAAAACTGCTGCGCCTGATCGAAACCGGCAGCTTTCGTCCCGTGGGTAGCGTCGAGCCGCAACACGCCGATTTCCGGCTGGTCTGTGCCACCCACCGTAACCTGCGTCAGCGGGTGAAGGAGGGGCTGTTTCGTCAGGATCTTTACTATCGCATTGCGGCCTTTCCGGTCCCCCTGCCGCCACTGCGGGAACGGCGGGAAGATCTGCCGCTGCTGATCGCCTCATTGTTGCAGCGCCTGCCGGAGGGAAACGGAGTGACGCTGGCGGCGCAAACGCTCGAACGGCTACAGCGATACGCCTTTCCGGGCAATATACGTGAGCTGCGCAACATTCTGGAGCGGGGCATTTTGCTGGCCGATGATGGCGTCATACAGCCTGAGCACCTGCCACGGGAGTGTCTGGAGAGCGAGCCGTTGCCTTGGCAGGCGGCCGCGGAGGAGTTGGATCGATTGCCGCTGATGCCACTGGATCAGCTCGAACAGCGCTATCTGCAGCAGGTTTGCGCCCGTTTCGACGGTGAGCGCAGGGAGCTGGCCAAGCGGCTGGGGATCAGTGAACGTACACTCTATCGCAAACTGCAGCGCCTGCCGTCGGAACAGAGAGCGGGGCCGGATGGTGCTGATGCGGGCGGCCAGATGGGATAAGATACCCCCATCTTTTTCACTGACCCGAGGCTTGATGTGCGCATCATCACACGCTTCCCCCTGTTGCTGAGTGTCCTGCTGCTGGGGTGTAACGCCATCAATCAGACGCGGCCCGAGGGCGGCCCCGATCAGGTGCGCCCGGATCAGGCGGCCCCAACCCAGCCGGCGGGCGACAACCGGACGCCACCGCAGAACGTCGCCCCGCCGGCCGCCGAACAGCCCCGGCCGGAGCCGCCGCCGCCCGGCAACCAGACCCGGTTTGATCAGATCGAGGGGCGCTTGACGCTGATTCAGGAGCAGCTGCTGCAACTGCGCTCCGACAGCCAGCGGCTGCAGGAGCAAACCCAGATGCTGCTCAACCGATTGCAGCTACTCAGCCGCACCTCGGGCGCGACCGAAACCGAGGCAAAAGCCGACACCTCTAAGGCGGCAGCCGCTGATGGCGGCGAGCAGCTGGATATGGCGATCGGACAGCTGATGCAGGTGTTGAACACACTCGACAATACCGGCGCGTCGGGCGGCGAATATGGGATCAGCACCACCTACACCCGTAACGGCGACTGGATTCTGCTGCGCTACCACCGTCTGAACGGCTCCACCTGGCTGGCGGACAGCGATCAATGGCGTCCGCTGCAGGAGCAGCAACCCCCACCGCCGGGTGACTATGAGGTGCTGGTGCATCGGGCGGATCAGGATCGCAAGGGGTATGTGGCGGTCAGGTTCGATCGCACCACCGGGCGTAGTTGGTGGCTGAACGATACCCGCTGGCAGGCGTATGTGCGTGAGTGAGCCGGATTATCAGCCGCTGATCCGGCTGTTCAACCGTCTTTTTTTGCCCAGCTACAATACGGAGCTGGTAGCGGGCGGCGATGAGCCGATCTATCGGCCGGCGGATCGGAATCACCCCCACCACCGCGTCATTTTCGCGCACGGTTTTTACGCCAGCGCGCTGCACGAGATCGCGCACTGGTGTGTGGCGGGCCCCGAGCGGCGCCTGCTGGAGGATTTCGGCTACTGGTACAAACCGGATGGCCGTAGCGCCGCCGAGCAAGCCGAATTTGAGCGGGTCGAGGTGCGCCCGCAAGCCTACGAATGGATTTTCAACCGCGCCGCCGGGCGCAAATTTCACTTCAGCGCCGATAACCTCAGTGGCGGTATCGGTGCCAGTGAGCCGTTCCAACGCGCGGTGCTGGCGGAGGTGAGGATGATACTGCAGCAGGGGTTGCCGCCTCGGGTCGAGCGGCTGGTGGCGGGGCTGCAACAGGCCTACGGCACCGGCCCGCTGGCGCCGGAGCAGTTCTACCTGGAGCGGGAGGGCTGTGAATAAGGTGGGGCTGAAACGAAACAGGCACCCGACAGGATCGGTTGCCTGTCGGGTGAGCCACCTAAGCGGCTGAGTCGGCCGCCGCTGGTGACATCAACGTGGTCGTAATGTATGGGCCGGGCTCATTCACCGCCTTGGCTCTGGCGTTGCATCTGCATCGGCATCCCCGCCGCCGGAGCGACCCGTTTCACCGGCACATCGATCTGCTGCTGGCTGCCGTCGGCGTACTCGAGGTTGAGATCGATCTGAGCCCCCTCCTGCAGCGGCTGCTTCAGCCCGATCAGCATCACGTGCAGGCCGCCCGGCTGCAGCACGGTGGTTTTGCCGGCGGGCAGTTCGATCAGTTCGATTTTGCGCATCCGCATGACGCCGTTGTCATTGATGTGGGTGTGCAACTCAACCACCTCGGCCGCGGAGGAGTCGGCCGCCACCAGGGCGGTTGCCGCGCCGTTGTTGACCAGCCGCATGAATGCGGCGCTGTTGGCCTGGCCCGGCGCGGTGGCGCGGGCGTAGGGCTGTTCGACGCTGACATCGGCGGCATAGGCGATGGAGCTGCTCAGGCAGAGGGCGGTAAGGAGGGTCGAGAATCGCTTCATGGTGTTTATCCTTGATTGGCTAACAGTTGTTTCAGGAGTAACGACAGCGCATCGGGGCTGGTGGTGTGGGGCAAGGTGTCCACCAGCTTGCCGGCGCGGTCGATCAGGTAAAGCCTCGAGGAGTGATCCACGGCATAGCCGAGCGCGGAATCACCCATCTCCACGCGCCGGTAGAAGGCGCCATACTGCTTGACCACGCGGTCGATCGCCTCCTTGCTGCCGGTGACACCGATCAGTCGTGGCGAGAAAAAGGCGGTGTACTGCGCCAGCTTCTCCGGGGTATCCCGTTCCGGGTCGACACTGATGAAGATCCCCTGTACCTGTTCGCGCTGGGACTGATCCAGCTGACCCAGCGCCTGGGTCAATACGGCCAGCGCGGTGGGACAGACATCCGGGCAGGAGGCGTAGCCGATATAGAGGACTACGACCTGCCCCTTGAAGTCGGACAAGGACACCGGCCCGGTGGCCGAGGTGAGGGTGAAGTCGCCGCCGACGCGGGGATCTCCCTGGGCGATGCGAGCCTCCACCGACGCCGGCTGCAGCTTGAGGACAAGCGTCAGCCCCGTCAGCAGGAGGGCGGTCAGCAGCAGTAGAATCTTGAGGGTTTTCAGCTGGGTATTCATCGCGCATCGAACTCGAATCGAACCTGTTTTTGGCCGCTGGCCGTTTCCAGCAACAGCAGCAGATACCAGCGCATCTCACCTGTGGTGCAGATGGCGAGCTCGCCGCGGCCACGCCAGAGCTCGCCCGCGCCGGTTTCCGGCGTGAGGCGGAACCGGTTCTGTCCCATGTACATTTCCACCCCCTGTAGCTCGGCATCGACGCGGCCAAGCTCCATCGCACCGGGCTCCAGCACCCGCAGGCGCAACTCGAACGGCAGCAGCGAACGCAGTGGTCGCGGCGTGGCCTCCAGCTCCATCGCCACCCCCGCCAGCTCGAACCGGCACGGCCCCTGTTGCAGATCGCAGGCCACCGTTTGCGGCCGCACAGCACCACTGAGGTGTTGCTGGATCAGCCGCGCCCCCAGCCAGAAACTGGCCAGCAGGCCGATCATCAACAGTGCCAGCAGCAAAGGCTTGAGCCAGTCGGCGGCGGCATCGGTGGGCGTATTCATCGAAGCTCCAGTCTAGGTGAACGGGAAGCCGTTCGGAAGGTGACAAATTGTCGCACCTGAGCGCCTGAAAGGTCGAGCCAATCTGGCCAGCGCGGGCGAGATTGGTTATCGTGTCAAGCCTCGACGAGTGAGGTGACAACCAGCGCAGGAACCCTCCAATGAGTGCCAGCGGTACAACTGCCAGCGGTACAGAGACAAAAACAGCAGCGGACGTAACCCCGCGCCACCTGTACGCGCTCCTGGATCGGCTGCCGGAGCTGGTTTTGGTGCTGGCCCCGGATGGCACCTGCCGCTGGTGTAACCTGGCCTTCGCCCGCCTGACCGGCCAGCCGCGCGCTCAGCTGTTGGGCAAGGATTGCCCCCTGCCGCGGCTGCGTGCAATAGGGGCAACCGGTGCGCAACCCCCGTTGGAGTGCTGGCTGGAGATCCCCGACACCGGCCCGCGACTGATTCGATTCGAGATCACGACCGGGGCCGGTGACGACGGGGCGGGCGATCTGGTTTTGATAACCGGGCGCGATATGACACCGCTCCACCGCCTGCAACAGCCGTTGGCACCGCTGCAGGAGGACAACCTGCCGCCGGTGACCGACATTCAGGTGCGGGCGCGGCTGGAACACGCCCTGCAGCGAGCCCAGCGGGCCCAGGAGTATGTCGCCTTCGTGTCGCTGCAGCTGAGTGAGCTGCGGCCGCCACCGGCAGCGGGGGAGGGCGCCGACGGCCGGAAAGGGATCTCCCAGCTGTTGCAGCGGCAGATTCGTGGCGGGGATACGCTGGCCCGACTCCATTCCGGCGCCTGGCTGCTGGTGCTGGAACAGATCGACTGCCCGGCGGCGATTGAGCGGGTGATCGACAAACTGGTGGCGGCGCTGGAGCAGGTGCGCGAGGCGGACCGGCCGAGGCGCTGTCTCAACATCGGCGTCGTTGTCAGCCCCGATGATGGCGACACCGTGGCCGAGCTGATCGACCGTTCAGAACAGGCGCTGCACCGGTCGATCATGCTGGAGGAGCGGGTGTACTACTTCTGACAGGGGTCACAATCCCATGACAGGCGTTACAATCCCAACTTCTGCGCCACGTAATCGGCATCCTTGTCGCCACGGCCCGACAGATTGACCAGAATGCACTGCTCCGGGCTCAGCTGCGGCGCCTTGCGCATCGCCCAGGCCACGGCGTGTGAACTTTCGAGCGCCGGAATGATTCCCTCCACCCGAGAGAGCGTCATGAAGGCATCCAGGCACTCCTCATCGGTGGCGGTTTCATACTGTACCCGGCCCAGATCCTTCAAATAGCTGTGCTGCGGGCCGACACCCGGGTAATCCAGCCCCGAGGCGATGGAGTGTACCGGCATCGGCGTGCCATCCTCCTGCTCCAGCAGGTAGCAACGCATGCCATGAATTTCACCGGGTTTGCCCAGCGTCATGGTGGCGGAGTGTTTGTCGGTATCCAGACCAAAACCGGCGGGTTCGACTCCGACCAGACCGACACTTTCATCTTCCAGGAAGGCCGTGAACATGCCGATCGCATTGGAGCCGCCGCCGACGCAGGCGGTGACATAATCCGGCAGGCGGCCTTCGCGCCGCTGGAACTGCTCACGCGCTTCCTTGCCGATGATGCTCTGGAAGTCGCGTACCATCTTCGGGAAGGGGTGCGGGCCCACCACCGAGCCGATGGCATAAATGAAGTTGTCGGGATCTTTCAGATACTCCTCGAAGGCGCTGTCGACGGCGTCCTTCAGGGTGGCCGTGCCACGGGTCACCGCAATCAGCGTGCTGCCAAGAATCTTCATCTTGACCACATTGGGGTGTTCCTTTTCGATATCGACCTGCCCCATGTGGATTTCGCAGGGGATCCCCACCAACGCGCAAGCGGTCGCCAGCGCGACCCCGTGCTGACCGGCGCCGGTCTCGGCGATCACCTTGCGTTTGCCCATATACTTGGCCAGCAGGGCCTCGCCCAGGCAGTGGTTGATCTTGTGGGCACCGGTGTGGTTGAGGTCTTCGCGCTTGAGAAAAATCCGCCCTCCACCCAGTTTTTCACTCAGCCGACGGGCGTAGAACAGGGGGCTCGGGCGTCCGACATAATCGGCGAACAGATCAGCCAGCTCCTGCTGAAATTCAGGTTGGCGGCGGATCTCTTCGTAGGCCTGGTCGATCTCATCCATCACCCGCTTCAGCTCGGGGGGGATCAGCTGGCCGCCATACTCACCGAAGTAGCCGTTGGCATCCGGCATCTGGGAAAACTCGAATCTGCTCATGCTTCTCTCCATGCACTGGGGGATTGGGCTGTAACCGATCAGTCATCGTGCCGTGGCCGGAGACTATAAAACGCGGGCGAGAAGCTGCCAAGTGCGAACGGATAAAATGCAAACGGATAAAAACAGCGCGGCTAACCAACGGGCGGCATCCAGGTGACCATCCGGGATGCGACACCACGACGATTGAAGTGGACCCCGAAATTTGGACAGGTGCCTACGCTCTGATTCATCATCTCCACAGGGAGGAGAATCATGAGCAAGAAACGCAAGCTAACGCCGAGGTGACCGGCGCCGGAGCGAGAGCGAAGGGAACCAAAAGCGGCGCGCTTTTGGCGTCTGTCTGACCGCCTGGTTAGTGGCAGGTAATGACACTGCCCACTCCCTGGCACTGACCATGACGGCCCACTCCGTTACCTTGCACCGGCTTGTGCCGATACGGTTTGTTTGAAACCACCGTCAAGCTTGCAGTGAAGGAACCTGAACACAAAGGTATCAGATCCAGACCAAATTTTCGGCGGACAGCCCCACACGGTGAACACCTGAACGGCTACCTACTCCACCGATTGTTGAGGCAACCAAACCGGACGCGGACTCTGACGGCCTTGGTGATCACCCAATTACGCGGGTTTGGCAACGAAGCCCGGCACCAAGGCCAATGGCACACGGCCACCCAAAGGGCCGAAGCCTTTGCCACTAACGCTTGCAATCACGCGCTTGTCGCGTGGATTGCATTGTTATGCCACCTGAACCAAAATATACCAATTATTGGTACCAGCGAGGTGGCATCATGCAAAAGAACACCAGCATCACTCTA
>JAXHUI010000038.1:0-2680 GCA_034189745.1 Pseudomonadota bacterium
AGGAGAGCTTCACCGCTTCGATCGCATCGGAAACGACTGGCCCTATCCTGCGCATCTCGGCCAGCCCCGCATCACGGGCCTGCAGCGCCTTGTCCATCTGATCCAGCGCCTGGCGATAGGTCTCCAGCGAGAGACGAAACTCCCGCAGGGCCGCCAGTTGCGAGGGCACGCTGGTGAGCTGCGCCAACATATCGAGCGCCTTGGGCATGGTTTCATCCAGCTCACGGTGGGCCGCCTCGATATACTCCCGTTTGTTGTCATCCAGGAACTTGACCACCCCCAGCCGCCCCTGCAACAGGGACTCCTCGGCGCGGCTGGCCTGATAGACCACGGCGGTATCGCCGGACATGCGCGCCCGCTCGATAAAATCGGCCATGATCTGGCTCATTTTCGCTCCGTGTACGTTCAGAACCTCGGTCAGCAACGCGTCGCTCTTGTTGATATCGCGCACCACCTGATCAAACGTCTGCCCGTAGTTGTTTACCTCCTGCACCACCAGTTTGATCTTGCTGACACGCTCGGGGTTGTGAATCTTTTGGGTGGCCTCGGCCAACAGCTGTTTTAGCAGCCCCAGGCGCTGGTTGAACTCTTGCAGGTATTGTTCTGCCGGGTCGGCCACGAAGCGGTTCGCCGCCAGATCCGTCATCAGCAGGTTGGCCTGGACGCGACCGACAATGTTGGCGTTCTGTGCCCTCCTGTGATACTCGGAAAAGCCCTTGACGGCACTGTTCAGGCCAATATAAGCGGCGATGGATACGATCAGTAGCAGTAACAACACCACGGCGTAGCCGATCCCGATCTGCATGCTCAGTTTCAGTTTATTGAACATAGTCTTGCCCCGTTTTCCCGCGATGGGTCTCAGTTATTGAATGGGTTCCGCCTGGTCTGCCTCGCCGGATAGGCGTTCGGCAACGGCACTGGCCTGGTTGATCTCACGGTGTGTCAGAATTTCCGCCACATGCAACAAAATGATGAACATCTGCCCCACCTGGGCCATCGCTTGGATGAAGCCGGTATCGGCGTAGCCTCCCAGATCGGGGGGCGGCCTCAAATCAGCCGGCCCGATATCGATGATCTCCCGCACTTCATCCACCAGCAGCCCCACTATCTGCTCCCGGCCAGCGTGGGGCACCCCCACCAGAATGATGCAGCTGCGGCGGGTCAGCTCAGTGATCCCGGCGCCGAGCCGGGCGGCCAGATCGACCACCGGTATCACGCCACCGCGCAGGTTGATCACCCCGCGGATGAACTCCGGCGCCCTGGGCACGCGGGTCATCGTATCCACTTCGATGATCTCGTTGACGCGCAAAATATCGATGGCAAAGAGCTCGTTACCCGCCATGAAGGTCAGGTACTGACCTGCGAGCTCACCCAATTCCTGTTGCTGTGTCACGCCTACCTCCCCTCAATGCAGCTGCATCTGTGCGGTCGCGGCCTGGATCAGCCCTTGCACGTCGAGAATCAACGCAACCTCACCGCTGCCGAGAACGGTGGAGCCGCTGATCCCTCTGAAGCCGTTGAACAGGCTTCCCAGTGGCTTGATAACCGTTTGCAGCTCGCCGTATAGCGTATCGACGACAAACCCCGCCTTGTGCTGGCCGATGCGCACCACCACCAGGCTCTCCCGGCGCGCCCTCTGGTCAGCTTCGGGAATCTGCAGAAACTCCGACAGGTAGAGGTAGGGCATCACTTCGCCGCGCAGATTCACATAGCGGCGCGCCTCGTCCAGCTGCCATTGCGAGCTGTCCATCTCCACGCACTCTTCGACCATCGACAGCGGAATCACATATCGCTCCCCCCTGGCGCCAACCATGAAGCCATCGATGATGGCCAGCGTCAGGGGCAGATGGATGGTCACCGTGGTGCCCACGGCGGGTTCGCTGTCGATCTCGATGTTGCCGCGCAGCGCCTCGATGCTGCGTTTGACCACATCCATCCCCACGCCGCGCCCGGAGAGATTGCTGGCTTTCTCTTTGGTGCTGAGGCCGGGGGCGAAGATGAGCTGATACACCTCCTTGTCGCTCATCACCTGATCGGGGGTGATCAGCCCCAACGCCTCCGCTTTGCGGCGTATCTTTTCCGCGTCCAGACCGGCACCATCATCCTGGATGCGGATGACGATATGGCCCGAATCGTGGCAGGCATCGAGGCTCAGGGTGCCGCAGGGGGGCTTGCCCGCCTTGATCCGGTCCTGCGGCATCTCGATGCCGTGATCGAGGGAGTTGCGCACCAGATGGGTCAACGGGTCGGTCATCTTTTCGACCACGGTTTTATCCAGCTCGGTCTCACCGCCGGTGATGACCAGCTCGATCTCCTTGCCCAGCTCCCGGCTCACGTCGCGCACCACGCGGCGAAAGCGGGAAAAGGTGTCGCCGATCTGCACCATGCGCAACTGCAGCGCGTTGTCGCGGATCTCCTCCACCAGGTGCTCACTGGTCTCGACCAGCTCATTCAGCTCGGCCAGCCCCTGCTCCTCCACCCGCAGTTTGATCGCCGCGTTGGAGATGACCAGCTCGCCGACCAGATTGATCAGCTGCCCGAGCCGGGCGGAGTCGACCCGAATCAGGCTGGATTCATGGCTGGCACCCGGCCGCGCCCCCTGCTGCTTGCCCGGCGCCCTGCCCGGCACCCTGTCGGCGGCCTTGGGCCCGGCGGCCTTCTGCTCGCGCGGGCTCGGGTC
>JAXHUI010000038.1:2690-20178 GCA_034189745.1 Pseudomonadota bacterium
GCGGGCGGGGCGGACCCGAGCCCGCGCGAGCCGGCCGGCTCGCTCTGGCGCGGGCCGGGGCGCTCCCGCTCCGTGATGACCCCGGCGGCCTGCAGCATCTTTCCCAGCCGTTGGGCGTGTTCAGCCGGCAGCTGATCCCTCGAGGCCATAAAAGCGGCTTCGATTTCGGCCTGCGGCACGATACGAAGGGTGCAATCATCCTCGGCGAATTGGAAAACCGATTGAATCTCCTGCTGGCTGGCCCCACTGCTGAACAGAATCGCAAAACCGAGGTAGCAGGATTCCGGGTCGAAATTGTCCGCGTCGGGCAGGTGGTCGAGCTGGACGATCAGGTCGACGATCTCACCCAGATTGCCCAGATAGCTGATGAATGACGCCGGGTCCATGCCGTTGCGAAAGGCGTCGCGACCAAACTGCAGCGTGATCAACCAGAGGGAGCCCCCCGCTGGCGGCGTACTCTCCTGCTCGGCGCTCGGCGCGGGCGGTGGGGTGCCCTGTTCACTCCCCTCGGCCGGCGCGCTGGCTACCCGTTGCCCGGTCAGCTGTGCGATCAGTGCGCGCCCCTTCGCCTCGGTTTCGGGATCGATCTCGGCTCCGCCGGTCACTTGCTCCACCAGGTAGGCGGTGTGATCCTTGCATTGCAGTAACAGCTCCGCAAGCGCCTCATCCAACACCCGCTCGCCACTGCGAACCTGATCCAGCACGCTCTCTATCGGGTGGGTGAACTCGACCACCGGGTCAAAGCCAAAAATCCCCGCCGCCCCCTTGATGGTGTGCATCGACCGGAACAGACTGTTGAGCAGCTCCGGGTCTTCCGGCGCGCTCTCGAGCGCCAGCAGCGCATCCTCCATCTGGGTGAGCAACTCACTGGATTCCTGGATGAAGGTTTGCGTCAGATCATCCATGGCCGCCTCCTGCCGCGGTGGCACCGAAGGCAGCCGCGAGGTGGAACAGCTGCAGCATCTCCTGCACCGGCGTGCTGGGAGCGATCAGCTCAATACGCCCCCCGCGCTGCTGAGAGAACCGCTCCAGCGCCAGCAACAGCTGCACCCCGGCGCTGTCGATCTCGGTCACCTTGGTAAGCTCCAACTGCAGCGCCGCCCCACGAGACAACTCCGGCTGTAACCGTTCCCAGTAGGCGGCCACGGTGTAGATGGTCAGCTCCTCTCGAACCTCGACCCGGGTCACCTCGCCCTCTTTCTGTTTTATCTCGATTCCCATGACCGCACCACCTCTCTGGAACGATGATCAACTGATCAGTTTGGCGACTGCATCGAGCATCTGTGCCGGCTGGAAGGGTTTTACCACCCAGGCTTTTGCCCCGGCGGCCTTGCCCTCGGCCATCTTGTCCCGCCCCGCTTCCGTGGTCAGCATGATCACCGGGGTGAATTTATAGCGCGGATTGAGCTTGAGCTCCTTGACGAAACTGATGCCATCCATGTTGGGCATGTTGACATCACAGATCACCAGATGAATCTTGTCGCCGGTCAGCTTTGACAGGGCATCCAGGCCATCGCGCGCCTCGATCACCTTGTAGCCGGCCCCCTTCAGGGCGATGCTCACAAGTTGACGAATCGATGCCGAGTCATCCACGACCATGATTGTTTTATCCATCACCTCACCCTGTTTACCTAGAAGAAACTGACTGAACCCGCCTCGGCGTTGTCATCCGGCTCGGTGTGTTTGTCGCCGGCCTCATGGCGGTTGTGTTGCTCCACCGTGGTGTAGGTGGTTTTCATCTCATTCAGCAACTGTTGCACATCCAGCGAGATCGCACGCCGGCCACTGGCGAACTCCTGCTCGTTGACCTCCAGCAACCGCGTCAACGAGTCCATGCTATGGGAGACCTGCCCCAGGATCTGACTGACCCGATCCTGAAACTGCAGCTCGACCAGCACCTGTTCGATCTGGCTGCTGATCTCGGCATTGACCGAAAGCAGCTGCTCCCCCTCACCGACCAGCCGGCGGGCCCGCTCCTCCAGATGTTCCACCACCTTGGCAATGAAGCGCTCACTCTCCGCCAGGTTCTCATCTTCTTTTTCACTGGTTTTACTCGCCGATCGACCGATCTCCTCCATACTCTCCTTGAGGCGCTCGATCCTCTCGGTGATGTGGCGCCCGGTGTCGGCGGACTGGGAGGAGAGCTCACGGATCTCCTGGGCGACCACCGCAAACCCCCTGCCCGCCTCCCCGGCCCGGGCCGCTTCAATGGCCGCATTCAGCGCCAGCATATTGGTTTGCTCGGCGATCGAGGCGACCGCGCCGGCCATGTTGTCGAGGTCATCGGCGAAGGTGTTGAGTCGGTTGATCTGTTCGTAGAGCTGATCGGTGGTGGCATCGAAGCTCTTCATCTCCTCGAACAGCTGTTGCAGGTGGGCCTTGTCCGAGCCGATATCCCCCAGATCGATCGACCCCTGCACGGCTCTGGACTCGGCCCGGCTGCTGTCGATCAACTGGACCAGCTCGGCAAAGCGGGTGGACAGCTCCTGCACCGCCTCGTTGCCGATCTCCCGGCAGGTGTCGATATGCCGATTCCATACGGGCACCAGCTTCAGCCAGACGGTCAGCAGCCGTTCGAGGTTGTGGCTGAACCGCTCCGTGCTCTGGCGCTGCTCCTCCTGGGTTTGGCGCAGTTGCACCAGCTCCGCCTCGAGCGATCTCACCCGGCGGCGCACCCAAACACTCGCCAGCCCACCGGCCAGCAGCATCAAAGCGGCGGTGGGGTATCCATTCAGATAAGAGGGTAGAAAAAACAGGGAAGCCGCGAGGGCCGCCAGCCCCACCGGAATGGCAACAAGAAAAGAATTCGATCTGGGCATCCGTTCGCTCCAACCCCCTTCAAACAGCCGTTTGATCGCGCAGCGCAACCGGCCTTGCAATCTGCTTCGAACCCAAGACTAAAACAAGAATAATGTAGCAACAGTATGACAGGAATGAAATCGGACCAACCCGCTGGGTGGCTGCACCCGTGGACGGGTTGCCAAGTGGACGCACAGCAAAAACGGCCGGCGGGATGGCACCGGACTCCGGCAGCCCTTGCGGCCCGCTCGGTTTATTCAGCACAGCGCTACTCACCATCACCTCCGCCACCCTGCAGAATGCCGCGGCGCAGCTTCAGCGCCGTGTTCAAAATTTCCGTGGCCAGCTCACGCTCGGGTGGGGGCTCCGGGTCCAGCTGATGCTGAACCGCCTCGATCACCTCCGCATCCAGCCCCCACAATTCCAGCAGATAGGCACTGGCCAAGGGGTACTCACTGTACCCCTCCGGCGACAGGGGCTGGTCCGACAGCAGGAGCTGGCCGATATTGTGCAACAGGGCGCCCACGAGCGCCTGGTTACGGGTGTTCTTGCCGACGCCGCGGCCGGCACACAGGGCACTGACCTGTTCTGCCAGCAGTAACGCCTCACGCATCAAACGCTCACCCAGCGCTGGCGGCACGGAGCTGTCGTGCTGGTACAGCTCGATGATCAACACCAGATTGTGGATGGTCTGCAACCCCAATCGCATCACCGCCACTTCGACATCGTTGGTGCGCGAGTTGAAGCCGAAAAAGGGCGAGTTGACCAGCTGCAACACTCGACTCAACAACACCTGGTCATGCCGAATCAGCTCGGCCACCTTGGCGACATCGGGCTCCTGCCGCCCCAGCTCCTGGGTGATCTGCTGATACACCTTCGGCAGTACGGGCAGGTGTTCCCGCTGCCCAAGGCGGCTGCGCAGCGTATCGCTCATCGGCAGCTGATGCAGCACCCGCGCTCGCGTCAGGAGATCATCGATCACCGCCTGCTCGAACGGCTTGCGCAGGACCATGTGCGCCGCCGCGGTCGCCTCGAGGGCGCTCTCCATCCGAGCATCGCCACAGAGCAGCACACGGACCGCCTGCGGCACCATCCGCGCCACCTTGCCAAGCAGCTCGATACCGGCCACCTCTGCCAGGTCTCGATCAGCCACCACGACCCAGGGCGACAGCTCGCTCAGCCGGTGCAGCGCTTCAGAGGAGGTGCTGAAAAAATACATCTCCCAGTCACGATGGCTCAGGCGCAACAGCCGCCTGAGGGCGCTCAGCACACCGGGCTCGTTGTCAACGAATACGATACAAGGCGCGTCCATCGACCACCTCCGCGCTGCGCGCACCCCAACCCCGTCGCATCTGGCCGAGGCGGGCCACCGTTACGGTCATGCCTACACCTGGGCCGAGGGCCGCGCCTGGATGCGATCATACCAGGCGCGAAGGTTGCTCTGCTCCGGCTGGATCGCGATCTTCACCACCCGGGCAAAGGCCGCCGCGGTGAAGGCGTTGATATCGACGGCGGTGAAGCGATCGCAACAGAGGTACTCCCTGCCCTCCAGCTGCCGATCGAGGAACTGCATGAACTTTTCCGCGTCCTTGCCGCACACCTCTCCCCACGCCTTGACGGGGGTCATCCGGTCCTTGAAATAGCCGGTGGTGTGCTGAAAACACATGCCGACGGGCAGGTAAAAGTAGAACTCCACCCAGCGCAGCCACTGCTCGATCTGCGCCTTTTCCAGCGGGGTATCGCCCAGCAGGGTTGGCGTGTCGGCGTAGGCTTCCTCGAAATAGCGGCAGATCGCCATGGTTTCGGCGATGCAGTTGCCATCCTCCAGCTCCAGCACCGGAACCTTTTTCATCGGATTGCGGGCGACGAACTCCGGGGTCAGGTTTTCCCCCTTCTCGATATCCACCTGGATGAACTCCGCCTTGTCCAACAGCCCTTTCTCGGCCATGAACATGCGTACACGACGGGGATTGGGGGCGGTTTTGGTTTCGTAGATTTTCATTATTGTCGGCTCCGTTTCAACCCTGTGCGGTAACGTCGTTCGAATGAGACTGAAGGGAAAAGGGGGCTGCGTCAACCAGTTACGACGTGAATTTTTTGCCGGGCTGCTACAATCGGCGAACCGCTCGCTCAGCCAGCCTGCGTGTTTGTGGCACACCCGGGCACGCGGCGAACGCGGGGTTGGAGCGGCGCGGGTTTGCTCTCTCGCCAAGGTGAGTGATGGAGTCGATGGGCTGCGCCGGTAACGCCTGATCGATCAGCGCGGAGCGGTTGTTTTTATGCAAGGGGAAATGGCGGTCAGGGAGGGATTCGAACCCTCGATACGTTGCCGTATACACACTTTCCAGGCGTGCTCCTTCAGCCACTCGGACACCTGACCATGTTGTGCAATCGATGCGGTTTTGGCCGCCGGGGGAGCGCCTCATCGATCGAGGTGGGCATTCTAGCAAACTGATTTCAAAGCACAACATCTGCCCGGATTTTTTATCCCACCCCTCGCGCAGATCAAGACGTCAAGCCCCTGGCGGGGTATCATGCCGCTGTTGCACAAACCGTTCGACCATTCGAGGAGGCTCTGTCAAAGATGTTGATGCCAATTCTGGCTGTGATCGGGGGGCTGGCACTGCTGATATGGAGTGCGGATCGTTTCATCGATGGCGCGGCGGCAACCGCCCGCCTTGCCGGCATGCCCCCTTTACTCATCGGTATGATCATTATCGGCTTTGGTACCTCCGCCCCGGAGATGGTCGTTTCCGCCTTTGCTTCCCTGCAGGGGAACCCGAACCTGGCGCTGGGCAACGGCTATGGCTCCAACATCGCCAATATCGCCCTCATTTTGGGAACGACCGCACTGCTCAGTCCCATCGCCGTACAGTCCCGCATTCTGCGTAAAGAGCTGCCACTGCTGACGCTGTTTACTCTTCTGGCGGGTTATCAGTTGCTCGATGGACGGATTACGCGCGCCGAGGCGGTGGTGCTGCTGGCCGCGTTCGTCGCCATGATGGGGTGGTCGGTGGTGCAGGGGATACGCCAGCGTGGCGACAGCCTCGGGGGGGATATGGAGCATGAGTTGGCCGGCGAGCCGACGCTGACGCCGGGGAGAGCCATCTTCTGGCTGCTGCTGGGGCTGGTGTTGCTGATCGCAAGCTCCAGAATCCTGGTTTGGGGGGCGGTGGATATCGCCAGCGCGCTGGGTGTCAGCGACCTGATCATCGGCCTGACGGTGGTGGCGATCGGCACCTCGCTACCGGAACTGGCCTCCTCCCTCATCGCGGTGCGCAAGAATGAGCATGATCTGGCGCTTGGCAACGTGATCGGGTCAAATATGTTCAACACCCTGGCGGTGGTTGGCATCGCCGGCGCCATTGAGCCGATCCAATTCAGCCCCGAAGTGCTGACCCGGGATTGGGTGGTGATGGCGGGCCTGACGCTGTCGCTGTTCATTCTCGGTTATGGCTTCAAGGGCAGAGGCCGGATCAATCGGGTCGAGGGCGGTTTTTTGCTGAGCGTTTTCGTTGCCTACACCTGCTGGCTGATTTATAGCGTCATCACCACCATCAATACGCCGGTCTGAGGAGAGGGCCCATGATCCGTACATTCAAACTGGAGAGCGGTAAGCTCCGGGAGCAGAACGAAGTGGAAGCGCGCGGGTTGACCACCTCGAGCTGGATCGACCTGCAAGAGCCGGACCCACAGGAGCGCACCCGGGTCGAGCAGTTGTTTCCCGAGACCCTGCCCGATGCGGACGAGGTGGAGGAGATCGAATCCAGCGCGCGCTATTTTGTCGAGGGCAGTGATCTGCACGTTCACTCGCTGTTTCTGTAC
The DNA here is from genome assembly GCA_034189745.1 of Pseudomonadota bacterium. Classification (GTDB taxonomy): domain Bacteria; phylum Pseudomonadota; class Gammaproteobacteria; order Pseudomonadales; family Balneatricaceae; genus Marinobacterium. The sequence continues at coordinate 9,315 of JAXHUI010000038.1, forward strand.
CAGAGTGAGGGGCGTTTCAAAACCGCCACCGTTGCCTTTACCCTGCAGCCGGAGCGGTTGATCAGCACGCGCGATGTGGAGCTGCCCGATTTTCGCCTGACCCGCCTGCGAGCCCGGCGCGGCTGGATCGAGGCGAACTCGCCGCTGCAAATCCTGATGGCGCTGTTTGAGCAGAAAGTGGACAACCTGGCCGACCAGCTCGAAGATCTGCATCGCGACCTGGAACAACTGAGCGTGGAGATACTGGAGAACCGCGAGGCGGAGCTTGGCGATCAGCTCGACCGGCTCTCCAAACTGGAGGACAGCAACGGCAAGATCCGCCTCTGCCTGATGGACACCCAGCGCTCCACCTCCTTTCTGTTACGGCATATTCGCGACCAGAAGCGGGAGGTGAAAACTTTCCGCGAGATTCTGCGCGATCTGGATACGCTGATGGCCCACGCCACCTTCGTGTTCGAGAAGATCAACTTTCTGATGAATGCGGCGCAGGGGTTCATCAACATCCGCCAGAACCAGATCATCAAGATTTTCTCCATTGCGGCGGTGGTGTTTCTGCCCCCCACCCTGGTCGGCACCGTCTACGGGATGAACTTCGAGCTGATGCCGGAGCTGAGCTGGGCCTACGGCTACCCGATGGCGCTGGGGTTGATGGTCGTCTCGGCCATTTCCCCCTACCTGTTGTTCAAGCGCAAGGGCTGGCTCTGAAGCCGTCGGTTCAGTCCTCACCCTGCAATTTCAGCTCAAATTCACCGGCGGGCAGGGGGTGAGAATAGAAGTAGCCCTGTGCCGTGTGGCAGCCCGCCCGGCGTAAAAACTCGCAATGCGCTTCTGTTTCGACCCCCTCCGCTATGGTTTTCAGGCGCAGGTGGCGAGCGATATCGATGATGGATGAGGTGATCGCCACGTCGTCTTCATCTTCCGGGATGCCCATGATGAAGGCGCGATCGATCTTGAGCTTATCGAGCGTAAACCGCTTCAGGTAGGCCAGGCTGGCGTAGCCGGTACCAAAATCATCCAGGGCGATCCGAACACCCAGCTCCCGCAGCTGCTGCAGCAGGCTGATCGAACCCTCCACATCGCTCATCAGCACGCTTTCGGTCACCTCGATCACCAGCTGCTCCGCCGGCAGGCCACTGTCGGAGAGCGCCTTTTTGACCTCCTCGATCAGCTCAGGGCGAAACTGCACCGCCGACACGTTGACCGCCATGGTCAGCGGACGGCCGTGAATGCGCCTCCACTCGCTGGCCTGGCGGCAGGCCTGTTGCAACACCCAGGCACCGATCGGAATGATAAGACCGGTCTCCTCCGCCAGCGGGATGAAACGATCCGGCATCACCAGCCCCTTGCTGCTGTTCCAGCGCAACAGGGCTTCACAACCGGTGAGGCGATTCGTGGAAAACGCATACTGCGGCTGGTAGTAGAGCTCGAGCTCGCCACGGTGCAGGGCGTCACGCAGGTGCGTTTCCAGCGATAACCGCTCGGACACCTGTTGCCGCATCGCCTCGGTGAAAAACTGAAAGTTGTTACGCCCCTGCCCCTTGGCATGGTAGAGCGCCGTATCGGCGTTTTTCAGCAGGGTCTCGAAATCGTCGCCATCGGTGGGATAGAGTGCCAGGCCGATGCTGGCGGTGGTGACCACGGTGTGATCGCCGACCTGCAGCGGCTCCTCGATCAACCGCAGATAGTGCGAAACCGACGCCAGGAGATCGACCTGCCGATCCAGATCCGGCATCAGGATCACGAACTCGTCGCCCCCCAGGCGGCTGATGGTATCACCGTTACGAGCCTGCGCGGAGAGCCGGGTGGCGATGATCTTCAGCACCTCATCCCCCCGGCCGTGGCCGAGGGAATCGTTGATGTTCTTGAATCGGTCCAGATCGATGATCAGCAGGGCAACCTGTTCGCCACGGCGGCGGGCCCGGGCGAGCGCCTGGATGGTGCGATCGCGCAGCAGCCGGCGGTTGGGCAGATCGGTCAGCGGGTCGAAGTCGGTGAGATAGCGCAGATGATCTTCGGTCTGCTTGCGCTCGGTGATGTCGATCAGCATGGCAACGTAATTGCGCACCGCACCGGTTTTACCGCGCACCAGGCTGATCGATAGCCACTGCGGATAGACCTCGCCGTTGCGCCGCCGGTTCCACACCTCCCCCTGCCAACTGTCGTTCTCCAGCAGGGTGCGCCACATCCGCTCGAAGAACGCCGGACTGTGCCGCCCCGATGCCAGCAGCGCGGGGGTTTTGCCCACCACCTCGGCTGCGGAATAACCGGTGATGCGGGTGAAGGCGGGGTTGACCGCCATGATGCGGTTGTCGGCGTCGCTGATCATGGCCCCCTCGCTGGCCGACTCAAACACCTGCGCCGAGAGTTTCAGCTCATCGGCGGTGCGCTCCAGCTCGGTCTGGTGCTGTTCGATCTCCCGCTGGTAACTGCGCATCAGTGCCTGCAGCCAACGCGAAATCGTCCACGCCACCAGGGCGGCGACCCCCAAAGCCAACAACAGCACCAGAACCAGCCACTGCAGATAGTGGCGCAACTGCTGCTCCAGCTTTTGTTGCTGCTCCGCCAACACATGGTCGATCTGCTCCCGCTGGACCCCGGCGACCAGCACCCAGCCCCACTCGGGAACCTCCTGCACCAGCGCCAACAGCGGCTGCCCCCCCTCGGCACCGGGCCCCTCCCCCTCTGCCTCGACAAAGCGCCCCTCCGGGGTCGCCTGCCCCAGCAGCCATTCAAGCCGCTTGCGCCGCTCGGGATCGAGCTGGGGCAGTGATTTTCCCGCACTGCTCGGATGGGTGGAGGCAAGCAGCACCTGGCCACTTTTGTCCAGCACGGCGATGTAGCCTCCATCACCCAGAGGCAGTGCTTGCAGCCGGCTCAATACCTGCTGTTTGAGGTCGTTCTCCACCTGGTAGAGATAATCGCCACTGCCGATGATCCAGTCGAGTGGTTCAAACAGCTCCACATAGGCGATCTTCTCCCTCATCTGATCGGGGTAGTCGGGCGTATACCAGCGGTAGCGGGAGAATCCCGCCCGCTCCGGGCCCGCCACCGCCTCGATCAGCCCACGCATGATGTTGTGCCCGGTATCATCCTGGTTGTCGAGCAGGGAGCTTCCCTCCAGCTCCGGGTGGATCGGCATCAGTACACACTCCCCCGCAAGCGTATCGATGAAGATGTAACCCCGTCCGTCGAAAAAGCGCAGCTCGCGCAGCGCCTCGCGGATCAGCTCGCCAATCTGCGCCCGGGCAGCGGGTCCGCGCCGCAGAATTTCCTGGCGATAGATCGACTCGACCAGCTGCACCGCCTGACGCACCTGGGCCTTGACGTTGGTGCGCAACACCGCTTCGGTTCGCCGGCGGGTAAAGTCGATGAAGTTGAGGGTGGCGTCGAGCTCCCGGCGCAGCTTCTCCTGGGTGGTCTGCTCGAGCGAGATCCGCTGCTGGCGCAGCCGCTCCTGGCCATTTTGCCAGGTGCTCGCCACGAAGAAGGCCGAAACCAGCAACATCAGTACCAGCACGGTACCGATGAAGGCCCAGGCCTGATAGCGAGGGAGTGTTTTTGCGTTGATCGTCAGCCGCATGGTTTCGTCCAGCCCACCTGTGCCTTGGCAAAATTGGTGCAGATTCAGCTCCCTGCCGGCACCGGGGGAGCTCATGGAAACTAACTGCGTCGCAACACTACCGCTGCACGGTAGCACCCGCAACCTACCATTTTCTGACAGATTTGCTCATCAAAGGAGGGCGTCCATGAAACCATCCCGTCAGATCAAACCGATCGGCTACCTGAAGGCCCACGCGGCAGAGACCGTGTGCAACCGGTCGGGGTAGTGCGAACCGCTGATCATCAGCCAAAATGGCGGAGCCAAGGTCGTGATGCAGGCCATCGAAAGCCATGAGCAAACCCAAGAGGCCATGGCCCTTCTGCAGAAACGGGTCAAGGTGTATACGCTGGATGGCCGGGAAACCTGGGTCTTGATCCACGTCGAAGTGCAGGGCGAGCCGGAAGGTGGTGTGGACCCACAGGCCGGGACGAAGATGCGCCCGTGGTAGGGTTCGATGATCGCCACGATCAGCTTGACAACGGAGTCGGGGGTGTAGAAGACACCGTCCTTCTGGCCTTCCTTCAGGGCGAAATTGCCGAAGCCGAAGATTCGGCGGGTTTGAGGCCGGCGCTGGCCCATAACCGGTCGGCGGCTGCCTACAGGCGCTTGCCCACGTCTGCGTTGACCAAAGGTGTACTGCTCCTCGTGCTTATCGGTCATTCTGTGCCTTGGCATCGACTTTGCGCTTTACTATAGCACCCCCTTTTCTTGGCCGGCGAGCAGGTAACTCGCAAAAGAAAACCCCCGGTCCGGGAGTAACATTCCCATGACCGGGGGTTTCGTTGGGCCGGGCAGCAAGGCCCTCAGGCGGCGATTTTTTACATCATGCCGCCCATGCCACCCATGCCACCCATATCAGGCATGCTGGGGGCGTTCTCTTCAGGGTGCTCGGCCACCATCGCTTCGGTGGTGATCATCAGGCCCGCGATGGAGGCCGCGGCCTGCAGCGCGGAGCGGGTGACCTTGGCCGGATCCAGGATACCCATTTCCAGCATGTCGCCATACTCTTCGGTGGCCGCGTTGAAGCCAAAGGCGCCCTCACCGGCACGCACCTTGTTCACCACGACGGAGCCTTCGCCTCCGGCGTTACTCACGATTTGACGCAGCGGTGCTTCCATGGCGCGCAGCGCCAGCTGGATACCGATGGTCTGGTCGTGGTTGTCGCCTTCCAGGGTTTCAACCTTGCTCAGTGCGCGGATCAGGGCGACACCACCGCCCGGTACCACACCTTCTTCAACGGCGGCGCGGGTGGCGTGCAGGGCGTCGTCGACGCGGGCTTTTTTCTCCTTCATCTCCACTTCGGTGGCAGCACCCACCTTGATCACGGCCACACCGCCTGCCAGCTTGGCAACGCGCTCTTGCAGTTTTTCGCGATCGTAATCTGAAGTGGTTTCTTCGATCTGGGTACGGATCTGCTGTACACGCGCATCGATGTCGGCTTTCTGACCGGCACCATCGACGATCACGGTGTGCTCTTTGGTGACATTGACCCGTTTGGCGCTACCGAGCTGGTCCAGCGTTGCGTTTTCCAGAGTCAGGCCGATCTCTTCGGAGATCACCTGACCACCGCTGATCACGGCGATATCCTGCAGCATCGCTTTACGGCGATCACCGAAGCCCGGAGCCTTGACGGCGCAAACCTTGACGATGCCGCGCATGGTGTTGACCACCAGAGTCGCCAATGCTTCCCCTTCGACATCCTCGGCCACGATCAGCAGCGGACGGGATGACTTGGCCACCTGTTCCAGCAGCGGCAGCAGTTCGCGAATGTTGGAGATTTTCTTGTCGACCAGCAGGATGAACGCATCTTCCAGCTCGCAGGTCATGTTGTCCTGATTGTTGATGAAATAGGGGGAGAGGTAGCCGCGATCGAACTGCATCCCCTCGACCACTTCCAGCTCGTTATCGAAGCCGGAGCCCTCTTCAACGGTGATGACGCCATCCTTGCCCACACGCTCCATCGCCTCGGCGATGATACGCCCCACTTCGGCATCGGTGTTGGCGGAGATGGTGCCAACCTGGGCGATCGCCTTGGAATCTTCGCAGGGGACGGACATCTCACGCAGCTGTTCGACCACCGCCCGGGCAGCCTTGTCGATACCGCGTTTGAGATCCATCGGGTTCATACCGGCCGCAACGGACTTGAGCCCCTCGTTCACGATCGCCTGTGCCAGAACCGTTGCCGTGGTGGTACCGTCACCGGCCACATCGCTGGCCTTGGAAGCCACCTCCTTGACCATCTGCGCTCCCATGTTCTCGAACTTGTCTTTCAGTTCGATCTCCTTGGCGACAGATACACCATCCTTGGTCACAGTCGGTGCGCCGAAGGATTTTTCCAGTACCACGTTACGGCCTTTCGGGCCCAGAGTTGCTTTTACCGCATCAGCCAGGATATTCACACCCTTGAGCATGCGCTGACGAGCATCATCACCAAAACGTACGTCTTTAGCAGCCATTGTTTACTTGTCCTGTATCTGTATCGAGTTAATAAGTTGACAATTCGGTTCGGGCGGCGCGAAGCCAGAGCGCGGGCCCTTTTAGTCTTCGAGTACGCCGTAGATCTCGCTCTCTTGCATGATCAGCAGCTCGTCACCATCGATTTTGACGGTGTTGGAGCCGGCATACTGACCGAAGAGAACCTTGTCACCCACTTTTACCGCGGGCGCCCGAAGTTCACCGTTATCGAGAGTCCGGCCCGGACCTACTGCCACGACTTCGCCCCGGTTGGGCTTCTCGGCTGCGGTGCCAGGGAGCACGATGCCGCCGGCCGTAGTGGTTTCTTCTTCGCTGCGGCGAACTACAACACGGTCGTGAAGTGGACGAATTTTCATCTGGTTGTTCTCCTAGTTAGGACCCAATGCGATGTTGTTGATGATGCGGACGCGGTGCGCGATCCGAATTCAGGTTGCAACGTTAATGGGGAAGCCCTGCCAACTTTTCAACGTCTGTGCCGCAATTTTTTTTGCGGTTTTTTCGCGGCGGCCGGGCTCTCCATCCTGCCACGGGAGATGGGGGGGAGGGGTGGGGTTTTCAAGGGGTCGGGCGGGATTTTTTACCGCTCCCGGTGGCTGTTTTCGTCCTCGATCGGCTCCTGCTCATCCAGCGCACGGTAATCGTCTGGATCGACCGTATACACATGCGCCCGATCGGTCTGGTTCCGCTCGGTGTGGGTGGCCACGACGATGGTAAAGCGGCTGATCAGGGGTTTGATCAAGGCTCGGCGCACGGCGGGGATCAGGCAGCTGAAGCCGATCAGATCGGTGACGAAGCCCGGGGTTACCAACAGCGCGCCCCCGACGGCAAGCAGTAGCCCCTCGACCATCTCCTGCCCCGGCACCTCACCCTGATCCATGCGCCGCTGGGCCCGCAGCAGGGTCGACAACCCCTGCTGACGCAGCATGTTGACGCCGATAAAGGCCGACAGCAGCACCAGCCCAACGGTATACCAGGTGCCTATCGCCTGCCCCACCTGGATCAGGACGGTGATTTCGATGATGGGAATGATGATGAACAGCAAGAAGAGAAAGCGCATGGGACTCCCGAAGGGCAAGCTGGGGGTGGCGATCGAACCGCCCCATGATCGCTCAGTTTTGTCGCAAAGTCATGCGCCGGTCCCTCCCCGGCCGACACGGGGTAAAGCGGCCGTTTCCCGCCGGCCGCGGGCGCCGACCGAAACGGGACAGTACGCACCAAATTAGTGCAATATCAGCCCTTTTTATGACTTTTTTGCGACAGATATGGACTTTCCCGCCGCAGCCAATTAACTTGTTGCACTGCAATATATTGCGGCGCACAATGAAACATCATCCATTCGATTAGAGGGTATTCCCGATGGAACTCAAAGACAAAGTGATCGTTATAACCGGCGCAGCCCGGGGCCTGGGTCGTGCCATGGCGGTGGAACTGGCAGGCAAGGGAGCCAAGCTGGCCTTGGTGGACCTGAATCAGGATGATCTGGATCAAACCGCCGGCCTGTGTACCGAAAAGGGCGTTGAAGCACGCACCTACCTGGCCAACGTCGCCGAGGAAGCCGCCGTCGAACAACTGTTTACCGATGTCGTCCGCGATTTCAGCTGCATCAACGGGCTGGTCAACAACGCCGGCATCACCCGTGACGGGCTATTCATCAAAGCCAAGGAGGGCAAGGTGGTCAGCAAAATGTCGCTGGAGCAGTGGAATCAGGTGATCGCCGTCAACCTGACCGGTGCTTTCCTGTGCGCCCGTGAAGCCGCGGCCCGAATGATCGAGCTGGGCTGCGAGGGCTGTATCATCAACATCTCCTCCATTTCCCGCGCGGGTAACATGGGCCAGACCAACTACACCGCCACCAAGGCCGGCGTTCAGGCCATGGCCGTCACCTGGTCCAAAGAACTGGCGCGCTACGGTATCCGCGCCGCCTCCATCGCCCCCGGCTTTATCGCCACCGAAATGGTGATGAGCATGAAACCGGAAGCATTGGAAAAGATCGCCGCCGGTATTCCCGCCAAACGGCTGGGCCAACCGGAGGAGATCGCCAAAACCGTCAGCTTCATCTTCGAAAACGACTACGTCAATGGCCGTTGCTTCGAAGTGGATGGCGGCCTGCGGATCTGATCGCCCCCAGGCAGTGTCGATCGCCGCATCGGCCTGCCACCCCACCCCCGCCTGCCGCGCCCACCGCTTTCCTATATACTCTCCTCTTTTGAACCCACCGGACCTACCACCATGCCGCAGTCGTGGAGAGACACCTTCGCTCGCTACCGCGATATTCGTCTGCTGTGGATCTTTCTGATGGGCTGCTCCAGCGGCTTTCCCTTCGTTTTGATCGGCAGTAGCCTCAGTGGCTGGCTGGCCGACGCCGGCATCAGTCGCGCCGAGATCGGCCTGCTGGGCAGCGTCGCCACCGTGTATGCGATCAACTTTCTTTGGGCGCCGCTGGTGGACCGGGTAAAGCTGCCGCTGGTTGGCCGGCTGGGACAAAGGCGCAGCTGGATCTTCGCCACGCAGCTATTGATGCTGCTGTTCGTACTCCTGATGGCCAGCGTGGACCCGGCCTCCAACCTGCTGCTGGCGGGGGCGCTGGCACTGGGGATCGCCGCCAGCTCAGCCACGCAGGACGTGGCGATCGATGCCTTTCGCATCGACCAGTTCGCCCGCCATGAAAAAGAGAAGCTCCCGCCGGCCGCCGCGATGGCGATCGTGGGCTGGTGGACCGGCTACTCCTGGCCGGGCTACTTGGCCTTCATGCAGGCCGACCGGATCGGCTGGAATGGGGTTTACCTGCTGATGGCCGGCGTGCTGCTATTGCTGATGCTGTTCACCCTGCTGGTGCGCGAGCCGGTCACCGCCCGCGATCGGTTACAGGAGCTGGCCGATCGGCGCTATCAGCAGCAACTGCACAGCTCGAAGAGCGTCGCCTGGCTGATGGCGACCGTGGTGGAGCCGTTCGCCGAGTTTTTCCGCAAAAACGGGATCAAGGTCGCATTGATGCTGATGCTGTTCATCTTTCTGTTCAAGCTGGGCGAGGCATTTCTGGGCCGCATGTCGATCGTGTTCTACAAGGAGGTTGGCTTCAGTAACGCGCAGATCGGCGAGTATACCAAGATGTTCGGCTGGTTTGTGACCGTCAGTTTTACCCTGCTCGGCAGTGCCTTCAATACCCGTTTTGGTGTTGTGCGCGGCCTGTTGCTCGGCGGTGTGGCGATGGCCTCCAGCAACCTGATGTTTGCGCTGATCGCAGCCGCCGGCCCCATCGAGTGGCTGCTGCTCCTGACCCTGGTGGTGGATAACTTTACCACCGCGTTTTCGACCGTGGCGTTCGTCTCCTTCCTGACGCTGCTCACCGGCCGTGCCTTCAGTGCTACCCAGTACGCGCTGCTGGCGTCGCTGGGTAACCTGAGCCGAACCACGCTGGCCGGCCTCAGCGGCTATAGCGTCGACTGGCTGGGCGGCTGGGAGCGGTTTTTTATTGTCACGGCGTTGATGGTGCTGCCCTCACTGCTGATGCTCTGGACGTTACGCCACCGGTTTGACGCCATCGCCGTCGCGGCCGACAACAGGGATTAGCCTTCGCTCGATCAGTCACGAAAATTGTTGAACTGCAGCGGTAGCTCGATATCCGCTTCGCGCAGCAGGGCGATCGCCTCCTGCAGGTCATCCCGTTTTTTGCCGGTCACTCGCACTTTGTCCCCCTGAATCTGGGTCTGTACTTTCAGTTTCGCATCCTTGATCAGCTTGCTGATCTTTTTGCACAGCGGCTGGTCGAGCCCTTGGCGCAGCACCACCTTTTGTTTCGCTTTCACTCCGCTCAGATCCGGCTCCTCGATCTGCATACATTTGATGTCGATCTTGCGCCCGGCCAGTTTGGCTTTCAGTATCTCCAGCATCTGCTGCAACTGGAAATCCACCTCCGCCTCCAGCGTCACCGCATCCCCATCGAGCACAAACGCCGCCTTGACCCCCTTGAAATCATACCGGCTCTGCAGCTCGCGGTTGGCCTGATCGACCGCGTTGGTTACTTCGTGCCTATCCAGTTCAGACACCACATCGAATGAAGGCATTGCCACTCTCCTGTTACTATCGGTTTCAACCCCGCCGCGAACGGGGCTAACATCATGCTTTTGGACCTGCGGAGTACCCATGCACTGGTACATTCTCGGCGCCGGCGCCATAGGACGCCTCTGGGCCTGGCTGTTCGAGCAGGGCGCGATACCCACCACCCGCATACTGCGGGACAGATCGACACTACGCCGGTGGCGGCACGGTCGCGGCATAGCGCTGCAGGAGTCGGTCCGGGTAGCGTTTTATTCACCCGCAGCGGAGATCATCGACAGCCCCGCCCCGATCCAGCTGCTGGTCACGACCAAGGCCCATGATACCCTGACGGCGCTGCGCGCCATACAAAATCGGCTGCAACCGGGCTGCCAGATCCTCCTGTTGCAAAACGGCATGGGCAGCAGCAGGCGGTGGTCGACCGGCTGCCCGACTGCCCGGTTTGGGCGGTCGCCATACCGCTGTTCCCGGTCCCGCCGCAGCAACAGACAGAGGCGGTGGCGCAAGCGACAGGCGACAATTTCCCCTCAATGCTGCAAGATGTACGCTACCGGCGGCCGACAGAGATCGAGCGGATAACCGGCTACCTCTGTGCTCGCGCCTCTCACTAAGGCATCGCCACCCCGGTGAACACAACCCTGCTGCAACGGATCAGAGCAGTGACAACGGCAAGAGAACCCCAGCATGACTGAAGCACACACCCCGGACTACCCCTACAAGAAAAAACTCAAG
>JAXHUI010000039.1:0-19741 GCA_034189745.1 Pseudomonadota bacterium
ACGCCATCGGCCACGGCCTGGGGGAACTTGTAGGTGTGAATGTAGCGGCCAAACACTTCGCGGGTAGTCTGCTTGTCCTTGCGCAGCAGCGGCGTGCCGGTAAAGCCGATAAAGATGGCGTGGTGCTGGATCTCAAGTACGAAACCCGTGATGTTCCCCAGCGGCTGACTTCTCAGAAGTCGATTGATAACTGGTTTGAAGAAAAAACCAAGAATCTGAACAACTACCAGAAAGCGGCACTGCGCAAGCGCTGGGCCAAGCTGAAAGAGCTGATGAGTGCGAAGGAACGCAAGGAGCGGATCATTGCCAACATCATCGAAGATTTCAGCCTCAAGCCGCGTCTGAACAACAACCGCGGTACTGCCATATTGGTGGCAGCTTCCATCTACGATGCCTGCCATTACTTCCGTCTGCTGCAGGGCACCAGCTTCGGCAAATACTGCGGCATCGTGACCTCGTTCGAGCCGAACCATAACGCCATCTCCCGTGAACCGGCCGACAGTGACGAGCGTTACAAATTTGATACCTACACCCAGTACGTACTGAAGGAATTTCCGGGCACCAAGCAGTACGAAGAAGAGATGAAACGGCGCTTCAAGGAGGAACCGGCCAACCTGAAGCTGTTGATCGTGGTAAGCAAGCTGCTGACCGGCTTTGATGCGCCCTCCTGCACCTACATCTATCTCGACAACGAACTACGCGACCATAACCTGTTCCAGGCGATCTGCCGCACCAACCGGCTGGATGGTGAGGACAAGGAATACGGTCATATCGTTGATTTTGTCCATCTTTTTGGTGATGTACAGAACGCCATTTCGGTTTACAGCTCGGATGAGCTGGATCTGGACAGCGGCGGCGGTGGAGGTGACAACAACGTAGAGCTGAAAGACTGGCTGAAAGAGGGTTGCCGCAAGATGGGGGAAGCCCGCGAAGCCCTGCTGTACCTGTGCGAGCCGGTGCTGGCACCCCGTGAGATCGAGGATTACATCCTTACCTTCTGCGGCGATATCAACGATCCCAAGGCACTGGATGAAACAGAAGCGCTGCGTATCACCTTCTACAAGGCCACGGCGGCGTTTATCCGCGCCTTCTCGGATGTATCCCAGCATCTGGAAGAGGCGGGTTATCCGGCTGCTGAGATCGACAAGCTGAACCGCGAAACCGCTTTCTTTGCTGAGGTCCGCGATGCCATCAAGCACTACTCGGGCGAAGAGCTTGATATCAAGCCGTTTGAAGCGGACATGCGCCACCTGATCAACACCTACATTCAGGCGGACCAGCCGACTGACCTTGGCTCTGTAGACAACTATTCGCTGGTTGAGCTGATCATCGAAACCGGCGTACACGATGCCATTGCCAAGAAGCTGAACTCCAGGGGCAAGCTGTCAAAGAATGCGGTGGCCGAAGGCATCATCAACAACGTGCGCAAGACCATTATCCGCAATCAGCTCACCGATCCCCGCTTCTACAAAAAGATCTCCAAGTTGCTGGACGATCTGATTCTGCAATGGCGCAAGGAAACCCTGAACTATCAGGAGTTTCTACAGCGTGCCGAAGAGCTGGTCAAAAACATGACAAACGGTAAAGGCGACACGGCCATACCTGCCGCGCTTGAAGGCAACCGTGAGGCCAAAACCCTCTACAACAATCTGCCGGACATTCTGGCATTGGCATTCCCGACCTGGGAAGTCCGCTATCGTGAGAATGACGAAGAAAATGATCTGCTTCAGATTACTTTAAAGATCGACCGTGCCATGCGTGAACAGGCACCGGCACATTGGCAAGGTGACACGGTAAAAGAGAGGCAGATATTGACTGCTCTGCACCCGATCATGGGTAGAAACCGTGAAGCTACGCTGGCGCTGTTTGAACTGATCAAACAGCAGGATGGCTATCAATGACCGAGCTGATCGAACTGGGCGAGGTCAGGATTCAGGTCACCCGCAAGGCGGTGAAGAACGTGCATCTCAGCGTTCACCCGCCCCATGGCGAGGTCACACTGGTCGCGCCGACCAGTACCCGGCTGGATGTGGCCCGAGCCTATGCCATCACCAAACTGGGCTGGATTCGCAACCAGCAGGCCAAGCTGCAGCAGCAGGCACGGGAAGAACCCCGCCAGTTCGTGACCCGGGAAACGCTATACCTCTGGGGCCAGCGTTACCTGCTGGAAGTGGAAGAAAAAGACACCAAGCCCTGCGTGAACTGGGACCATACCCGCATCCTGCTGACCGTGCGACCGGGCAGCGATCACGCCAAACGCGCCGAGGTGGTCCACGAATGGCACAAGCAACTGCTGCACACAGCGGTGCCGCCGCTGATCCGTAAATGGGAGCAACGGCTGGGGGTGAAGGTGGCCGGTTACTACCTGCAAAAGATGAAAACCAAATGGGGCAGCTGCAATCACCGCGCCAGTAACATCCGCCTGAATACCGAGCTGGTGAAGAAACCCAAGGAGTTGCTCGATTACATCGTGCTGCATGAAATGGCACACCTGCTGGAGCCTACACACAGCGAGCGGTTCACGGCCATTCTGGATGAACACTTCCCAAGCTGGCGCACCGCACGGGATGAACTCAACGCCCTGCCTTTGGAGACGATTAGCCCGGCTTAGTCGGCAGGCAATGATCAGGGAGGATGAAATGAAAGACTTATCAGATGCTGTTGTTCGCTTGCAGGAGGTCGTCGCCACCTCTGGGCTCGTAGAGATGAACAAGCTGGTGCATAGCACCATCGAGACCCTGAAGGAGCGCACACCCTACGGTGAATTCGACGACACTTTAGTTCGGCATTTGTGGGATGAATATTGCTGGAACTATCAGGAGGGCGCTGACCTTTTAGATGAGCCCTTTGACGATCTCTTAGCCGCTTTTGTTGATAAGGCTCTCAATCAGTTAGGAACACATGCGCTGATTTGTATGACCGCATACAGCCATGAGCAGTTGGGCAGCGATTTCTATGACGAAGAGCCTGAGCCAGGCAGCATCGATAAAGAAGTCATCCGTCATGTTTGTATGGATAAAATCAGGGTGGCTGCGGGTATCCGTAATCTGGATATCATCGGCTACAAGCGTCCTTTTGTGATTCGTGAATATGTTTATGCAGATGGCCCAGTGTTCTCCATATACAACGCTGATGGTTTGGCACCGCATATTGATGTACTGATTGATCCTGATGGCGATCTTGACCCCATTGCTGAAGATATTGCGGATATTTTTCTCTCGAATCTTTCTGCTGAATGTGAACACCCCGATCTGGATGAATTTCTGGAAAGTTACAACGATGAGATCAGGGCTATGCTCAAGGCCAAGGAGATTATTCCCGCGCTTGAGGGTGTGCGTCGTGAGTTGCTGGCTGATTTGGATGGCTAAGCAAACATAACCGGTATGATGTCTATCAACTGAAGGAGTACAAGGATGTCCGTTCCACATATCAATCTGACCTGTAATAAATGTGGCGAAGGCAGCTCTCCGGGACAGTTGAACAGGCATCGTGTCTATCTGGATGGAGACGTTGAGGTGCCGGTTTACAGCACCTTGGGTTGGTGTGAACACTGTGCCGCTCTGCGGCCGGTGGAGCACTTCAATGATACCGATTGGACTCAGGAAGAGATTAACGAGATTGATGCCGAGCTTGCGCAGCTAACCGACGCCTGGTTCAAACGACTGTGCATTCGATTGTTTAACAGCAATAGAGGGCACCGAAAATGGCTTGAGGAGCGTCGCTTGGAACTGCGGGGGCGCTTGGCACTGATTGAACGGCGCCGTGGTGATGAAGTCTGTTTAGTCTGTGGTAGTCGAGACCTGCAACCTTTCACGGGTGATTATAGCCTGGAGACTGACGGGACATTCTCGTATGTGGGTAGCAAGCCTACCGGTTTTATCCATCCCGGCTGCGGTGGTGAATTTATCGCCACAGGCAGCGATATCCGCTTCCACTTTGCTCGGATCACTTACTGCTACAGCCCTGATGGCGAGTTGATCGAGGAGCGGTGGCCCTGATCAACTCCTGCCAGTGCGTGCCCACTTGGATCGATCATGCGGCTTTTGATAATGAGCCGTAAAGCGACTGTATCCTGCTGCCAAGCACAGTGAGCGCCTGCAATTGATAGTGCTGTTGCTGATGCATGAGCCGATAATAGTTCTTCCAGTGCATGCCTTCGGGTTTGGTACCATCGTCATTCAAGATGCCAGGCTCCCAGCCCAGCCGCCTGCGGAGATTGTTGGTACGGCGAACCAATCGAGCATAGTCAGTCTCTCGCTGGCAGGCGTAGACCAGTTGATGGCACTCGCGGCAAGAAAGGTGCTGGTTCAGGTACAGCAACGCACAGCGCCGTCCGCATTCTGGGCAAATGAACCAAGGCCGCTCGCCACCCAAGCGGCAGGCTGTCCACTCCAGTGTGATGAATGTGGGGTCAGTCGTTGCTGATACTTCGGGCAGTTCCGGTGATACCCGCAGGCCATCCTGCACCGAAGTGATCAGTACCCGCGCAATCTCTTGCTGGCGCCGAAACCACTGCCATTCGAACTGTTGGCCCGACTCCAGGGCTTCCTGTCTTTTGAGTGTGCGAATATCCAGTGCAGGCACACCCGCCGTGGTTTGCTTTGCATTTGGATCTCGGTGCCGACCGCTGCCCAGTGCGCCCATAGTGTTCTCCGTTTTTTTGCGAAATCAATTGGAAGCGGGTGCGCATACGTAAAGTGGAAACCGGCAATGTGCACCCGCTCATCAGCGCACCATCCTTGGTGCATTTCTCAGTGCAACCGCGTCCGCAGCCAGGTGTTGGCAGCAAATCGCCCTGCATTGTCACGCTGGTGTTCCTTTAGTTCAGGTGCGCCAGCTGCAGCCAGCCAGTGTGCGCGATACTCCGTCAGAATCGCGTGCCTGTTTCGATTCCTGAAACGCGCTAGTATAGCCTCAATGAATATGCGGTCATCGCGTACCAGCGCCAGTCCTTCCAGTGGATCGGCTGGGTGTGGTGGGGCAGTCAGCGCAGCGATGATCTGCGGCCTGTTGTTCTTTACATATTCGCGGATGGCGTCATCTATCAGCGCTTTGGGCCTGACCCGTATTCGATTGCCCTCTAGGCTCAGACTCAGCCCATGACGCAGCAGCGGTTTGATAACGGCATCCACTACAGATCCTCCCAATCTCCAGCGAAGTTTGTGTTTTCGTTCTGGATTGCTGCATAAGGTGCATACTCTGCACAAGCGCCCGTGGTTGAGGGATTCTCCGGTGCACAAGGGCTGCACACAGGTGCACAGAATTCTTCATCAAATGACGTGGTGTGCTGCTTTTGTGCAGCTGTCTGCACTGCGTATGCAGCTACCGGCTCAGTATCCATACGGGTTTGTGCAGTTTGTGCGTTTTGTGCACCTGTAGATACCTTTGGGTTGATCCGGTAATGCTTGTCATCAGTGGTCAGCAGGTAGTGGTGCTGGCTCAGAATGCCCAGCAATCGCTTGCGTAACTTGGCTTTGCCGCGTGTTGGGCCTTGGCTGGACAGTCGGTTCTGGTCGAACTCTGCCCACTTGGAAGCCCTTTGGGGATCGGTTAACCATTCAAAAAGCGCCTCGGCCTCTTTCAGCTCGGAGCTGGGCGTACTCGATTCCTGGTATCGCCCCCACTCATGAGTTGAATGTCGGACAATCTCACAGGCACTTTGCATCAGCTCTTTGGTAATGCGGTCCTGCTGCTCAAAGACTGCAAACACGGTACTCAGGCGCCTTGCCAGCTCACCTGCGCGACCGGCAAACGCCTGTACCTGATAGAACTCCCCCAGTGCCGCCTGCTGCGACTCGATATCGTTGTAAAACGCCAGCCAGCAGTGTTCAGCATCGGCCTGCAATGGCATAACAGGTGGCTGCACTTCACCGCTGATCGAATCAATATGTTCAGGCAGAGCCTGGATAGCGCGGCATCGCTCCCAATAAGCTTGCAGACGGTAATCACTATAAGCCTTACGCTCCAGTCGCTCTGGGGTCAGCAGGCGCGTGCCTGCAAGGCTAGTGGTACTGGTGAACAGGAAGCGCGGTAGAAACCCCTGCCCACGTAATAGCGGATCATTCAACGCTTCAGCAACCGCAACCTCCTGGGCCAGTAACAGTACGCTCAGGCGACGATGATAGGCGAAACCTGATCCTTCCTGGTTGGATGCGCTGCGGTCGCGTTCGCAATGCCCGGTATCAAAGAGCTTGCACAACCCGCCCAATGTTGCTGTGCGCGTGTCGCTTTTCATCGAGGAACCGCCCAGTAGTTGTCCGCCCTCGTCCGTATCCAGTACGGCATTGCTCAGGCCGCGAATCATGTCGCCCGCAAGCCGTTCAAAGGTCAGGTCACTGTATTGCGTGCGAGGATCAGGGGGCAATGGATTGGCTGCCAGGTGTTCCTTTCGGTCCTTGGGTTTCATTCCTGCCATCTGCTGTCGTGCAACTTCGCACTGTTCCCGGTGCCGGTTACGATTGTCGCGCTCCTGTTCATCAATGATCCGAAATGCCAGCCGTCGGCATTCACTTTTGCGGTCGCCTGAGTTCGCCAGCGTCAGCATGAAGAGTGAGCACGGCATTCCATCAGGCAAGTGCAGGTGTGGGGCGTTTGCACGGGTCTGTGCCAGAGAAGTGGCTGCCCCGATGACGACCTGCCCTGCCAGCGCCAGCGGTGCCTGCACATGCTCGGCAATCGCTTCGGCAGCTGATCGCATCAGTGAAGGTAATGCCTGTATTGGATAGGCGGGTGCTTCCACTGTGTCTGGCAGCAGCGGGATAGGGTCTGGCCAGGGGTGTTCCTTTACTCTGAGGTCTATGGGTGCATTCATGCCGCTACCTCCTGAGTCTTCGAACAGTGCGCAAGGTCGTTGAAGTCAGTACAGATGCACTCAGGCCCGCAAGGCTCTGGCCAAGTGAGAGCCGCGCCAACAGCGGCCGCAGCTTCACGGCCTTTGCTGATGCCAGGATTACCATTGGTCTGGTGGTCGTTATCCGCGCAGACTGTGAGTTGGCGCATGGGATCAGCCAGAGCGGTGCAGACAGGCAGGAGATTACCCGCGTTCATAGCGCAGGCGGTTGGGTGCCCACTCTGTTGGTGGATAGTCGCGCCGGTTGCCAGCCCTTCGCAGACGTACAGCAGCCCATCAGTCAGTTCGCCCAGCAGGGTAAAGCAGCCCTTCACACGGCCCCCAGGCAGGAATCGCTTGCTGCCGTCCATGTAGATACGCTGTAGGTTCCAAAGCCTGCCTTCGGTATCAATCATTGGCACCAGTAAGTAATCACCGTGCTGGCGCAGGTGTTGGGGCTGAATACTTTTCCGGACGAGGTATGAATGAGAAGAATCGGCGTCCACAGCCTTGTTCCAGAGCATTAAAGCCTGGTCTGCGGCTTCCTGCTGTCGCTGGCGACGCTTGGAATCGCGTTGCTGGCGCACCTGTTGCAGACGTTCGCGGTGCTCGTTGCGTTCAACTACGGTCATATCTTCGGCGGTCTTGGCACACCATTTGTATTGGAGTCCTGTTCGCCAACTTCCGAACTCACCGTTAGCAATGCCATCCGAGAAGAAGTAGTACCAACCGTTCAGGCTGCCATGCTTATCGCCCTTTACATAGAATCGATGGATCTGGCCATCATCAACCAACTCACCGGTGAATGTAATACCGTGATCAGCCATATGTCGCCGCAACAATTCTGCAGCTTCTCTCCGGCCTATCATATGAACGCCCTCCACAGCATGTTGACCCACGCGACCATCAAGATTGGCCAAAGAACAATCGTTGCGAGCTTGACACTTTCAGCTAGGATCGAGCTGAAACGCTTGGGAGTATCCGCCTTAATTTTCATGCGACCTCCCGGCTCTTCAGGTATTGCTGAAGTGCCTCCAATCGCCAGCCAACACACCGAGAAGTAATGACAATTTTGGCAGGAAAATCAGGATCATTTTCAGACAGGCGCCATAGGCTTGAGCGAGATACACCAAGGAAGATGGCCGCATCCTTTGGTCGTAGGAGTTTTCCTAAATTTTGCGGCGTGTTGCTTTGTTCACCCGAAAAGTAAGCACCGGCGGTTTGGGAGAGGGTATGTTGTGACATATGAGCTCCTGTATTCTCAGAATGCTCATAACGCTATGTCTCCGACTTTGGCTCTGAAACCCAGTACAACTGAAAAATAAATAATTATTTGTAATAAATATATTCTTTTTATGAATATAAGGCATAAAGACCAGTCAGTCCTTACCTCGTAACAAATCGAGAGAGTATGATGTTACATCTGCAGATATTGGAGTCTAACTTGGGAGGGACAGTTCAGGTTGAGGAGGTTCAACTGCACAGCGTTTCTGCACCAGTGCTGCACTAATGGCAAGCAGCTATACACGCGAGCAAATCGAAGAATGATTAACATGTTGAAATAAAAGAGTTTTAAATGGTCGGGACGGCAGGATTTGAACCTGCGACCCCTTGCACCCCATGCAAGTGCGCTACCAGACTGCGCTACGCCCCGACTAGGCGGGAACTGGATGATCAGTTCCGAAGTGGCTGCGAATACTACCTGACCCTTTTGGGAAATGGAAGCTTTCCAGAGGTTTTTTTGTCGATTTTCGTTGCGGGGGAGACAACCGATCCCACAGTGTAATACCGTGACGCCAACATAGTGCAGGCGGGGAGATTTTTGTATGAGCAGGAATGAGGTTGTGGTGTTGAGCGCGGTGCGTTCCGCGATCGGGTCTTTCGGTGGCGGTTTGAGCCAGCTGGACCCCCCTGAACTGGCCGCTCAGGTGATGCGTGCGGCCGTGGAGCGCTCCGGGGTGGCGGCCCAGTCGATCGGCTATGTTGCCTCGGGCCACTGTATCCCGACCGATTCGCGCTTTGCCTATGTTGCCCGGGTCGCCTCCATTCAGGCGGGACTGGCGATGGATTCGGTGGCGATGGCGGTAAACCGTCTGTGCGGCTCCGGCCTGCAGGCGGTCGTTTCCACGGCCCAGGAGATCATGTTGGGTGATTTCGCTTACGGCATCGGTGGTGGTGTCGAGGTGATGTCGCGCTCGGGTTACATGTCGAGCGCCATGCGCAGCGGCGCGCGGATGGGGGACAGCCCCATGATCGATATGATGGTGGCAACGCTGAATGATCCATTCGGGGTCGGGCACATGGGGATCACCGCCGAAAATCTGGCTGCCAAATGGGGGATTACCCGGGAGGAGCAGGACGCCTTCGCTGCCGAGTCCCATCGGCGTGCCGCGGCTGCGATTGCGGCGGGTCACTTCAAGGAGCAGATCGTCCCGGTCAGCATCAAGAGCCGCAAGGGTGAGCGGGTCGTCGCCAGCGATGAACAGGTGAAGGCCGATACAACGGTCGATACGCTGGCGGCAATGCGCCCCGCTTTCAAGAAAGATGGCACCGTCACGGCGGGGAACGCTTCCAGCATCAATGATGGCGCCTCCTACCTGGTGCTGGCCTCAGCCGAGGCTGCCGCCCGGGATGGCCATCAGCCACTGGCTCGGCTGGTCTCCTATGCGGTGGCGGGTGTTGCCAATGAGATCATGGGCGAGGGGCCGATTCCGGCGACCCGGCTGGCGCTGCGAAAAGCCGGTTTGAATCTGGCCCAGATGGATGTGATCGAATCCAACGAAGCCTTTGCCGCCCAGGCGCTTGCGGTGGCCAGGGGGCTGGATCTGGATCTGGCCAGGACCAACCCGAACGGTGGCGCCATTGCGCTGGGTCATCCGCTCGGCTGTTCAGGTGCGTATATCGCCACCAAGGCGCTGCATGAGTTGCGGCGGACTCAAGGGCAGTATGCGTTGGTCACCATGTGCATCGGTGGCGGCCAGGGGATCGCGGTTATTTTCGAGCGCCTCTGACGGGGGTGGCGGCACGGGTGCCCGGCCGGGGGGCCTTGCATCCGGTTGGCTCACCGCCCCGGCCGGTTCAGGTTTTCGTCCTGGTGAGCAGGGCGCGGAGCTCCTCCAGCTCGGTGATCGTCTGGCGCAGCAGTTGGCGATAGCGCGTCGCGTCATCATCGCCACCCTCTCCGGCCAGCCATTGTCGGGCACCGGCGATGGTGTAGCCCTGTTGATGCAGCAGGCTGCGAATTTGGCGTAGCAGCAGCAGGTCCTTGCGCTGATAATAGCGGCGATTGTTGCGTTTGACCGGCTGGATCTGGTTAAACTCCTGCTCCCAGTAGCGCAATACGTGGGGCTTGAGTCGACACAACCGGGCGGCTTCGCCGATGGTGAAATAGCGCTTTGGGGGGATGGGGTCCAGCTCAGGCGCGGTCTGTCTGCTGCCCGGCATGGATCTCTACGCGCTCTTTGAGTTTCTGCCCCGGGCGGAAGGTGACCACCCGGCGGGCGGAAATGGGAACCTCCTCGCCGGTCTTCGGATTTCGGCCCGGGCGCTCACGCTTGTCGCGCAGGTCGAAGTTGCCGAAACCGG
This sequence comes from Pseudomonadota bacterium, assembly GCA_034189745.1. GTDB lineage: Bacteria > Pseudomonadota > Gammaproteobacteria > Pseudomonadales > Balneatricaceae > Marinobacterium. The sequence goes on from JAXHUI010000039.1 coordinate 10,415, forward strand.
AGAGCTTGACCTGCTCGTTGTGAGCCAGACAGGTGCGGATCTCATCGAAGAATGAGTCCACCATCTCCTTTGCTTCACGTTTGTTCAGGCCCAGCGCCTCGTGGAGGCGCTCGGCCATGTCGGCCTTGGTCAACGAGCTCATGTCGGTCACCCTGTGTCTACTCGCGTAATGTTGCAGCGCAACGCTCCTGGAGTGCTGCTACCACGGCGCTCACCGCACGGTTGATCTCTTCGTCGGTAAGAGTGCGTGATGGGTGCTGCCAGGTCAACCCCAGGGCCAGACTTTTTCTTCCCGGTTCAATACGTTGGCCCTGATAGACATCAAACAGCGTGACCTGGCGGATGAAACTGCCGGCGGCTTCGACCACGGTGTCGCGGATGGTGGCGAACGGTGTCGCCTGATCCACCACCAGCGCCAGATCGCGGCGCGACTCGGGGAATTTCGACAGCGGAGCAAAACGCGGCAGCCGCCCGTTCGTGACCGCCTCGAGCGTGAGTTCAAACAGGTAGACCGGCCCGTTCAGATCCAGCGTTTTCAGCAGGGAGGGGTGCAGCGCGCCGATCCAGCCAACGCTCTCCCCCTGCCGCTCGATGCGGGCCGTCTGGCCCGGATGGAGGGCCGGATGGCGCTCCGCCACGAAGCGGAACCGGTCGCCACAGCCAGCCAGCGCCAGCAGTGATTCCAGATCGCCCTTGGCGTCGAAAAAGTCCACTTTCTCCTTGCTGGAGCTCCACCCCTCCGCATCCCGGCTACCGGCGATCAGGCCGGCGAGGACGTTCTCCTGGAGCAGCCCCGTCGCCTGCGGCAGGAACCGCTGGCCGGTTTCAAACAGTCGCACCCGGCTCTGCTGGCGGTGCTGGTTGTACTGCAACGCCCGGGTCAGCCCCGGCCAGAGCGTGGTACGCATCACCGCCATCTCCGCCGAGATCGGGTTGGCCAGGGCCAGCGCCTGGTGGTGCGGGTCGAACGCCTGCTGCAACTCAGCCTCGACGAAGCTGTAGGTGATCGCTTCCTGGTAGCCGCGAGCGACCAGATGCTGACGCACCTGGGGCAGCGTCAACCGGGCTTCGGCGATGGGCGGGATCGGCAGCCGCGCGGTCGGGGTGTGTACCGGCAGGTTGTTGTAGCCGTACACCCGCGCCACCTCCTCGATCAGATCCACCTCGAGGGTCAGGTCGAAACGGTAACTGGGCACCGTCACCTGCCAGCCATCCTCGACCCTTTCCAGCTGCATGCCCAGCCGGGTGAGAATCTCCTCCACCTCGTGGGCGGGAATTTCCAGCGCCAGCAGAGCGGCCAGCTTGCTGCGGCGCAGCTGGACCCGCCGCACCCGCGGCAGGTCGGCCTCGGCCACGGCCTCCACCACCGGCCCCGGCTCCCCGCCCACGATCTCCAGCAGCAGTGCCGTAGCCCGCTCGATCGCCTTGCGCTGCAGCTGCCAATCGACCCCGCGCTCGAAGCGATGGGAGGAGTCGGTGTGCAGGCCGTAGTTGCGGGCGCGGCCCGCAATGGCCAGCGGGGTGAAGAAAGCGCTTTCGAGGAAGATGTCGCGGGTCGCCCTGGTCACCGAAGTGGGTTTGCCACCCATGATTCCCGCCATGGCCACCGGCCCCCTGGCGTCGGCGATCACCAGAGTGTCGCTGTTGAGCTCGACCTCCTGACCATCCAGCAGTAGCAGTTTTTCCCCCTGCTCGGCCAGGCGCACACGGATGCCCCCTTCGAGGCTGTTCAGATCGAAGGCGTGCATCGGCTGGCCCAGCTCCAGCAGCAGATGGTTGGTGACATCCACCACCGGATCGATGCTGCGCAGGCCGCAGCGGCGCAGCTTTTCCTGCATCCAGCGGGGGGTGGTGGCGGCGGGGTCGATATTGCGGATCACCCGGCCCAGGTAGCGCGGGCAGGCGTGGCGGTCGATCAGCTCCACCGGGAGCCGTTGCTCGTTGCAAGGCGGGATCGCCTTCGCCTCCACCTCGGCGACCGGCACCTTGTTGAGCGCCCCCACCTCCCGCGCCATGCCGACGATACTGAGGCAGTCACCCCGGTTGGGGGTCAGGTCCACATCGATGATGCAGTCATCCAGCTGCAGATAGCGGCGAATATCCTGCCCCAGCGGCGCATCCGCCGCCAACTCCATGATGCCGCTGTGATCCGCGGAGAGGCCCAGCTCATCTTCGGCGCAGAGCATGCCAAACGACTCCACCTGGCGCAGTTTGGCCTTTTTAATTTCGAGCGGGCCCGGCAGGATAGCGCCCACGCGGGCAAAGGCGGTTTTGAGCCCGACACGGGCGTTGGGGGCGCCGCACACCACCTGGAACGTCTGCTCACCATCGCTGACTTGACACACCTGCAGTTTGTCGGCGTTGGGGTGCCGCTCAGCGGCCACTATCTCCGCCACCACGACCCCGCTGAACTGGCCGGCGACGGGTTCGACGGCATCGACCTCGAGGCCGGCCAGGCTGAGCTGATCCGCCAGCGCCTGGGTTCCGATCGGCGGCTGAACCAGCTCGCGCAACCACTGTTCACTGAATTTCATGCTGCTGTCCTGAGTAATCTGTTGCTGTGCGTTGACAACTTATTGGAACTGGCCGAGAAAGCGCAGATCGTTTTCGAAGAAGAGGCGCAGGTCATCCACACCGTAGCGAAGCATCGCCAGCCGCTCGACCCCCATCCCGAACGCAAACCCGGTAAACCGTTCCGCATCGATGCCGGAGTAGGCAAACACCTTCGGATGCACCATGCCGCAGCCGAGCACTTCCAGCCATTTGCCATCCCCCCGGTCGATATCCACCTCGATGGAGGGCTCGGTGAAGGGGAAATAGGAGGGGCGAAAACGGACCTTCACATCCTCCTCGAAGAACTCGCGCAGAAACTGCTCCAGCGTGCCCTTGAGGTCGGCAAAGGTGATGTTGCGATCCACCAGCAGCCCCTCGACCTGATGAAACATGGGCGAGTGGGTCTGATCATAATCACAGCGGTAAACCCGCCCCGGGCAGATGATGCGAAGCGGCGGCTGCTGCGCCTCCATGGTACGCACCTGCACCGGCGAGGTGTGGGTGCGCAGCAGCGTGTGCGCATCGAAGTAGAAGGTGTCGTGCATCGCCCGCGCCGGGTGGTGCGCCGGAATGTTCAGCGCCTCGAAGTTGTGATAGTCATCCTCGATCTCGGGCCCCTCCGCTACGCTGTAACCGATGCGGCCAAAGAAGGCTTCGATCCGCTCCAGGGTGCGGGTCACCGGGTGCAACCCCCCCACCGGCTGGCCGCGACCGGGCAGGGTCACATCGACGGTTTCCGCCGCCAGCTTCGCTTCCAGCGCGAGTCGCTCCAGCGCCTCGCGCCGGGCGGTGATCTCCGCCAGCAGCGCCTCTTTGGCCTCATTGATACGGGCACCGGCGGCGGGGCGCTGATCGGCAGAGAGCTTGCCCAACCCCTTGAGCAGTTGGGTCAGCGCACCCTTTTTGCCAAGGTACTGCACCCGGATCTCATCCAGCGTGGCCAGCGTATCCGATTCAGCAACGGCCTGTTTGCCTTGCGCCAACAGGGTCTCAAGATTTTCCATTTCCGGCTCCAGACAAAAAATAGGGGAAGAGCTTGCACCCTTCCCCTATTCGATTCGATCACTCACCTGCCAATGGGCGGGCGTGGGTTACGCCAGTGCAGCTTTGGCTTTCTCGACCACTGCGGCAAAGGCGCCCTGCTCATACACGGCCAGGTCAGCCAGAACCTTGCGGTCGATTTCGATATTGGCTTTCTTCAGGCCGGCGATGAAGCGGCTGTAGGAGAGACCGTTGAGGCGAGCAGCGGCGTTGATCCGTGCAATCCACAGCGCGCGGAACTGACGCTTGCGCTGGCGACGGTCACGGTACGCATACTGACCGGCTTTGATGACCGCCTGTTTGGCGACACGGAACACACGGCTGCGGGCACCATAGTAACCCTTGGCCTGTTTCAAAATTTTCTTGTGACGGGCGCGAGCCTGTACACCACGTTTTACGCGAGGCATGACAATTCCTTCCTGTAACGACTAATAATGACCAAAAAACTCAAAGATAGGGCAGCATGCGCTTGACCAGAGCCTGGTCGGCGGCATGGACCTGCAGCATCGGGCGAAGCTGGCGCTTACGCTTGGTGCTTTTCTTGGTCAGAATGTGGCTTTTGAAGGACTGTTTGTGCTTCACGCCGTTGGCGGTTTTCTTGAAACGCTTTGCCGCACCGCGGACAGTTTTGATCTTGGGCATTGATATTCTCCACGCATTCGTTTATTGATCGGCCTACCCGGACAAACGACAGAACCCGTCACCGGATCTGCACAGAGATCGGGCGGACGGGTTCTGCTGTCGGGTGACTATTTCTTCTTCGGAGCCAGCACCATGACCATTTGACGACCTTCCATTTTCGGACGCTGTTCCACCGTGCTGATTTCGGCCAGATCCTGTTCGATCCGCTCCATCAGCTGTAGCCCCAGCTCCTGGTGGGCCATCTCACGACCACGGAAGCGCAAGGTCACCTTGCCCTTGTCTCCGCTTTCAAGGAAACGTATCAGGTTGCGTAGTTTTACCTGATAATCCCCTTCTTCCGTACCCGGACGGAATTTCACTTCCTTGACCTGCATCTGAGACTGTCTTTTCTTCGCCTCATTTGCTTTTTTCTTGGCCTCGTACTGATGCTTGCCATAGTCCATTATTTTGCAGACGATGGGATCAGAATCCGAGATCTGAACCAGGTCAAGTTCGGCCTCCTGAGCCTTCTCAAGGGCCTCTGGAATCGAAACAACACCAATCTGGTTTCCATCCGCGCCGATCAAACGGCATTCGGTGGCACGGATATTTTCGTTGATCGGCGGCAGAGGCGCACGGCCTCCGCGTCTGTTATCACGCCTGATAGCTCTATCTCCTGACGATTTTATTTTGCCTGACGCCCTTTGCGCTCGATCTCTTGCAGCAGTCGTTCAAGCAGCGCATCGGGGGTCAGCGTACCCAAATCCTCACCGGAGCGCGTACGCACTGCAACGGTTCTGGACTCGACCTCTTTGTCGCCTACCACCAACAGGTAGGGTACCTTCTGTAGAGTACGCTCGCGGATTTTAAAGCCGATCTTCTCATTTCTCAAGTCCGCCGTGACTCTGAGGCCGCTTTTTTCCAGTTTTTCCGCCAGTTCGCGACAGTAGGCCGCCTGATTATCGGTGATATTCATCACCACCACCTGCAGCGGCGACAGCCATAGTGGCAGCGCGCCGGCGTAGTGTTCGATCAGGATGCCGATAAAGCGTTCAAACGAGCCGAGAATGGCACGGTGCAGCATCACCGGGGTTTCACGCTCGCCCTGTTCGTTGACGAACTGGGCGCCAAGCCGCCCCGGCATGGAGAAATCCACTTGAATGGTGCCGCACTGCCAGACCCGACCCAGGCAGTCGCGCAGGGAAAATTCGATTTTCGGGCCGTAGAAGGCGCCCTCGCCCGGCAGCTCCTCCCACTCCAGCCCGGCCCGGTTCAGGGCCTCGGCCAGGGCCTGTTCGGCCTTGTCCCAGCTTTCGTCGGAACCGACCCGCTCATCCGGGCGGGTGGAGAGCTTGTAGAGGATGTCACTGAAGCCGAAGTCCGCGTAGACCTCATGCAGGAACTCGATGAACGCCGCCACCTCGCTCTGGATCGCGCTCTCGGCGCAGAAGATATGCGCATCGTCCTGCACGAACCCGCGCACCCGCATCAGGCCGTGCAGCGAGCCGGACGGTTCGTTGCGGTGGCAGGAGCCAAACTCCGCCAGCCGCAGCGGCAGGTCGCGGTAGGAGCGCAGCCCCTGATTGAACACCTGAACATGACAGGGGCAGTTCATCGGCTTGATGGCGAAATCGCGGCTTTCGGAGTGGGTGGTGAACATCTGCTCCTGAAATTTGCCCCAGTGGCCGGACTTCTCCCACAGGCTGCGTTCCACCACCTGCGGCGTCTTGATCTCCTGATAGCCGTGCTGACGCTGTGCGCCGCGCATGTACTGCTCGATCTGCTGATAGAGCGTCCAGCCATGCGGGTGCCAGAACACCATCCCCGGCGCCTCCTCCTGCATGTGGAACAGGTTGAGCTGTTTGCCCAGTTTGCGGTGGTCGCGTTTCTCGGCCTCTTCAAGCCGGTGCAGATAGGCCTTGAGCTCCTTTTTGTCCCGCCAGGCGGTGCCGTAGATCCGTTGCAGCATCTCGTTGTTGGCATCGCCGCGCCAGTAGGCGCCAGCCACCTTCATCACCTTGAACGCCTTGAGATGGCCGGTCGAAGGGACGTGGGGGCCGCGACAGAGGTCGATGAAGTCACCCTGGGCATAAAAGGAGAGCGGTTGGTCACCCGGGATGGAATCGATGATTTCGACCTTGTACTTCTCGCCCATCCGTTCGAACAGCGCGATCGCCTCCTCGCGCGACATCACGCTGCGACGGATCGGCAGATTTTGCCTGGCCAGCTGCTGCATGCGGGCCTCGATCTTTTCCAGATCCTCCGGGGTGAAGGGCCGCTCATAGGCGAAATCGTAGTAGAAACCATCCTCGATCACCGGGCCGATAGTCACCTGGGCCCCCGGGAACAGCTCCTGTACCGCCATCGCCATCAGGTGGGCGCAGGAGTGACGGATCACCTCCAGCCCCTCCTGATCGCGCGCGGTGATGATCGCCAGATTGGCGTCGTGTTCGATCCGATAGCTGGTATCCACCAGCTCACCGTTCACCTTGCCGGCGATGGCGGCCTTGGCCAGGCCGGTGCCGATATCGGCCGCCACTTCGTGAACGGTAACCGGCTGGTTGAAGGTGCGAGTACTCCCATCTGGAAGCGTGATGACAGGCATATTTTGTTCCCTGATTGACGGATGCACCCGTACCAAAGGCCACATCCAGGTTGCTACGGATTGGTTGACGACGGACGCGGGGCTACGACAGCTACCAGGTGCCGGCCAGTCCGAGCGGCGATTATAGCGACCGGGGCGCCAGCGCGCGAGCCGGGGGCAATCATCACCGGGCGATCACCCGCCCCCGGAGGTGAATCGTCTCGGCCCGTGGGGCGCCCCTTGGCCGAGCGGGATGGGGCACCCTATTCACCCTTGCGCCCTGATCGCTTATCGTATCGGTACGAAATCATCAAACCGCGCATCGAAAAGCCGAGGTTGCCGATACCATGCCCAACACCGACACCGCGCCGATCGAGGTCGGCCTGTTCGTTACCTGCCTGGCCGACCTGTTCCGTCCCGAGGTGGCGTTTGCCACCATCAAACTGCTGGAGCAGGCCGGCTGCCAGGTGGAAGTCCCCCGCGAGCAGACCTGCTGCGGCCAGCCAGCGTTCAACTCCGGCGACCGGCACAGCAGCCGCGCCATCGCCCGTCAGACCATCGCGGCGCTGGAGGGGTATCGCTACGTGGTGGCCCCCTCCGGCTCCTGCATCGGCATGTTGCACAGCTACCCGGAGCTGTTTGCCGCCGACGATCCCTGGCGGGCCCGGGCCCAGGCGCTGCGGGCGCGGGCGTTCGAGATCTCCGCTTTCCTGGTGGATCGGTTGCAGGTGCGCACCAGCGAGAGCGGGTTCAAGGGCCGGGTCACCTACCACGACGCCTGCTCGGGGCTGCGGCAGCTCGGCATCAAGCAGCAGCCCCGCCAGCTGCTCGCGGCCATCGCTGGCGTCGAGCTGGTGGAGATGGCGGAGGCGGAAACCTGCTGCGGCTTTGGCGGCACGTTTTGCGTCAAGTATCCCGAGATCTCCAACCGGATGGTGAGCGACAAAATCGCTGCCGCCGTCGCCAGCGGCGCCGATACGCTGGTGGCCGGGGAGCTGGGCTGCCTGCTCAACATCGCCGGCAAGCTCAAGCGTGAAGGGCACGCGCTGCAGGTCCGCCATCTGGTCGAGCTGCTGGCCGACCTGGAGGCGACCCCGGCGATCGGCGAAGCCGACCCTCACCCCCTCGGCCAACCCCTCTGAGCGGAGCCTGTCATGCAGATCAAAAGCCCTGAATTCAAACAGAACGCCCGCCGCGCGTTGCACGATGCCAACCTGCAGCGCGCGCTGGGCAACCTGAAGGCCGGTTTTCCCGGCAAACGGGCCGCGGCCATCGCGCGTCTGCCGGAGTTCGAGCAGCTGCGTCAGCAGGCGCGCGAGCTGAAGGAGCATATCCTGCAACACCTGGACCTCTACCTGGAGGCGTTCGAGGCCCGGGTGATCGAAAACGGCGGTCAGGTACACTGGTGTCGCACCAGCGAGGAGGCGCGCCAGACTATCCTGCGGATCTGCCAGGAGCAGAATGCCAAGACGGTCACTAAGGGCAAATCGATGGTGACCGAGGAGATCGACCTCAATCAGTTTCTGCAGGAGAACGGCATCCGGCCGGTGGAAACCGATCTGGGGGAGTACATCCTGCAGCTGCGCGGCGATCACCCGAGTCATATCATCGCCCCGGCGATCCACCTCAATCTGGACGATGTCGCCCACACCTTCCACCACCGACACCAGCGCCCCCGACTGAACGACCCGGCCGCCCTGCTGGCCGAGGCGCGAGAGATGCTGCGCCAGCAGTTTGTCGCCGCCGACGTGGGGATCACCGGCGCCAACTTTCTGGTGGCGGAAACCGGCTCGAGCATCATCGTCACCAACGAGGGCAACGGCGACCTCACCCAGCTCCTGCCCAACACCCACATCGTGGTGGCCTCGATCGAAAAGGTGGTGCCCACCCTGGAGGACATGACCCTGTTTCTGCGCCTGCTGGCCCGTTCCGCCACCGGACAGGAGTTTTCCGTCTACAACACCCTTTCCACCGGTGGCCGCCGCCCGGGGGAGCGGGATGGGCCGGAGCATTTCCACGTCGTGCTGGTCGACAACGGCCGCAGCGAGATGGTGGGCACCGAATTCCAGGAGATGCTGCGCTGCATCCGCTGCTCCGCCTGCATGAACCACTGCCCGGTGTATGGCGCCGTGGGTGGCCACAGCTATGGCTGGGTCTACCCCGGCCCGATGGGCTCGGTGTTGACGCCGCAACTGATCGGGCTGGAGCGGGCGGCGCTGCTGCCCAACGCCTCCACCCTCTGCGGCCAGTGTGAGGCGGTGTGCCCGGTCGGCATTGCGCTGCCCAAACTGATGCGCCACTGGCGCGAACGGGAGTTCGAGCGCCACCTGACCCCGCGCGCCGCCCGCTGGGGGCTGGGAGGCTGGGCCTTTTTCGCCACCCGCCCGCGCCTCTACCGGCTGCTCAGTGCCGGCGCCTCCTGGTGTCTGCGCCGGCTGGGGGGCAAAAAGGGGCGGCTTCGCAGCGTGTTGCTGGCCGGTGGCTGGACCGACCACCGTGACCTGCCCACCCCCTCCGGCCGCCCCTTC
>JAXHUI010000004.1:0-60734 GCA_034189745.1 Pseudomonadota bacterium
CACGCAGCGGGAAACGACGTGGTACCAGGGCGTTGCCTCGAGGGCGATGAGTTCAGTGCGTGGTCGAGTCATGGCTTGAGTGTGGCAGCGGAGGGGAGGGTCGTCAAGTAAGTGGGTGTCCCTTAGTTTGATCACGGGCCGTCCAGCCCGAGGGTGGGCGGTAGCCGCGCACGTCGCCATCGCCGTGTCAGCGGCGGGCGCATACTGTGCCGGGGGCGTAGATCGCCGCCATGCGCGGGCGGCTGGTGGTGTTGATAGTCGGCAAAAACCAAGGGACACCCACTTAGTTGACTTTCGGTGGAGCGGTCCGCGTCGGTGTGGGTCATGGCGCCTCCTGTTGTGCCGAGCCGGGCAGGGGCGTTTGCCCTCGGTCGTGGGCGTCGTGGCGTCGGGCCAGCTCGACGAAGGCGCTCAGGTAGTCGGTCTCCAGGTCTTCTTTGCGCAGGCCGAGGAAAATCTGTTTGGCTACGCCGGAGCTTCCCAAACGTAGCGAGTGCAGTGGCAGCCTTTGTTGGTACTCACTTACCAGCCAGCGCGGCAGCGCAGTGACACCGCGCCCGGCGGCGACCATCTGCAGCATGATGTCGGTGGTTTCGATCTGCTTGTGGCGGCGTGGCGCACAGCCGGCGGGGGTCAGAAAGCGGTTGAAGATATCCAGTCGCTCCGGCTCCACCGGGTAGGTGATCAGGGTGTCGTCGAGCAGCTGCTCCGGCTCGACCTGGCTCTGGCCATGCAGCGGGTGTGCCGGGCCGACCACCAGTACCAGCTCGTAATCGAGCACCGGCTCGAAGATCAGGCCGCGGCGGTATAGCGGGTCCGGCGTCACCAGCAGGTCGAGCTCATGGCCGTACAGAGCCCCCATGCCGCCAAACTGAAACTTCTGCCGCACATCCACATCCACATCGGGCCATTGCTGCAGGTAAGGGGTTACTATCTTCAACAGCCACTGGTAGCAGGGGTGGCACTCCATGCCGATGCGCAGGGTGCCGCGCTGGCCGCTGGCAAACTGCTGCATCATCTTTTCGGCATGGTCGAACTGCGGCAGCAGCCGATCCGCCAGCCGCAGCAGGTACTCACCGGCCTGAGTCAGACGCAGGCGACGGCCCTCCCTCTGCCACAGGGGGGTACCCAGCCGCTGTTCCAGTTTGCGAATCGAATGGCTCAGGGCGGATTGGGTGAGGCACAGGGTGTCGGCGGCGGCGGTCAGTGAACCCTGCCGGGTTACGGCGCGCAGTATCATCAGGTGGTGGCGCTCGAGCATCTCAATCCATGACCATAAATAATGGGTTGATGAGATATTGCCATTATTTTTCATACATTGTAAGGGGTAGCATCGTCTCTGAACTGAATTTGGAGAGCGTGATGCACATTCAAGCTGAAAACAGAGGCAAACTGCACAATCCGGGTTTTCCCCGCATCGGCGCGCGGCGGGAGCTGAAATTTGCGCTGGAGTCCTTCTGGAGGGGGGAGAGCAGCGAGGCCGAGCTGCTCCAGACCGCCGCCGAGCTGCGGGCGCAGAACTGGCAGCGTCAGGCGGGGCTCGATCTGGTTCCGGTGGGGGATTTCTCCCTCTACGATCAGGTGCTGGACCTGAGCTTTACCCTCGGCAACCTGCCGGATCGGGTGCGGGGGCTGCCAGGCTCCGAGCTGGACCAGTATTTCCGCATCGCCCGGGGGCGTTCCGCCAACGACGGCGACGGTGTCCATGCCGGTGAGATGACCAAATGGTTCGATACCAACTACCACTACATCGTGCCGGAGTTCAGCGCCACCACCCGCTTCCGCCTCAACCCGACCCGGTTGCTGGCGCAGATCGAGGAGGCCCGGGCGCTGGGGCACACCCCCAAGCCGGTGCTGATCGGTCCGGTCACTTACCTGTTGCTGGGCAAGGCCAGGGATGAGACCGATCCGTTGAGTTTGCTGGCGCAGCTGGTGCCGGTCTATGCCGAGCTGCTCCGGCGGCTGGCCGAAAGCGGGATCGAGTGGGTGCAGATCGACGAGCCGGCGCTGGTCACCGAGCTGGCGCCAGGGTGGCAGGAGGCGTTTCGCACCGCCTACGCCGCGCTGGCCGGGAGTGGCGTGAAGCTGCTGCTGACCACCTATTTCGGTCGACTGCAAGAGAACCTCGAGCTGGCCTGTGGCCTGCCGGTGGCGGGCTTGCATCTGGATGCGGTCAACGCCGGTGATGAAGTGGCGCCGGTGATCGAGCGGCTGAGCTCGGATCAGGTGTTGTCACTGGGGGTGGTCAACGGTCGCAATGTCTGGAAAACCGATCTGAGCGCGTTGCTGGACTGGCTGGAGCCGGTGGCGGCGCGGCTGGGAAGCCGCCTCTGGATCGCCCCCTCCTGCTCCCTGCTGCATCTGCCGGTGGATCTCGCCAGCGAACAGAAGCTGGATGCCGAGATCCGTTCCTGGCTGGGCTTTGCCCAGCAGAAGCTGGATGAGCTTGGGGTGATTCACACCGCGTTGCACAGTGGCCGCGGCGCCGTTGCGGCGGCGCTGGCCGAGAATCGGGCCGCCCTGAACAGCCGCCGTACCTCCCCGCGGGTGCACAATCCCCGGGTGGCGCAGGCCGTTGCCGCCATCGACCCGGATCTGGGCAAGCGCAACAGTGCCTATCCGCAGCGGGCAGCGTTGCAGCGCGAGAAACTGAACCTGCCGCTGTACCCGACCACCACCATCGGCTCCTTTCCGCAAACGCCGGCGATCCGCACGGCGCGGCGGGCGTTCAGGCAGGGGAGGCTGGCCGGCGACGAGTATCGCGCCCAGATGCAGCAGGAGATCGAATTCGCCATCAGGCAGCAGGAAGCGCTGGGGCTGGATCTGCTGGTGCATGGCGAAGCGGAGCGCAACGACATGGTGGAGTATTTCGGCGAGCAGCTCGATGGCTACGCCTTCAGCCAGTTCGGCTGGGTGCAATCCTACGGCTCCCGCTGCGTCAAGCCGCCGATTTTGTTCGGTGATATCAGCCGCCCGAAGGCGATGACCGTGGCGTGGAGCCAATACGCCCAATCGCTGACCGACAGGAAGGTCAAGGGGATGCTCACCGGCCCGGTCACCCTGCTCAACTGGTCCTTCGTGCGTGATGATCAGCCGCGCTCACACAGCTGTCATCAGCTGGCGCTGGCGATCCGCGAAGAGGTGCAGGATCTGGAGCGTGCCGGTATCGACGTCATCCAGATCGATGAGGCGGCACTGCGCGAAGGGCTGCCGCTGCGGCGCAGCCAATGGGCCGAGTATCTCGACTGGGCGGTGGCGTCGTTCCGCATCAGCGCCAACGGCGTGGCGGACAGCACCCAGATCCACACCCACATGTGCTACTCGCAGTTCAACGACATCATCGAGGCGATCGCGCACATGGATGCGGACGTGATCACCATCGAGAGCTCCCGCTCCGACATGGAGCTGCTGGAGCTGTTCGACACGTTCCACTACCCCAACGAGATCGGCCCGGGGGTGTACGATATCCACAGCCCCAATATCCCGTCGGTGGAGCAAATAGTGAAGCTGATGCGTTTGGCGGCGCGGCGCATCCCGCCGGAGCGCCTCTGGGTGAACCCGGACTGCGGCCTGAAAACGCGCCAGTGGAGCGAGGTGATCCCGGCGTTGCGGAACATGGTGGCGGCGGCCAGGGTGTTGCGTGGCGAGCGGGCGCCGGCAACCGGCCCCGCCGGCGCGGCGGCCTCCACCGAGGGGGTGGGCAGCGGCATCCACCGTTAATCCGGCTCCTCGGGGGCTCGGGGCTCCTCGCCGGCGGCGACCGGGGCCGGGTCAGCCGGCGGCCGGGCGGGGGTTGCCGGTGGGCGCGTTTTCGGCGCTATCCAGGTAGATCAGGGTCCAGCCGGCTGCCGGTTTGAGCTGGTCGGGGTTGGACAGCAGCTGCAGGTGCCGATCCGGGCTGATCAGGGCGATCGGCAGGCGTGTGCCCGGCGCGCCCTGCTGTTGCCACTGCGCGAAATCGTAGTTTTCACTAAAGCGTGTGGCGCGAAAGCGGGCCCCGTGGCTGATCAGGCTGGCGAGCCGGGCGTAGTCCAGCGGCTCCGGCCCCAGTGGCAGCCCTTGGTGCTCCTCGGCCAGTTTCAGCCGCGCTTGTTGGTGGTTTTCGGTGCGGATGGTGAAGATCTGCCGCGCCGGGAAGTCCCGCCGAAAGTGCTGGCAGAGCAGGGCGTTCCACTCCCGCTGGGGGGTGAGGGTCAGCAGATGGCCCAGTCCGGTCAGCTCCAGCCGGTCATCGACCACCGCCGCCAGCGGGTTGCCGCACAGGGTTTTCAGCCCCCGCATCCGGGCGTTTCGAACCGCGTCCCAGTGGGTATCCACCACCAGCAGCGGTATCTCCTCCTTTTGTAAACACTCGGCCAGTGCCAGGGCGGCGGGGTTGGCTCCCACCAGCAGCAGCCCGCGCCGCTCCGGTTCGGTGACCCGCAGCAGTTTGGCCATCGGGCGGGCCGTGGCGCTTTGGAACACCACGGTGCCGATGATGACGGCGAAGGTGAGGGCGCTGATCAGCCCGGCATCTTCGTAGCCGGCCTGCTCCAGCTCGAGGGCGAAGAGTGCCGACACGGCCGCGGCGACGATGCCGCGCGGGCCGATCCAGGCGATCAGCCCCCGTTCTTGCCAACTGAGGGGGCTGCCGAGGGTGCTGGCCGCGACCGCGAGCGGGCGGGCGAGCAGCTGGATCACCGCCAACAGCCCCAGGGCCGGCCAACCCAGCGCCAGCAGCGCCGGCAGGTCCAGCCGCGCGGCCAGCAGGATGAACAGCCCGGAAATGAGCAGGGTGGCGAGGTGTTCCTTGAACACCAGGATGTTGTCGATGTCGATCCCCTTGGCGTTGGCCAGCCAGATCCCCATCAGCGTCACGGCCAGCAGGCCGGACTCATGGGCGAGGTGGTTGGAGAGGGTAAAGGTGATCAGCACGACGGCGATGGTGGCCAACACCTCCAGATATTCGGGGATCCAGTAGCGGCGTAGCGCCAGGCTCAGCAGCCAGCCGGCCAGCAGGCCGGTGAGGGTGCTCACCAGGGTGACCCGGATAAAGATCGTCAGGCTGGCGAGAAAGCCGTTTTCGCCACTGCCGGTGGCGATCAGCCATTGGAACACCAGCACGGCCAGCAGCGCCCCCAGCGGGTCGATCAGGATCCCCTCCCAGCGCAGAATATCGGCGATGCGCGGTTTGGCGTGCAGGGTTCTGAGCAGCGGCATGATCACGGTGGGGCCGGTGACCACCACCAGCGCGCCGAACAGCGCCGCAAGGGGAGGCGACAGCCCGATCAGCCAGTGGGTCGCCAGGCTGATCACCCCCCAGTTGATCAGCGCGCCCAGCGTCACCAGCCGGCGCACCACCGAACCGGATTCTCGCAGCTCGCTGAATTTGAGCGTCAGGCTGCCCTCGAACAGGATCAGCGCGACACTGAGCGAGACCAGCGGAAACAGCAGCTCATCCAGAAAGCGATCCGGCGACAGCAGCCCACCGATCGGTCCGACCAGAATGCCGGTCAGGAGCAGAAAGAGAATGGCCGGCAGGCGCAGGCGCCAGGCCAGCCACTGGCAGATCAGACTGGCCACGGCCAGCGAGGCAAAACCCATCGCAGGCGTGAAAAGGTCGTTCAGGCTCATGGGCGCTCCTCGTCGGCGGTTGTCTCCCCGGTGGCGCTCGGCGCCATCATGCGAAGGGCGCTCGGGGCGGTTGCGCCGCCGGGGGTGGATTGTAGTTGAACCCAGCCGGCAGAAGTCCAACATAATTCGCCGCTGCTGTATATTGGCTCGGTGGGGATTTTCCCGCCGGGCCGGGGTGGGCATACCATCGCCTCGAGCGCCGGAATAACCCGTATCAGGAGGGAGTGCCATGCCAGCGCAACAGCCGACGTTTTTCATACCCCATGGGGCCGGCCCCTGTTTTTTCATGGAGTGGGATCCGCCCGACGCGTGGGATCGGATGGCGGCGTTTCTGCGCGCCATCGGCACCACGCTGGCGCAACCGCCCCGGGCGATCGTGCTGGTGTCGGCCCACTGGCTGGCGGCCGAGTTCACCGCCGGCGCCGCGGCGCAGCCCGATCTGATCTACGACTACTATAACTTTCCGCCACACACCTACGAGCTCACCTACCCGGCACCCGGCCAGCCCGCGCTGGCGCAGCAGGTGGTGGAGCGGTTGCAACAGGCCGGGCTGCCGGGCGCAACCGATCCCGTTCGCGGCTTCGACCATGGCACCTTCATTCCGCTCAAGCTGATCTTCCCGCAGGCACAGATCCCGGTGGTGCAACTGTCGCTGCGGTGCGATCTGGAGGCGACGGCGCACCTCGAGGCGGGTCGGGCGCTGCAGCCGTTGCGCCAAGAGGGGGTGTTGATCATCGGCAGCGGGATGAGCTTCCACAACATGCGTGGCTACGGTGACCCCCGCTTCGGCCCGATCTCGGATCGGTTCGACGACTGGCTGACCCGCGCCGTCGAGCTCGATCCCGCCGCCCGCTGGCAGGCGCTGGCGCACTGGGAGCAGGCTCCGGGGGCGCGGGCGTGTCACCCCGAGGGGCAGGAGGAGCATCTACTGCCGCTGCTGCTGGCGGCGGGGGCGGCCGGTGAGGAGCGCGGGCAGCGGGTGTTCACCGATCGGGTGATGGGGACGCGCCTGTCTGGCTACCGGTTTGGCTGATGCGCTACTTCAGTGGCGTTCACGTTCAGATGAGCCACCTCCATTTGACCGCATGGCTGTGGCTGCCTATCATCCGCAGCTTGCTTCCGGTGGGCTGAACGGCTGTTCAGCCCTTAAACGGGAAGTCGGTGCGCATCGGCATGACAGCCGATGCCAAGCCGACGCTGCCCCCGCAACGGTAGAGGCGTGAGGCGATGACGACAGGCCACTGTATCGATCCGATATGGGAAGGTGTCATCCCTCCTGACTGCACGGTCTGACGCCTGAGCCCGGAGACCGGCCGGAAGTGATCATTCATCCAGCAGTGTGCGGGTGGCACACGTGAGAAAGGTCTTTCCCATGCCGAAACACGCCCCGTTGGCGCTGGCCGTCGCGCTCGCGCCCGTAATCGCTTGCGCCGCTGAGCCTTCATTCGATCAGCAGCTCAAACGCACCACCATCGTGGTGACCTCCTCCCGACAGGCCCAGTTGCAGCGGGAGACCCCCGCCGCCACCGAAGTGTTCACCAGAGCGGACATCGAGCGGCTGCAGCCCTCCAGCGTCGCCGAGCTGCTCGATCGGGTGCCGGGGGTACAGATGACCCAGTCCGGTGGCCGCGGTAGCCTGACCGACCTCTATATCCGCGGTACGAAATCCTCCCAGAGCGTGGTGCTGATCGACGGGGTGCGTATCAACGGTGCCGACAGCGGGAGCGCGGCGCTGGAGGCGCTGGCGGTGGATCAGATCGAGCGGATCGAGGTGTTGCGCGGCGCCCGCTCCGCCATCTACGGGGCCGATGCCATTGGCGGGGTGGTCCAGATCTTTACCCGGCGCGGTGAGGGGGAGGGGCTGCGTGGCCGCCTCCATCTGGGGTACGGAACCGAGCAAACCTGGGAGCGCAGCCTCGGGCTCTCCGGGGGGGATGGGAAGACCCGCTTCAACCTGAGCCTCAGCAGTGACGAGACCAACGGCATCAACCGCACGCAGGCGGCCAGCGGCCCGGACAGCGACCGCGATGCCTACCGCAACAGCGCCGTCAGCTTCAACCTCAACCACCGTGTCAGCGACCGCTTCGACGCCGGGCTCAGCCTGCTGGATCAGCGGGGGGAGAGCGAGTACGACCTGAGCTGGGGGGGGGATTACCCCTACACCGAGTTCCAGCTCAGTACCGCCTCGGTGTATGCCAACCTGCAGCTGAGTGAACGCTGGCACAGCCGGCTGGAGCTCGGCCACGCCGAGAACCGCCGCTGGGTCCGCTTTGATGATCACGCCGGGGGCGATCCCTTCAACACCTATCGTGACAGCCTGGCCTGGCTCAACACCCTGCAGTTGACCCCGGCGCAGCAGCTCCTGCTCGGCTTCGATGGCCACCGGGAGCAGCTGAACAGCAGCAACCGGTTGGCCGAAAACAGCCGCTGGAACCGGGCGCTGTTCGTGCAGCACCGCTATGACCACGCCCGCTTCAGCAGCGAGGTGGGGATGAGGTATGACGACAACGAACTCTACGGCAGCGAAAACACGCTGAGCGCGGCCCTCACCTGGCACCTGAATCTGGACAACGATCTGATCCTCTCCTACAGCGAGGGTTTCAGGGCGCCCACCTTTGTCGATCTCTACTACCCGGGCTATGACAACCCCGACCTGCAGCCGGAAACCTCGCAGAGCTATGAGCTGCAGTGGCGCAGCCAATTGGGCGCGGGCACCGAGCTGCAAGCCTCCCTCTACCGCACCGAGATCGAGGATGCGATCACCCTGGACTCCACCTTCACGCCGCAAAATATCGGCACGGCACGCATCGATGGGTTCGAGGCGCGGCTGCAGCAGACGCTGTTCGGGTGGCAGAGCGCCCTGGCGCTGGAGCTGGTCGACCCGGTCGATCGGGAGAGCGACAACACCCTGGCGCGGCGCACCCGGCGCAGCCTGAGCCTGGATCTGGATCGCACCCTGGGCGACCTTGCCGTGGGCGGCAGCTGGCAGTTGGCGGATACTCGCTGGGATGATGCCGCTAACACGCGGGAGATTGCCGGCTACGGGCTGGTACACCTGCGCGGGCGCTGGCAGCTCGACCCGGAGCTGGCGCTGGCGCTGAAAGTGACCAACCTGTTTGACAAGGAGTACGCCACGGCGCTTTATGGGGTCGGCTGGCCCGCCACCTACCACCCCTATCGGGAAACGGGACGCACCCTGCTGCTGTCGCTGACATGGACCCCTGCACTCTGAGCCGGGCGGTGGCATGGATCGCGGCTTGATCCGCCGCGGTTTGCGGGGGCTCGCGCTGGCGCTGGGGCTGCTGCTCGCCAGCGCCGGTGCCCGCTCGGCCCCCCAGCGGATCGTATCGCTGGATCTGTGCATGGACTGGCTGCTGGCGCGACATGCCGCGGCCGAGCAGGTTGCCGCCCTGTCGCCGGCGCAGCGGCGCTATCGAGCGCCCTTCGAGCTGCCCGACTGGCCGACGCACGACGGCTCGCTGGAGCAGATCTACCGCTTGCAGCCGGACCTGATTCTGGTGGGGGAGTACAACGCCCTGCTGCTGCGCCGGCGGCTGGAGGATCTGGGGCTGAGGGTGGTCGCGCTTTCGCTGCCCACCAGCCTGGCCGAGATCGAACGCCATGAGCGTCGCTTCCTCCGCCTGATCGGCCAGCCCCCCTCGCGGGCACAGCCGGCCCCCGCGCCGCGCGAGCCGGCGGCGGACGCGCCCCGGCTGTTGCTGTTGGGCGCCAACGGCATCGGGACCGGCGCGGGTACCTTTGAGGACCAGATCCTGCGCCAGGCCGGCTGGCGCAACTACCTCACCGAGAGCGGTTACATCAGCCTCGATCTGGAGCGGTTGGTGGTCGACCCGCCCGATGCGATCCTCTGGTCGGCTCCGCCGAGCCGATCACTGGCGAGCCGGTTTGCCGAGCATCCGGCGCTGCAGCGGGTCGTCTCGCCGGAGCGATGGCTCGGCGTCGAGCCGTGGCGCTGGCGCTGCCCCGGCCCCTGGAGCTGGAAGCTGATCGAACAGTTGCAACGGAAACGAACCCCATGAACGCACTCCTGCTTTTACTGCTGCTGCTGACGGCGCTGCTCTCCCTGGCCACCGGCAGCAGCGATATCGCCCCCCTGACCGGCCTGCTCGACTGGGCCCGGGGGGTGCAGAGCGTCGATGCGATCGTCAGCGGTGAAATTCGCCTGCCCCGCACCCTGCTGGCGCTGCTGGTGGGGGGCTGCCTGGGCCTCAGTGGCGCGGCGCTGCAGGGGCTGTTGCGCAATCCGCTGGCGGACCCGGGGCTGACCGGTGCCAGCCAGGGGGCGGCGCTGGGGGCGGCCAGTGTGTTCTATTTTGGCCTGTTTCCGGCGCTGGGGGGGGTGGCGCCGGCGCTGGCCGGGCTGGTGGGCGCAGGGGTGGCGCTGCTGATCATGCTGCTGCTGGCGGGCCCCGCCGGGCAGGCGATGGTGATCATGGCCGGGCTGGCCATCTCCACCCTCGCCGGCGCGCTGCTGGCGGCGGTGCTCAATTTCGCCCCCAGCCCCTTTGCCATGCAGGAGCTGGTGTTCTGGCTGCTGGGCTCGGTGGCCGAACGGGGGCTGGATCATCTCGCCGTGCTGCTGCCCGCATTGCTGGTCGGGGGCGGCCTGATCTGGGGGCAGCGGCGGCTGCTGCTGGGGCTGAGCCTGGGTGAGCAGGTGGCGCAGAGCATGGGGCTCTCCCCCCGGCGCGGCGGTCGTCTGATCGTGCTGGGTGCGGCGCTGCTGGTGGGCAGCTCGGTGGCGGTGGCGGGGGCGATCGGTTTTGTCGGCCTGATCGTGCCGCATCTGGTGCGGCCCTGGGTGCGGCATCGGCCCGACCGGGTACTGCTGCCCTCGGCGCTGCTGGGGGCGGTGCTGGTGTGTCTGGCGGATATCGTCGTGCGCTTGCAGGGGCCGGGGCAGGAGTTGAAACTGGGGGTGCTGACCTCGCTGATCGGCGCCCCTGTGTTCATCTGGCTGGTATGGAGGGAGCGACGCCGATGGCTCTGATCCGGGTGGAGGCGCTGTCGCTGGCGCGGCGGCTGCAGTCGATCGATCTGGAGCTGCAGCCGGGCGAGCTGCTGGGGGTGATCGGCCCCAATGGCGCCGGCAAATCCTCCCTGCTGGAGTCGCTGGCCGGCATCCAGCCCTGTACCGGGCGGATCAGCTTCGAGGGCCACGACCTGAACGGGCTCGAGCCGCTGGCGCGCGCGCGCCAGATCGCCTTTCTGCCCCAGCGCCCCCAGGTGGCCTGGCAGTTGCGGGTGCGGGATGTGATCGCGCTGGGGCGCCTGCCCTGGGGGGATGAGTCCCCCCGGATCATCGCTCGGGCGGCCCGCAGTACCGGCGTGGAGGCGTGGTTGGACGTGCCGGTGGATCGACTCTCCGGCGGCGAGCAGGCACGGGTGTGGCTGGCACGGCTGCTGGCGGGGGAGCCGCGGCTGATTCTGGCCGATGAGCCGCTGGCCAGCCTGGATCTCTACCATCAGCAGCAGGTACTGGGGCTGCTGCGGAGCCATACCGGCGCCGGGCGCGGCGTGATCCTGTCGCTGCATGATCTCGCCCTGGCGGCGGCCTGGTGTGACCGGCTGTTACTGCTGCAGGCCGGACGGGTGGTCGCCCTCGGCACGCCCCACGCGGTACTGACGGCGGAAAATCTGCGTCGGGTGTTCCGGGTGGCGGCGGAGATCGACTTCAGCGCCGCCGTGCCGCTGCTGCGGATGCGCCGGCGGGAACCGCTGTGAACATTGACATCGGGCCGGCCGGAGCCGATGCTTGTTGCAGTGCACAATATGTCGTGCGCAATAAATAAATAGAGGGAGCCGCGCATGTCTGAAGTGAAACTGAGCCTGGCACTACAGGGGGGAGGGGCTCACGGTGCCTTCACCTGGGGAGTGCTGGATCGTCTGTTGCAGGAGGATGAGATCCGCCTCGATGGGATCAGCGGCACCAGCGCCGGCGCCATGAACGCGGTGCTGCTGGCGGCGGGGTGGCAGCAGGGGGGCGCGGCGGGCGCCCGGGCCCTGTTGTCTGAGTTTTGGCACCGACTGATGTTGCCGGAGAGTTTCGATCCCGTCGGTTGGAGTCGACACTGGCCCACCTGGTGGGCGGGGCTTACGCGCCACCTCTCCCCCTATGACCTGAACCCGTTCGATATCAACCCGCTGCGAGAGCTGTTGACGGAGCTGATCGACTTCGAGCAGTTGCGGCGGGAGTCCCCGTTTCGCCTGTTCATCGCCGCCACCGAGGTTGAAAGCGGCAAGCTGAGACTGTTCCGGGAAGATGAGCTGAGCGTCGATCACCTGCTGGCGTCCGCCTGCCTGCCGGCGCTGTATCAGGCGGTGGCGATCGATGGGTCGCACTACTGGGACGGTGGCTTTGCCGGCAATCCGGTGGTCTATCCGCTGCTGTTCGACTGCAAGGCCCGGGATCTGTTGCTGCTGTTGCTGCTCCCGCCGCAGCCGAGCGCTCCCCCGGTCACCGCCCAGGCGATCGCGGATCGGGTGGCAGAGCTGGGGTTTCAGACCACCTTCATGCGCGAGATGCACGCCCTCGCCGTGATGCACCGCCAGGCGCGCCGCTCCCCCTGGCGGCTGGGGTGGCCCGAACGCCGGGTGAGGCGGCTGCGGCTGCACCTGCTGGGGCCCGGCGAGGGGCTCAGTCAGCTGCATCGAAACAGCCGGCTGGATGTGCGGCCCGATTTTCTGCTCGAGCTGATGCACCGAGGCCAGGCGCGGATGGAGTGCTGGCTGGCGGAGAACCGTTCCGCGTTGGGGCGCCACAGCAGCTGCGATATCGAGGCCGAATTTCTCTGATCCCCACGGCGGCAGGTACAATCCCCCCTTTGGCAACGACAACACCGGCAGGAAGAAAACGGATGATCAGGTTGATTCTCGGCGGGGCCCGCTCCGGCAAGACCCGGCAGGCACAGCGGTTGGCACGGGCCTCGGGCCTGGAGGTGGTCTATATCGCCACCGCCCAGGCGCACGACGGCGAGATGCGTGCGCGCATCGACCGCCACCGGGATGATCGCCCCCTCCACTGGATAACCGTCGAAGAGCCGCTGCAGCTGGTCAGCGTGATTCTGGCCCACCAGGCCCCGGAGCGCTGTTTGCTGATCGACTGCCTCACCCTCTGGATCAGCAACCAGCTGCTGGCAGAGGCCGAGATGGAGGTGGAGCGGGAGGCGCTCTGCACCGCCCTGGGCAACGCCCGGGGCGAGATCATTCTGGTCAGCAATGAAACCGGCCTGGGTATCGTCCCCCTGGGGGAGGTGAACCGCCGCTTCATCGACGAGGCGGGCCGCCTCAACCAGGCGGTCGCGGCGCTGGCGGATCAGGTGGCGCTGATGGTGGCGGGCATCCCCCTGCGGCTGAAGGGGCCGGCGCTGGAGTGCTCACCATGAACTGGCTGAGCCAGCCGATCAAACCGATCGATGGGGAGGCGGTGGCGGCGGCACGGGCGCGCCAGCAACAGCTGACCAAGCCGGCCGGCTCGCTGGGCCAACTGGAGCGGCTGGCGATCCGGTTGGCTGGCCTGCAGGGGCGGGTCTGCCCGCAGCTGGAGCGGGTGAGCATCGCCATCTTTGCCGCCGATCACGGCGTCGCCGCAGAGGGGGTATCCGCCTACCCCCAGGCGGTCACCGCCGAGATGGTGCGCAACTTCTCCCGCGGCGGGGCCGCCATCAGCGTGGCGGCGCGGGTGCTGGGGGCCGAGCTGCGGGTGTGGAATCTGGGCACGGCGGTGGAGCTGGAGCCCCTGCCCGCGGTTGAACGGCGCGTGATCGCCCCCGGCAGTGGCAACCTGCGCCATGCGCCCGCCATGAGCGCCGCGCAGCTACAGCAAGCACTGGATGTGGGCCGCGAGGCGGTGCTGCACACCCCTGGCGAGCTGTTCATCGGCGGCGAGATGGGGATCGGCAACACCACCTCGGCCAGCGCGCTGGCGGCGGCGCTGCTGCAGCGCCCGGTGGGCGATCTGGTGGGCCCCGGCACGGGGCTGGACAAAACCGGCATGGCGCACAAATGCCGGGTCATCGAACAGGCGCTGCAGCGCCATCGGCGCGAGATGGAAGATACGAGCGCGCCGCTGGTGCTGCTGGCCTCGCTGGGCGGGTTCGAGATCGCGGCGCTGACGGGTGCCTACCTGACCTGCGGCCAGGTGGGGGTGGCGGCGCTGGTGGATGGCTTCATCTGCAGCGTGGCGGCGTTGCTGGCCTGCCGGCTCGCCCCGGCCGTGGCCGACTGGCTGTTCTTCTCCCACCACTCGGCGGAGCCGGGCTACCGGCTGTTGGCCGAGGCGCTGCCCTCCCGGCCGCTGCTCGATCTGGGGCTGCGCCTCGGTGAGGGCAGTGGCGCGGCCACGGCGGTGCCGCTGCTGCGCATGGCCTGCGCCCTGCACGCCGGCATGGCCACCTTCGCCGCCGCGGCGGTGACGGAGAAACCGGCGTGAGCGGGCTGGTGCTGGAGCTGTTGCGCCACGGCGAAACCGAGGCGGGGCCGTGCTTTCTCGGGCGCACCGACGCGGCGCTGAGCGAGCACGGCTGGCAGCAGATGAGCACCGCCCTGGCGGGCCGCTCGCCGCTCGATTACGAGCGGATCTACAGCTCCCCGTTGCAGCGCTGCGCGACGTTCGCCCGCCACTGGGCCGGCGCCGAACGGCTGCAGCTGGACGAGCGGCTGAGCGAGTACGATTTCGGTGACTGGGACGGCATGACCGCCGCCACCCTCCATGCCCGCGACCCGGAGGCCCTGGCGCGATTCTGGTCGGACCCCTGGCGCCATCCGCCGCCGCGGGGCGAGCGGCTGGCCGATTTTTTTGCCCGCCTGGAAAGCCTGATCGAGCGGCTACAACGGCAACATCGGCAGGCGGTGTTGCTGATCTGCCATGGCGGGGTGATCCGTGCCCTGCATACGCTGCTCAACGCCCTGCCGCCGGCGGCGATGTTCAGCTACCCGGTGGAACACGCCAGCCTGCACCGGCTGCGGGATCGGCGCCGGTGAGGGCGGGCTGGCAGGCGTTTCTGTGTGCGCTGCAGTTTCTCACCCTGCTGCCGGTGCGGCTGGCGGCGCGACCTGATCAGCGCACCCAGGCGCGGGCGCTGTTGTGCTACCCCTTGGTGGGGGGTGTGATCGGCGGCGCCCTGCTGCTGCTGGCCGCCCTGCTGCAGGGGCTGCCCGCCGGCCTGGCGGCGGCGCTGCTGCTGAGCGGCTGGGCCGCGCTCACCGGAGGGCTGCATCTGGATGGGCTGGCGGACAGCGCCGATGGCTGGATGGGTGGGCTGGGCCAGCGTGAACGCACCCTTGCGATCATGCAGGACCCGCGCCTGGGCGCCAGCGGGGCAGTGGTGTTGCTGCTGGTGCTGCTGCTGAAATGGAGTGCCCTGACCGCCCTGCTGGAGGCCGGGTCACCGTGGCCGCTGCTGCTGGCCCCCGTGGCGGGGCGCACGGCGGCGCTGCTGCTGCTGGCCACCACCCCCTACGCCCGGCCCGATGGCATCGCCCGGGAGATGCTGCCCCGGCTGCGGCGTCGGGCGGCCCTTTGGGTGTGCGCCTCGGTGGCACTGCTGCTGGGGCTGTTCAGCCTCTGGTTGCCGCTGGTGCTGCTGCTGGCCGGCGCCGGGCTGCGCTGGCTGATGCTGCGCCGGCTGGGCGGCGCCACCGGTGATACCACCGGCGCCTCGATCGAGCTGATCGAAACCCTGACGCTGATTGTGCTGATCGGCACCGGGTCGGGTGGTCGATAACGGTCGCAGTGTCTAGTCTGTGAGTAAAATGCCCCAACCGGCGGGGGAGATACCATGAAAAAGCGCTTTTCCTTGCGGCCATCGAGCCTGCTGATGCTGTTGACGGTGGTGCTGTCCAGCGCAAGTGCGACCGCCGGCGACAGAGTGGTACGGGTCGGCGTGTATGAAAACGAGCCCAAAATCATGTCGGCGGCGGATGGTCGTCCCAGTGGACTGCTGGGGGATCTGCTGCAGGCGATCGCTGAGCGCGAAGGCTGGCAATTGGAACCCGTGCACTGTGAGTGGCAGCACTGCCTGAGCCTGCTGGCAGAGGGGGAGATCGACCTGATGCCGGATGTGGCCAGCAGCCCGGCGCGGCAGAAACTCTATGACTTCCACCAGGTGCCGGCGCTACACAGCTGGTCGCAGCTGTTCAGCCGTCCCGGTGGTGATATCCACTCGCCGCTGGAGCTCGATCGAAAGCGAGTCGCGATTCTGGCCGATGGCATTCAGAATGACTACCTGAAAAAATTGATCGAAGGGTTCGATATCAGTCCGAAGATCATGCCGGTAAGTAGTGTGCAGGAGGCGCTGCAGGCGCTGCAGCAGGGCCATGTGGACCTGGCGGTCAGCAACCACCTGTATGGCAACTACCACGCTGGTGAATACGGTGTGGTCCCGACCTCGATCGTGTTTCAGCCCAGCCGGCTCTATTATGCGGCGCCCCTCGGGAAAGGGGGTGAGCTGCAGCCACGAATCGACTACTGGTTACAACGCTGGCGTGATGATGCGAACTCTCCCTACTACCGCGTAATGAAGCGCTGGGGGGGTGAGCCACCGCATGCACTGGTGCCCCCGGCCCTGATCTGGGGGTTGGCGATCAGCGCCACGCTGCTGTTGCTGGCGTTGGCATTTGTATGGCTATTGCAGCGACAGGTACGATCACGCACCCGTGCCCTGGAGGCAAGCGAGGCTCACCTGAGCGATATCCTGGCCAATATTCAGGCGCTCATCTACCACAAGGGCCGGGACTACCGTTACCAGTACGTCAATCCGGCGCTGTGCGATTTTTTTGGCCGTACCGAGGAGCAGTTGCTCGGTGCCCAGGATGCCGACCTGTTCGATCCCGAAACCGTACAGGATATCCGCCAGGCAGACCGGCAGGTGTTTGAGCTGGGCAAGCGGGTACTGGTCGAGGAGGTGGTCACCCTGGCCGACTCGACTCAGCCCCGAGTATTGATGACAGTCAAAATGCCGCTGTGGGATGCCAGGGGAAAGGTGCGTGGATTGTGCGGCATATCCACCGATATCACCGAACAGCGCCAGCATCAACAGCAGTTGATCCAACTATCTTGTTTCGACCCGCTGACCGGGTTGCCCAACCGACGGCAAATGCAGGACCGGCTCAAGGTGGCGCTTACGGCGGCGGAGCAAGGCGGTCAGGAGGGGGCGATCCTGTTCATTGATTTGGATAACTTCCGCGATCTGAACGATGACCAGGGCCATGAGGTCGGTGACCTGCTACTGCAGGCCGTGGCGGCTCGCCTCGACCAGCTGCCGCTGGAGCGTTTCATGCGGGCCCGTTTTGGTGGTGATGAATTTATTCTGCTGCTGGAAGGGCTCGATCCCTCCCGGGATCGCGCCCTGGTTCAGGTGGAACAGCATGTAAAGACGGTACTGCAGGCGCTGAGCGAGCCGTTTGAGCTGAATGATGGCAATATCCACACCGGTAGCGCAACCATCGGGGTGGCGATGTTTTCCGATGCTCCCCGTGATACTCGAGAGCTGATCAAAAAGGCAGAGCTGGCGATGTATGCAGCCAAAAGTGCCGGTCGCGGCGGCTTCAGCTTCTTCGACCCCTCCATGCAGGCACACGTGCGGCTCAGGGCTGAGTTGGAAGCGGGCATCCGCCGCGCCCTGGAACAGGAGGAGTTCCGGCTCTGGTATCAGCCGCAATTCAATCAGGATGGGGAGTTGATCGGCTTGGAAGCCCTGGTCCGTTGGCAACATCCAGAACAGGGGATGGTCTCGCCGGCCCACTTCATACCGGTGGCGGAGAGCAGCGGGTTGATCCTGCCGCTGGGGCAGTGGATTTTACGGACCGCCTGTGAACAGTTGGTCGCCTGGCGGCAACACCCTATCCTGGCCGGCCGCCGTGTCGCCGTGAATATCAGCGCTCGCCAGATGCAGCATGATGGTTTTGTTGCCGAAGTCTGTTCCATTCTGGATCAAACCGGTGCCGATGCGCACACCCTGGAGCTGGAGCTGACCGAAACCCTGCTGGTACAAAACATGGAGCAGACCATCGAAAAAATGCGGGTGCTTCGTCAGCGGGGCGTCCATTTTGCCCTGGATGATTTTGGTACCGGCTATTCATCCATGAGCTACCTGAAACGCCTGCCGCTGGATAAACTGAAGATCGACCAGAGCTTTGTCCGTGACTTGATGAGCGACCCCAACGATGCTGCGATTATCCGCACCATCGTGGCCCTGGGCCGGAGCCTGGAGCTGTCGGTGTTGGCCGAGGGGGTGGAAACGGACGAACAGCATCAGGCCCTGGTGGCATCGGGCTGTCATGGTTTTCAGGGCTATCTGTTCAGTCGCCCGGTTGCGGCAGCGGAGCTCGAGCGGCGGTTGCGGCCCGATGGCTGATGTTTACTATGAACGGGATCGACATTCATTGAATCGCTGGTCGCCCGGCGGCGGCCATGGTTATCCGGGAGGAGAGATGTTCAAGGCAATCGTACTCGACAAGGTGGAAGGTCGTCAGCAGGCCACGTTTCAGGAGCTGGATGAAAGCCAGCTGCCGGCGGGGGATGTGACCGTGCGCGTCACCTGGACCACCATGAACTACAAGGATGCGCTGGCGCTGACCGGCAGCGCGCCGATCGCCAAAAGCTATCCGATGGTGCCCGGCATCGATTTTGCCGGCGTGGTGGAACACTCCGACGACCCGGCGTTCCAGCCCGGCGACCAGGTGGTGCTCAACGGCTGGGGGGTCGGTGAGAGGCACTGGGGCGGCATGGCGGAAAAAGCCCGGGTGCCGGGGCAGTGGCTGCTGCCGCTGCAGCCCCCTTTTACGCCGCGCCAGGCGATGGGGCTCGGCACCGCGGGCTACACCGCGATGCTCTGCGTGCTGGCGCTGGAGCGGCAGGGGGTGACCCCCTCCGCCGGGCCGGTGCTGGTCACCGGAGCGACCGGGGGGGTCGGCAGCGTGGCGGTGGCGGTGCTGGCCAGGCTCGGGTATCAGGTGGCGGCGATGACCGGCCGACCGGAGGAGAGGGAGTTTCTGCAGATGCTCGGCGCCACCGAGATCGTCGACCGCGCTGAATACAGTGCCAAGGGGCGCCCGTTGGCCAGTGAGCGCTGGGCCGCGGCCATCGACGTGGCCGGCGGTCGGGTGTTGGCCAATGTGTGTGCGGCGATGCGCTATCGTGGTGTGGTGGCCGCCTGCGGGCTGGCGGCCGGGATGGATTTTCCGGCGACGGTGGCCCCGTTCATTCTGCGCGGCGTGACGCTGGTGGGAGTGGAGAGCGTGATGGCACCCAAAGAGGAGCGGCTGGAAGCCTGGCGGCGTCTGGCCAGTGATATGGAGATCGACAAGCTGGAGCGGCTGCTCACCCAGGTGCCGTTTGCACAGCTGCTCGAACAGGCGCCGCTGATGCTGCAGGGGCAGCTGCGCGGGCGGATCGTGGTGCCGGTCTGCGCCGAGTGAGGCCGGTCAGCCGGGTAGCCGGGTGACATCCACCGAGACCTCCAGCGTCTGCTCGCTGCCGCCATCGAAGATGATCCCCTGCAGGGGGGTCACGTCCGCGTAATCACGCCCCCAGGCGGTGACGATATGCTGGCCGGCGGGCATGTTGTTGTTGGTGGGGTCGAACTCGAACCAGCCATCGCCCGGTGAATAAACGGAAAACCAGGCGTGGGAGGCATCGGCGCCCACCAGTTTTTCCTGGCCGGGGGGCGGCAGGGTCTCCAGGTACCCGCTGATGTAACGGGCGGGGAAACCAAGCGCCCGCAGGCAAGCGATCGCCAGATGGGCAAAGTCCTGACACACGCCGCGCCGATGGCTGAGCACATCATGCAGCGGCGTGGCGATGGTGGAGAACTCGGGATCGTAGGTAAAGTCCTGGTAGATCCGGCAGGTCAGCTCGCGCACCGCGGAGAGCAGGGTGCGGTCGGTGGCAAAACTCGGCGCCGCATAGTCACGCAGCTGCTTGCTGGCACGGACCATGGGCGAGTCCAGCAGGAACTCCCGCGCCAGCAGGGTTTCTTCATCGGCGGCCCGTTCGAGGCGGGCGTGTGCCTCACGGATGCTGCATCCCAGATCCAGTGCGATTTCCGGCTGACCCGGGTCCACGTCGATCCGGCTGGTGATATCGAGCTCGAGCTGCCGATGGGGTTCATGCAGCATGAAATAGCAGTAGCGGTTGCCAAAATAGTCACGATGCTCGCGCAGCCAGCTGGTTTTTGGCCTCACCTCGATCTGGCTGTCCAGACAGCGCTGTGAGGCGGTATTGCGCGGCAGCAGATGCGCCCTGTTGAAACACTGGCTGACCGGCTGCTCATAGCTGTAGCGGGTGAGGTGGCGGATGCGGTAGATCATTCCTCGTCACCCCACCGGGTATTCACCAGCTGGTGCGGACGGCGCTGATGGACGAAGTAGTGTTCGGCGATCAGTGTGGCGGTGGCGCTCAGCCGCTCAAACAGACGACTGAGCAGCAGATCCAGGGGCTGGCGGCGCCCCTGCTCGTCCAGCTCGGCCAGTTGTTCCGCACGGGAGAGTTGCAGCAGGGTGAGGGCTTCCAGCAGGGTGCGGCGCTCCTCGCTCAGCAAAGAGGTCGCGGCACCACCTTGCAGTTCATACAGGTGTTGGCTCAGCTGATCCAACTGATATTGCAGCGAGCGGGGGTTGCTGCGATCGAGCAACAGCAGTACCAGGGCGCTGCACAACTCGGGCTGGCTGCGATAGCGGCGCCGGTAGGTGACCAGCACCTCGCCGCACATCAGGGCCGCTTCGAGGAGCTGTTTCTCGGCGTCATCGTCCAGTACCGGTACCAGCAGGGCGCGCAGCAGCAGGGTGGTTTGCAGGGCGCGCTCCAGGCGCCGCCCCATCTCCAGGAAGCGCCAGCCAAAGCCGCGGATCATGCTCTCCTGACTCAGCCCCGACAGGGCGAGCAGGCTGGTGATGAGGGGGTCCAGCGCCTCTTCCGGGGCCGCCAGGCTGCCCGGCTGTAGTTGGTTGGGCAGGTCGCTGAGGGTGTCGCGCAGGTCGCTCAACACCCGGTGGGTGTCGGCGGAGAGCATCTCGCGGGCCTCTTCGGTACAGCTCAGCATGGCGAGCAGATTGCTGCAGACGGTGCCAAAGCGGCCGCCGTCGAGAATGATGCCGAGCAGCTCGGTTTCAGGGTTTTCAAACGCCTGCGGATTCTGCGCGCCGAAGCCGGGCTGGGTGCCGGTGACCTCGGTGACGCTTTGCAGCAACTGACGCCGCACGCTCTCCGGCAGGGTGCTGGCGCCGTTCAGCTGCATGAATGTGGTGCGCAACAGGCGGGTGGCCGACTCGGCGCGCTCGGAGTAGCGCCCCATCCAGAACAGGTTTTCCACCACGCGGCTCGGCAGGTCGCTGCTCTGCTCGCCGGTGAGCAGGGATGGCTGCTGCTCCCGCAGGGTGATCATGCGGTGGGGTTCGGTGGCCAGCACCCAGGTATCCTTGCTGGTGGCGCCCAGCTGATTGCTGACCACCATCTGATGTGCAAAGCTGGCGACCCGCGTCAGGCCGCCGGACATCACGCTGTAGGAGCCCTCATCGGCCACGGCGAAGCCGCGTAGCACGGTGGGGCCGGGGCGCAGCTCGCCGTTCTGGAGCGTGGGCGAAGTGGAGGGCGGGTTGGCCTGCTGAGCAACCCACTGGGTCGGGTTGCGGCTCAGCTCGCGTCGCCACTGGGCCAGGGCGGTCTCATCCAGTTGGGCGCCATACACGGCGTGCTGTCCCGGGCGGCGGTTGGTCGGCTTGATGATCAGCTGTGGCAGATGGGTAAGTACATGGGCCCGGTCCGCCGGGTCGCCCAGCCACCAGGTGCGGGCACTGGGCAGGGCCAGGGGGCGGCCGAGGAAAAACTCGCTGATGCGCGGCAGGTATTTGAGTAGGGCCGGGTTTTCCAGTACACCCGAGCCCAGCGGATTGGCAACCACCACATTGCCGGCGCGAACGGCCTCCAGCAGCCCCAGCACCCCAAGGCGCGAGTCACCGCGCAGCTCCACCGGGTCACACCAGATATCGTCCACGCGGCGCAAAATGACATCTACCCGGTGCAGGCCATCGAGTGATTTCATCCAGACGAAGCCATCGCGCACGGTCAAATCGCCCCCCTGAACCAGCGAGTAACCCAGATAGTTGGCCAGATAGGTATGTTCGAAATAGGTCTCGCTGTAGGTTCCGGGGGTCAGGATGACCACCCGCGGCATGCCGCCACCGTTGCGTGCCAGACTGTTCAACTTGCGCCGCAGCGCGTGGAAGAACGGGGCCAGGCGATGCACCTGACTGTCACGGATCAGGCTGGGCAACACCCGCGACAGGACGGTGCGGTTTTCCAAGGCGTAACCGGCGCCGCTCGGGGCCTGGGTGCGGTCTGCCACCACCTGCATCTGGCCGTCGGGGCCGCGGACCATATCCACGGCATGTAGAATCAGCTGTTGCTCGCCCGGCATGCTCAGCCCATGGCAGGCGCGCAGAAAACCCGCGTGGGCCAAAATCAGCTCCGGCGGCAGGATGCGGTGGCGAATCAGCTCCCGCGGGCCATACAGGTCGCGCAGAATCAGATCGAACAGTTCGGCCCGCTCGCTCAATCCCGCTTCGATTCCACTCCACTGTTCGCCATCGATCAGCAGGGGGATCGGGTCCAGCCCCCAGACACGGTTGTTCTGGGGTTGGCCCACCATCTGGTAGTTGGCACCATCATCGCGCAGGATGCGCTGGGCCTTCTGCTGACGGCTCTGCAGGTCGTCGACACCGAGCTGAGCCAGGGCATCGAGCACATAGTGCCAGTGGGGCCGGATCCGGTTGTCGGCGCCAACCGCCTCGTCATAGCGGCCCTGCTCGGGTGCGTAGGGCAGCAGGGGTTCAGGCGGCGGCGACGGATTCAACGTGTTGGTTGCCACTGTAAAGGGGCCTCGGGCTTGGAGTCAGTGGGCATCATAGGGGGTTTTGCGCACAGTTCAAGCACTCCGCCGTCGCCGGGGGGCGTGCGCGGGGCTGGTTGTGTTCCCCCGGGAAACGGGGGCGGCGGCGCCGCAGTGACGGGTTCAAGCGACGGGCAACGCCGCGTTCTGCAGCGGGGTTGCGCGCCATGATCATGCTCACCATAGGGGCCTCTGCCCAGACTCAGGCGGGGAACCAGGTCTGGGAAATGTGGTTGTTGAGCTGGCCGAGCTCTATTTGCAGCTCGTTGAGGAAGTCGCGAAACGCCTCCCCCAGATCGGCCTCGGAGGTGATCTGGTAAGCGTTTGGTTCGATGTCACCGATCAGCCCCACGACGTGCTGGCCCTGGGGCAGGTTGCTGGCGGATATTTTCAGCTGGGTCAGGCAGGCTTCCACACTGCGCGGGAAGTGAGTGTCCTCCAGTAGATAGCCGGCAACATCCGCGCCATTGACCGAGGTGCGGACGGTGCGGCGGTAACTCATGTAGGCGCTGGCGGAGCGCAGTACGTTACCCCACACCACCTGGCGCAGGTTGACGCTGGTATCGCCATCGGCTTCGATCAGGGCGGCGGCGCCGGCATCCAGAATGCGCGTGGTCATATCGGCCCGCTCCAGATCACGCCCCAGTTTGATGAACTGCCAGGGCTCATCATGGCTCATGGTGCCGTAGAGCATACCGAGCAGCATCTGGCAGCGGCTCACGATCTGATCGAGAAACTCATGGCGCTTGCTACGATTGATCCCCAGGCGAATGTTGTTCTGGGCGTAGAGGTAGAACTCGTTGATCTGCTCCCAGCTCTCCGCCGGCAACACGTCGCGGCTGGTGCGGATATTCTCGCGCAGCAGGCGCAGTGCAGAGAGCATGGAGCTGGGGTTGGTCGCATCGGCCAGGATGAATTTGACCACGTTGTGCTCATTGCGAACGCGGTAGCGCTCCCCGTACAGATCGCTGGCACTGTTGAGCTCCACCAGTGAGTACCAGCTGATATTGACCTCCCGCGGCAGGTCGAACAGCAGCTTGTCATACACACTGACCAGACGGGCGGTGTTTTCAACCCGCTCCAGGTAACGGGCGGCCCAGTAAAGGCGCTCGGCAACTTTTGACAGCATGGCTTACTCCTCCCCGCCATCGACGATCCAGGTATCTTTGCTCCCTCCGCCCTGGGAGGAGTTCACCACCAGCGAGCCCTTTTTCATCGCCACGCGGGTCAGTCCTCCGGTGGTGACATGGGTTTCACGCCCCTGCAGGATGAAGGGGCGCAGGTCCAGATGGCGGGGTTCGAGCCGGCCGCCGGCAACCAGTGTGGGGGCCGTCGAAAGGGCCAGAGTGGGTTGCGCAATGTAATTGCGCGGGTTCTCCAGGATCAGTTTGGTAAACTGAGCCTGCTCTTTCTTGCTGGAGTGCGGCCCGATCAGCATGCCGTAACCACCGGATGCGTTGGTGGGCTTCACCACCAGTTTGTCCAGATTTTCCAGCACGTAGCTGCGTTGCTCGGGATCGTGACAGAGGAAGGTTTCGACATTCCTGATGATGGGCGCTTCGTTGAGGTAGTAGCGGATGATCTCCGGCACATAGGCGTAGACCACCTTGTCATCGGCCACGCCGGCACCGGGAGCATTGGCCAGCGCCACCTTGCCCTTCTGCCAGGCACGCATCAGGCCGGGGGCTCCCAGCACGGACTCTTCGTTGAACACCAACGGGTCCAGGAACAGGTCATCGATACGGCGGTAGATCACGTCGACCCGTTCGGGGCCGCTGATCGTTTTCATGTAGACACAGTCATCTTCCCCGACGATCAGGTCCGACCCCTCCACCAGCTCGACGCCCATCTGCTGGGCGAGAAAGGCGTGCTCGAAGTAGGCCGAGTTGAATATACCGGGGGTGAGCACCACGATGACCGGTTTGCTGGTTGCCCGTGGCGAAAGTGCCGAGAGCATATCGAACAGGTTGGCGCAGTAATCGTCGACCGGCAGAATATCCTCTTTCTCAAACAGCTCGGGCAATACCCGCTTGGTGATGGCGCGATTTTCCAGCATGTAGGAAACGCCGGAGGGGACGCGCAGATTGTCTTCCAGAACGTAGAACTCGCCATCACTGTCGCGCACCAGGTCGCTGCCGCAAATGTGCGCCCACACCCCCAGCGGGGGGGTGACGCCCACGCATTCCGGGCGGAAGTTGCTGGATTCGGTGATGATCTTGGCCGGGATGATGCCGTCCTTCAGCACCTGCTGTTCATGGTACAGATCGTTGATGAAGAGGTTCAGCGCTTCGAGGCGCTGCTTCAGCCCGGCGGCGATGGTGTGCCACTGTTTGGCCGCGATGGTGCGGGGCACGATGTCGAACAGCCAGGCGCGGTCGATATTGCCCTCTTCGGTGTAGACCGTAAAACTGATCCCCATCTCCTGAATGGTAACCTCCGCCATCTGGCGGCGGGATTCGATCTCCTCGAGAGGCAGGGATTCAAGGTAGTGGATCAGCTGCCGGGCGGGGGGGCGAACGGTGCCGTCCCGGCATATCAGTTCATCAAAATACCCGTTGGGGTCATACGATTTCCAGTCCATCGTCATAGCCTGACCTATCTAGCATGCGGCAGCGACGCACGTTGCTGGTGCCGTTGCGTGCCTGGTATGCGCACCTTTGGTGCCCCTTCGGCATGGAATCCCGGCTCTGCCCTGTAACAGTGCAGTTACCGATCGGTTGACCGTTGCCTGGGGGGTATGCAGCAATTACCAGGCCAAAAGCAGCAGAATGACAGGCCGCTCGGAAGGAGGGGCCGCCTCCCGAGGAGGCGGTGGGAGGGGGTCAGTGACCGAACTGGTCTGCGTCCAGCATTTGCGGGTCGTCGCGCTGCAGCTGATCCAGCGCGTGCATGGCGTCCGGGGTGAGGCTGAAATCGAAAATGTCGAGGTTCTCCGCCATCCGCTTCGGGTTAGCGGATTTGGCCACGGCGGCGAACCCCTGCTGTACCGCCCAGCGCAGCACGATCTGGGCCGGCGTGCGCCGGTGCTCTCTGGCGATGGCGGTGATCACCGGGTCGGCCAGCATGGCGTTGCCACAGCCCAGCGGGCGCCAGGATTGGGTGACGATGCCGTGGCGGTTGTGCAGCGCGATCAGCTCATCGCGACGGTGGTAGGGGTCGAGCTGAATCTGGTTCAGATGCGGGACCAGCCCCAGATCGAGCAGTCGCTGCAGGTGGGCCGGCTTGAAGTTGGAGGTGCCGATGGCGCGCACCAGCCCCCGATCCAGCAGCTGTACCAGCCCCAGATAGGCTTCCACGAACCGGTCCTGATCGGGGTTGGGCCAGTGGATCAGCAGCAGGTCGATATACGCCAGACCCAGACGCTCCAGGCTGGCTTCGCAGGCGGCCTGGGCACCGTCGAAACTGTGCCACTTGCGGTTGAATTTGGTGGTGACGAAGATCTGCTCGCGCGGGATGGAGGCGTTGCGGATCCCCAGCCCCACGCCGCGCTCGTTGGCGTAGTTCTCGGCGGTGTCGATCAGGCGATAGCCCAGCTCCAGTGCGGTGGTCACCGCGCTGGCCGCTTCGGCATCGTTCATCGGCCAGGTGCCCAGTCCCAGCTGGGGCAGCTCGACACCGTTGGCCAGTGTCAGGGTGGGGGCAAGTGTCGTGGGCATCGGTTACTCTCCAGTGGCTCAGGCTTGAAACAGGAAGTTGGCGATCAGCTCCTTGCCCCCCTCCGTGGCGAAGGACTCCGGGTGGAACTGGATGCCGTGGATGGGATGGTCGCGGTGCTTTACCGCCATGATCTCGAACGCCCCCCCTTGGCGGATGCGGGCGGGGTCGTTGAAGGCGTCCAGCGGCAGCTCGCCGGTTACGGCGGTCACGGCGAGACAGCTCGGCAGGCTCTCCGGCTCGGCCATCAGTGAATGGTAGCGCATCACCTCCAGCTGATCGGGGATGTTGGCGAACACCCCCTCTCCGGTGTGGCGGATCGGGCTGATCTTGCCGTGCATCGGCAGCGGCGCTTTTACCACCCTGCCGCCGAACAGGTGCACGATCCCCTGCATCCCCAGACAGACCCCCAGCAGCGGTATCCGTGGCCCCAGCTCGCGGATCACCGCGGCGCAGACGCCAAAGTAGCGCGGCTCGTCCGGCGAACCCGGCCCCGGCGAGATGATGATCCGATCCGGCGCGGCCGCGCGCAGCTCGGCCAGGGTCACCGCGTCGTTGCGCTCGACGACGATCTCGAACCGATCGAGGCGGCCCTGATGCTGCGCGCTGCTCAAAATCTCACCGATATACTGGTAGAGGTTGTAGGTGAAGGAGTCGTAGTTGTCGATGATATAAACCTTCATGCCGGCTCCTCCACCTGGAATTGCGCCAGCACCTTCTTGGTGCCGGCCAGCTTGCGCTGGATCTCCTCGTACTCATCCTCCGGGTTGGAGTCGTAGACGTTGCCGCCGCAGGTTTGCACATAGGCGTTTTCACCGTTGGCAAACACGCTGCGGATCGGGATGGCGAAGGTGCAGTCGCCGTTGAAGGAGAAGTGGCCCACGGCGCCGCCGTAGGGGCCGCGACCGTCGCACTCCAGCCCGTCGATGATCTTCATCGCCTCGATCTTGGGGGCGCCGGTCAGGGTACCGGCGGGGAAGTTGCTCGCCAGGGCGGAAAACATATCCTGATCTTCGCGGATGAGGCCGACGATCTCGCTGGAGATATGCTGTACATGGCTGAACCGCTTGATATCCATCAGGCTGCGCACCTTTACGCTGCCGAAGCGGGCCACGCGGCCGATGTCGTTGCGGTGCAGGTCGACGATCATGTTGTGCTCGGCGATCTCCTTCGGATCGTTCAGCAGCGCGCGGGCGTAGCGGGTGTCCTCCAGCGCGTTGGCGCCGCGTTTGGTGGTGCCGGCCAGCGGGAAGGTTTCCATCTCCCCCTGGCGCAGGCGGAACAGCAGCTCGGGGCTGGCGCCGATCAGCTTCTGCGGGCCGAATTTGACGTAGTACATCTGTGGCGAGGGGTTTACCTCACGCAGCCGTTCGTAGAGGTTGATGGCGTCGCCCTCCAGCCGAAAACGCTCCTTGAACCCCACCTCGCACTGGAACACCCGGCCGTCGATGATATCCTGCTTCACCTTCATCACCGCGGCGGCGTGCTCCTCCCGGGTCATGGTTGCGCCCATGGGCGTCACCGTCAGCGGGCCATTTTCCACCGCGGGCTCGGCCAGGATCTGTTCGATCATCGCCAACCGGCTCTCATCGTAGTGGAAATAGATCACCTCGCCGGTCATCTTGTCGAGAATCAGGCCGTCCTTGAACACCCCGAAGCGGAACACATCGAACAGCTCGCTGTGCTGCAGCTTCAGGCTCGGTTCGAAGTAGTTCATGCAGTCGTAGCCGATATAACCGGTGAGGCCACCGGCGTAGCGCCGGGAGATGATGTTCTGCGGCACGATCTCGCGCAGCAGATAGTAGGGGTTGTCGCTGGCGTAGCGGCGCACCGTGCCGTCTTGCTCCTGCTGGTGCAGGTAGCCCCCGCTGGCCCAGAGGATCTGCTCCGGGTCGAAGCCGATGATGGAGTGGCGCGAGATATGGCTCTCCTCCCCCAGCGACTCCAGCATGAAGCAGTCGTCGAAGCGTTTTTCGATCTTCTTGAACAGCTCGAAGAAGTCGATCTCCGCCGCCAGGGTGACGTAGTGCGGTTTGCGTGGCAGGGTGATGCGGGCCGGTCTCTGGCTCATGGTTGCCTCTGTTGCTGTTTGTTCTTGAGGGCGCGGGCTCCGCGGGTGACGGTGGCGATACCGACGCCGAGCCGTCTGGCGATCTCCCGCTGCGGCACCCCGGCCTCCAGCAGGCGCAGAATCTGCAGCCGGTTGCACACCTCGGCCAACTCCGCCGGGGTGAGCAGGTCGCCAAGCGCCGCTGCCAGTGTCGGGCGATCGCGCATGCTCAGCAGGTGGTCGAGCAGCGCGTTCAAATGGGGTGTATCCATGTACTAGTACGGTATCACAATCCCCGCGCCGGTCAACTCCAATCGCGCCCGACCACCGACGCCAAACGGAGGAGGGCAGCGGATTGGCGCCCGATCGGCCCCAAGCGGGCGTTTCTCTGGCACAA
The DNA here is from genome assembly GCA_034189745.1 of Pseudomonadota bacterium. GTDB lineage: Bacteria > Pseudomonadota > Gammaproteobacteria > Pseudomonadales > Balneatricaceae > Marinobacterium. The sequence goes on from JAXHUI010000004.1 coordinate 28,622, forward strand.
TGTTCAGGGTCAGGTCGCCGGATGGAGAGGAGTTCCATGTCCACTACGTTATCACGCTCGCATTTGATTGCGCTGATTCTGATCCCTTTGTTGTCGGCACTGCTGCTGCTTTCACCGCTGGCGCAACTGCTCGATGGTCAGCAACGGCTGACGGCCCTGCTGGTGGTGGCCGCCATGGTGCTGTTCGCCACCGGCGCGCTGCCGGAGTTCGTCACCTCGCTGCTGGTGCTGGTGCTGGCGATGCTGCTGTCGCTGGCTCCGGCGGATGTGGTGTTCTCGGGGCTCACCTCCACCGCCTGCTGGCTGGTCTTTTCCGGTCTGGTCATGGGGATCGCCATCGCTGAGACCGGGCTGGCCCAGCGCATCACCAATCAGCTGGGCCGCTATCTGGACAGCCGGTACAGCCTGCTGATCACCGGCATGGTGCTGATGGGGGTGCTGCTGGGGTTCGTGATGCCCTCCTCGGTGGGGCGGGAGGTGCTGTTCATCCCCATCGCCCTGGTGCTGGCGGAGCAGTGCGGTTTCCCCTGGGGCAGCCGGGGGCAGCGGGGGGTCGCTCTGGCGGCGGCCTTCGGCTGCCATCTGCCCACCTTTGCCATCATGCCGGCCAATATCCCCAATGTGGTGATGATCGGCTCCGCCGAGAAGATCTACGGTTGGACACCGATGTTCACCGAGTACCTGCTGCTGCATTTTCCCGTGCTGGGTGCGCTCAAGGCGGTGCTGCTGATCGGGCTGATTCTGAAACTCTATCCCGACACCCCCCAACGGGTGGGCGGCAGCAAAGCCGAGGGCGGCTTCAGCTTCAAGGAGAGTCGCCTGCTGCTGATCATGCTGATCACGTTGGGGTTCTGGCTGACCGACTCGCTCCACCATATCTCGGCGGCCTGGATCGGGCTGGCGGCGGCGACGGTTCTGCTGCTGCCGGGGATCGGCATGGTGTCGACGAAAAGTTTCAACGCCAAGGTAAATATCAGCTCCATTCTGGTGGTGGCCGGGGTGCTCGGTGTGGCGGGGTTGATCAACCACAGCCAGATCAGCCAGGTGCTCGGTGAACGGGTGCTGCACTGGTTGCCGCTGGAGCCGGGGCGTGACGCCCTCAACTTCTTCTCCCTCTCCCTGATGGCGATGGTGACGGGCATGTTTACCACCCTGGCCGGGGTGCCGGCGACACTGACCCCCCTGGCGGAGCAGATCAGCCAGCTGACCGGCTTCAGTCTGGAGGCGGTGCTGATGACGCAGGTGTTCGGCTACTCCACCATTGTGTTCACCTATCAGTCGGTGCCTCTGATGGTGGCGATGCCGCTGGCGGGGGTGCCCATCGGCCATGCGGCGCGGTTACTGCTGATCATGGCGGCGTTGACGGTGCTGATCCTGCTGCCGCTGGATTATCTCTGGTGGCGGTTGCTGGGCTGGATCTGATCCGCTCCCGCCCTCGGGCGGGGGTGAAATTGAATTTCATTTGTACGAGCCGAGGAGAAACGATGCAGATCAAACCGATAGTTGCCGCCGGGGTGCTGATTCTGGCCGCCACCGGGGCGCACGCCGAGTCGGGCGCGGAGCAGGCGATCCACTATCGTCAGGGGGTCTATCGGGCGATGGAGTGGAACCTCACCCGCATGATGGCGATGGCGCAGGGACGAAAACGGTTCGATGCGGCCGAGTTTGCCGCGCGCTCCGACCGGCTGGTGCTGCTGGGCGGGATGGTCGGGGAAGGGTTTGCCGACGCCGACAGTTTGCGTGGCGATACGGTGGAGACGCGGGCCTCCTACCGCATCCTGGAGGCCAGGGAGCGGTTCGATCGGCTGATGGCGGAGATGCAGCAGCGCACCGAGCGGCTGCGCCAGGCGGTCGCGAGCGGGCAGGAGAGGGATGATCTGAGGCGGTTGCTCGGGCAGGTGGCGCAGAGCTGCAAGGCCTGCCATGACAAGTTCAGGGAGTGACGCGCCAGCGCGCCACCCCTTGACCGCACCCGTTTGCGGGCCGTGCAACTGGCCATGTCTGCCTGAAGGTAAAACCCCGCGGGTGCCAGCCTGCGGGGTGTCGGCCTGGCTGGATCAACCGGCCCGTTTGGCCTTCAGCTGCAGGCGGCGGCGGTGCAGCACCGGCTCGGTGTAGCCGTTGGGCTGCTCCCGCCCCTTGAACACCAGATCACAGGCGGCCTGAAAGGCGATGCTGTCATCGAAGTTGGGCGCCATCGGCTGGTAGAGCGGATCGGCGCCGTTCTGACGATCCACCACCGCGGCCATCCGTTGCAGGGTGGCCATCACCTGCTCCCGGGAACAGACCCCATGGTGGAGCCAGTTGGCGATATGCTGGCTGGAGATGCGCAGGGTGGCGCGATCTTCCATCAGGCCCACGTCGTTGATGTCGGGCACCTTGGAGCAGCCCACCCCCTGATCGACCCAGCGCACCACGTAGCCGAGGATCCCCTGAGCGTTGTTGTCCAGCTCCTGCTGGATCTGGGCGGCGCTCCAGTTGGGCTCGGGGGCCAGCGGAAGGGTGAGAATATCGTCCAGACTGGCGCGGGGGCGGCTCTTCAGCTCCTGCTGGCGGGCGAACACATCCACCTGATGGTAGTGCAGGGCGTGCAGCGTGGCCGCGGTCGGGGAGGGCACCCAGGCGGTGTTGGCACCGGCCAGCGGGTGGTTGATCTTCTGTTCCAGCATGGCGGCCATCAGATCCGGCATCGCCCACATCCCCTTGCCGATCTGGGCGCGGCCACTGAGGCCGCAGGCCAGGCCGATATCCACGTTCCAGTCCTCGTAGGCCTTGATCCAGGCCGCGTTTTTCATCTCCCCCTTGCGGATCATGGGGCCGGCTTCCATGGAGGTGTGGATCTCGTCACCGGTACGATCGAGGAAGCCGGTGTTGATGAATACCACCCGCTCCTTGGCGGCCCGGATGCACTCTTTCAGGTTGACGGTGGTGCGCCGCTCCTCGTCCATGATCCCCATCTTTATGGTGAAGCGGGGCAGGTCGAGGGCGTCCTCCACCCGCGCGAACAGTTCATCGGCGAAGGCGACCTCCTCCGGGCCGTGCATCTTCGGCTTCACGATGTAGATGGAGCCGGTGGTGGCGTTGCGAAAGCGACCGTTGCCGTGGATGTCGTGCAGGGAGATCAGGCTGGTGATCATGCCATCCATGATCCCTTCGGGGATCTCGTTGCCCTCACGGTCGAGGATCGCCGGGTTGGTCATCAGATGGCCCACATTGCGCACGAACATCAGGCTGCGCCCCTTCAGGCTCACGCGGCCCCCGTCGGCGGCGGTGTATTCCCGGTCCGGGTGCATACGGCGGGTGAAGGTTCTGCCCCCTTTTTCCACCGTTTCGGTCAGGCTGCCCAGTATCAGCCCCAGCCAGTTGCGGTAGGCGACCACTTTGTCTTCGGCATCCACGGTGGCCACGGAGTCTTCGCAGTCCATGATGGTGGTCAGCGCCGCTTCCATCAGGATATCTTTCACTCCGGCGGCGTCGGAGCGGCCGATCTGGCTGTCACGGTCGATCTGGATCTCGAAGTGCAGGCCGTTGTGGCGCAGCACGATGGCGCTCGGGTTGCTGGCACTGCCGTTATAGCCGATCAGCTGGGCCGGGTTTTTCAGCCCGATCTCGCTGCCATCGCGCAACACCACGCAGAGGCGACCGTTTTGGATGCTGTAGCCGGCGGAGTCCTTGTGCGAGCCCCCCTGAAGCGGAGCGCTCTGGTCGAGGAACGTGCGCCCGAAGGCGATCACCTTGGCGCCACGGGCCGGGTTGTAGCCCGCCCCCCGCTCGGCGCCGTCGGCTTCCGCTATGGCGTCGGTACCGTAGAGCGCGTCATACAGGCTGCCCCAGCGGGCGTTGGCGGCGTTCAGTGCGTAGCGGGCGTTCGTCACCGGCACCACCAGCTGCGGGCCGGCCATGGTGGCCATCTCCGGGTCCACGTTTTCCGTGGTGATGGTGAACGCCTCCCCCTCCGGCAGCAGGTAACCGATCGATTGCAGAAAGGATTTGTAGGCGTCGAAATCGAACTCGGCGCCGCGGTGTGCTCGGTGCCACTCATCGATCTTCGCCTGTAGCGCGTCACGTTTGGCCAGCAGCGCCCGGTTGCGCGGTGCGAGGTCATGCACGATCCGGTCGAAGCGGCTCCAGAACTGTTGCTCCTCGATGCCGCTGCCCGGCAGTGCCTGCGTGTTGATGAAGTCGTAAAGCTCTTTGGCGACCTGCAGGCCACCGACCTGTACCCGTTGGCTCATCTTTTTGCCCCAATTGATTGAATCAGTTGCGCCGGTGCTGGCCGGCAGCAGTAGGAGTAACGCTCCATCAAAGGATTGTGCATTGCGAAAATAGCGCAAAAAAAGAGGGCTGTCTCGCGTTTGCGCCTAAAGTATGAAGAATCGACCCGATGGTGGGGTTTTGCTGCCAGATCGCGTGTTGTTGACAGTTTTTCGTGAATTTTTGGTTGTTTTTTTACACCCTGACCCGCCCCGGCACCCGTCCGGGGCGGGGTGGATCGGGGCGCAAGCGTGGGGTAACTCCAAGCCCACCGCTCTGGCCGCCCCCGGCGGCGCCGTTCAGCCCGCCTCGGCTTTCGGGGGTGGTTTTACCCGGTGCAGATGCACATCCAGCTGCGGGAAGGCGATCTCGATGCCATGTTGCCGGAAGGAGTCGTTGATCGCCCGGTTGAGCTCATCCGTGACCGGGATGCGATCGGCCAGGGTGCTGACATACACCCACAGATCGATCAGCAGGCTGCTGTCGGCAAACGCCTTGAAATAGGCGCGTGGTTCCGGGTCCGGCAGCACCCGCGGGTTGGCATGGGCGACCTCCAGCAGCAGCCGCTCGGCCAGCCCGGTATCGCTGCCGTAGGCGACCCCCACGGTGAACACCACCCGGGTGATCGCATCGCTGAGCGACCAGTTGATCAGCTGGTTGGTGATGAAGGTCTTGTTGGGGATGACCACCTCCTTGCGATCCCAGTCGGTGATGGTGGTGGCGCGAATCTGGATGCGCGATACCGTGCCGGTGACCTCGCCGAGGGTGACGGTATCCCCGATCCGAACCGGCTTTTCAAACAGGATGATCAGCCCCGAGACGAAGTTGGCCACGATCTCCTGCAGGCCAAAGCCGAGCCCCACGCCCAGGGCGGCGATCAGCCACTGCAGTTTGCCCCATTCCAGACCAAACTGGCTGATGGCAACCAGTACCCCGATCAGAATCAGGCTGTAGCGCAGCAGGGTGGTGATGGCGTAGCTGCTGCCCGGGGTCAGGTCGAGGTGGCGCAGGGCCAGCAGCTCCAGCAGGCCGGGCAGGTTCTGCGCGGCCATGAAGCTGATCCAGAGCACCAGCAGCCCCAGGATCAGATCGCGCAGGGTGACGTAGGTGATCACCTGCTCGGCGCCCTGCTGCGAGAAGCTGCTCCAGAGGCGCACGCTTTCCAGTACCTGCAACGTCGGCAGAAAATCCCCCAGGGTGAGCCACAGCATGATGCTGAACAGCAGCAGGGTGAAACTTTTCAACAGGATGCGTGACTGGTCGGAGATGGTCTGCAGATCGAGGTAGTTTTCTTTCAGCGGCGGCGAGCTTTCCTCGTTGTTTTCCCGTGCGGCCACCAGCTCGGCCCTGCGGGCCTTGGCGCGGCTGAAGGCGAGACGACGCTCGGCGATCAGCAGCCAGCGCAGCCCCAGCTTGAACACCAGAAAGGCTCCCAGCACCTGCAGCACCACCACCAGCAGAATCAGCATGAAAAACAGGGCGGTCAGGGTGTAGCCCCACACGCCGAGCAAAAACATGGCGATATTGAAGAGCACCAGCAGCACGATCCAGAGATGGGCGCTCTGCCACCAGCTGCTGCCGCGGGTCATCTGGTTCACCTCATGGCTGACACGCCAGATACCGTGCCAGAACAGGGCCAGGGTGAGGGTGAGCAGCAGAAAGATCAGCCGCCCCAGCCCGGCCTGCAGTGCGGGGGTGTTGTAGCTGTCGATCAACAACCAGATGCTCAGCAAGGGGGTGCCCAGCCAGAACAGCAGGTGCAGCTGCCGTTTGAACCGCTTGGCAAGCACTTTGGGGGTTGCAAAGTGGGCGCAGAAGAGACCGTCCGGCTCCCGCAGCCATAGCAGCAAGGTGCCATACAGCAGCAGGCTGGCGGCCCAGAACAGCAGTAACTGTCGCAGGGCGGCGTAATCGGGGTGGGCCGGATCGAGACTGTATTGGCGCAGCAGCATCAGCAGCAGCGGCAGGGGAGCGGCGATCAGCGGCGCGAGCAGGCACAGCCCCAGGGTGTGAAAAAACCGGTCATGTATCACATTGCCCAGATCCCGCGCCCAGCGGGCGCGGTGGCGCCGCTGGTAGCGGTACAGCCAGAGGGCGAGCAGTGTGCTGAGGGCAAACAGGATCATACTCAGGCGCAGCGGCGGGCCCGGGTTCCAGAGCGGGGTTTGCAGCATCGCTTCCAGCCGCTGCGATAACAAACCGAAGCTGGAGAGAACCTGCCCCGGCCAAGCGTCGGATATGGGCGGGGCCACCGGCAGCCAGAGCAACTGGCGTGCGACCAGCTCCCGCGCTTGGGTGATCCGCTCGTTGAGCTGCTCCTGCACGGTGAGCAGCTGCGACAGCTCGCCGATCAGCTGTTCCCGGCGCTCCTGGATCTGATTGAGCAGCCGCTCCTGGCTCGCTTGCAGCTGCGCCAACTGTTGTCGCTGTGTCGCTGACAGTGCGGCCGCTTCGGCACCGGTTGGTGGATCGCGGTGGGCGTGCAACCGGTTGAAGTCGAGGCTATCGAGGCGCAGCGCATTCAACTTCTGGCGGGTGGAGAGCGTGTCCACCGGGCGCGACAGCGACTGGGTGAAGCGGCGCAGCTCGTAGCTGGCGTTGTAGCTCTCCAGCTCCAGTTGCTGCTGGACGGTTTTGAGGCTCTGGGTGACCAGGTTCAGCTCCTGCTCCAGCGCATTGCGGTTGCGGGTGGTGGCGGCGCTGAGTTCATTGAGCTGCCCCAGCTGCTCGGTCAGTGTGCGGTTGCGCTCGATCAGCTCCCGAATCGGTCCGGGCTGGGTCGCTTGGGCTCCGGCCTGAATCAGGTTGTTCAGGGTGGTTTGCAGTTCATCCTGCCGTTTCTGCTCCAACAGCTGCTGCATCTGCGTCAGTTGTTCACTGCCGGCGCTCAGCAGCCGCTGCAGGTGGCGCAGCTCCAGCCGGGCGCGTTCGCTTTCCCCCGGTAGCGCCAGCAGCTCCAGCTCCAGCGCCTGGATCTGGCTGTTGTAAAGCTCCTGCAGGGCATTTTGCAGCTGCAACCGCGCATCGGTCAGCTGCCGATCCCCCTCACCGGGAAGCTCCGGCACGCGGGGGGTGGTCTGTTTCAGCTCCGCCAGCTGTCCACGCAGCGACACCAGTTTTTGCTCGTTGAGCTCGATCTGCTGCAGCAGCCGATCCCGCCGCTGCTCCAACTGCAGCTGTTCGGCCCGTTTGAGGGTCAGGCGTTGCTCGAGGGTGGCCGCATCCAATGCCCGCAACGCCTTCATGTCGGTCGCTGGCAGGGGGCGCTCCAACTGGCGCCGCTGCTCCTCCAGCGCGATCGGCTGCCGCTCCAGCTGGCGCTGCAGGGCCTCGGCCCGCTGCTGATACTGTTGCTGATCCTTGATGGCGCCGAGGGTGCGCTGATACAGATCGCGCAGCGGGGAGGGGGTGCCCTCCTCTTGGCTCAACTGCTCGATCTGCCGCTCCAGTTGGGCGGCCTGTTCCGGCGTGGCCGCCAGCAGGGGGGAGAACAGGCCCGGCAGGATAACCACCAGCAGCGTCAGCAGTCTCGATCGGATCATCATCAGGGGTCCGCACAGGGTTGCAGGAACAGGGAGGCACGGTGTTCTGGCGCACACTCCGGTGCGACCGGGTGGATTTTAGCCGACTGTGGCCCGCTTTGGCAGCACCGGGAGGGAAGTTGGCCGCGCCGGCGGCAGGCGTGGGGCCCGCCGCCGGGGGGTGGAGATGCGTCTCAGAAGAGGCGGCGGCAGCGAATGGTGCCGTTGACCTGCTGTAGTTTTTCCAGCGCCAGTTTGGAGTAGTCGGCGTCCACATCGATCACCACATAGCCGACCTTGTCGTTGGTCTGCAGATACTGGCCGGAGATGTTGATGCCGTTTTCGGAGAAGACGCTGTTGATCTGGCTGAGAACGCCGGGGATGTTCTCATGGACATGCAGCAAACGGTGCTTGTCGGGATGCTCCGGCAGGGCCACTTCCGGGAAGTTGACCGAGGTGATGGAGGAGCCGTTATCGCTGTACTTGACCAGTTTCTCCGCCACTTCATAGCCGATGTTCTCCTGCGCCTCCATGGTGGAGCCGCCCACATGGGGGGTCAGGATCACGTTGTCGAAGGCGCGCAGCGGGCTGACGAACTCATCCTTGTTGCTGCGCGGCTCGACCGGGAACACGTCGATGGCGGCACCCAGCAGCTTGCCGGAGCTGAGGGCGTCGCACAGGGCGTCGATATCGACCACGGTGCCGCGGGCGGCGTTGATAAAGATGGAGTTTGGCTTCATCTGCTCAAACTGAGTGGCGGCCATCATGTTTTTGGTGGAGGGCAGCTCCGGCACATGCAGGGTGATGATGTCGCACAGGCTCAGCAGCGCGGGGAGGGAGCCGACCTGCTTGGCGTTGCCCAGCGGCAGTTTGGTGACTACATCATGGAAGTAGACCTCCATGCCCAGCCCCTCGGCCAGTACGCTCAGCTGGGAGCCGATGCTGCCATAGCCGACGATGCCCAGCTTCTTGCCGCGGATCTCGTAGGCGTTTTCCGCGCTCTTGAGCCAGACGCCGCGGTGTGCCTTGGCGTTCTTTTCCGCCACGCCGCGCAGCAGGATGATCGCCTCGGCCAGCACCAGCTCGGCGACGGAGCGGGTGTTGGAGTAGGGCGCGTTGAAAACGGCGATGCCCGCTTCCGTGGCTGCCTGTAGATCGACCTGATTGGTGCCGATGCAGAAACAGCCCACGGCCACCAGTTTTTCCGCCGCTTCGAACACCTTGCGGGTCAGCCGGGTGCGGGAGCGGATGCCGATGAAATGGGCGTCGCGTACCCGCTCGATCAGCTCCTCTTCGGGCAGGGATCCGGTGTGGTATTCAATGTTGGTGTAGCCGTGCGCGTTGAGTGTCTCGATCGCGGATTGATGCACGCCCTCCAGCAACAGAATCCGGATCTTGCTCTTGTCCAGAGAAGTAGTTTTGCTCATCGTCTGTGATCCATGCTGCAGCCGGGCCGATACACGCCCAGCCGGAAAAATTGAGCGGCAATTCTAGCACAGACCGCCCGTCGGTGTGCGCCGCAGCAGGACGCCGGCGGCGGGAAAAAAATTCAGCCGAACCTGAATGAAAATGCAACCGAAGGGGGGCGGAGCGGTCGCTGTCGGCAAGTGCGGCTGACTTTCGCCCTCAGCTTGCGGCTGCGGACCCTGAAGTTGGCCTGCGGGGTGCGCTGAGAGTCTGCTAACATTACGCCGAATAGTCAGCCGGAGCCGATGCGATGCGCTACCAACACCGCCATGCCGATGCCCGCCCGATCGACCTGCCCCCGGGTAAGGTGGTCTGTGTCGGGCGCAACTACGCCGACCACGCCCGGGAGCTGAACAACGAGGTGCCGCCGGAGCCGGTTCTCTTCATCAAGCCCGCCACCTCGCTGCTGCCGCTGGAGGAACCCTTCGATATTCCCGCCGGCCGCGGGCGGGTGCATTTCGAGACCGAGCTGGCGCTGCTGATCGGCACCCCCCTGACCCGGGCGGATGAGGCGCAGGCGCGGCGGGCCATTGCCGGGATCGGCGTGGGGCTGGATCTGACCCTGCGCGATCTGCAGGATCAGCTCAAGCGGAAGGGACTTCCCTGGGAGAAAGCAAAGGGGTTCGATGGCGCCTGCCCGGTGTCGGGGTTCATTCCGCCCGCCCGCGTAGCCGATCTGAGCGCCATAACGATCCGCCTGAGCGTCAATGGTGCGGTGCGTCAGGAGGGCCGCAGTGGCCAGATGATCACCCCGGTGCTGACGCTGCTGAGCTACATCAGCCACTGGTTTACCCTGCAGCCGGGGGATCTGGTGCTGACCGGCACCCCGGCGGGGGTGGGGCCGGTCCAGCCCGGCGATGCGCTGCGGGTGGAACTGGTCGATCTGTTGCGGGTCGATACCCGGGTCAACCCCCACTGAGAGGCCCCCGGCCGTGGCGCCGGTGGCGGTGGCGGCGGGATCAACCGAGGAGAGAGCCGATGCTCTGGTACAAAATGCTGCACATACTGGCGATGACCAGCTGGATGGCCGGTATCTTCTACCTGCCGCGGATCTTCGTACACTACGTGGAGGGGCGCGCGGCCGGGCAGGATGTCTCCCGGCTGGCGATCATGGCGGGCAAGCTCTACGGCTTCATGACGATCATGGCCCTGTTCACCCTGGCGCTGGGGCTCTGGCTCTGGCTGGGGTATGGCTGGGGCGGTGGCTGGCTGTATGCCAAGCTGCTCTTCGTCGGCCTGCTGATCGGCTACCACTTCGCCTGTCGCGCCTATCTGAAACAGCTGCAGCGCGGGGAGCTCACCCGCAGCGGGCGTTATTTTCGGCTCTATAACGAGCTGCCGCTGCTGATCTTCATTCCCATCTTGATCTTGGTGGTGGTCAAGCCGTTCTGACCGGGGCCGCTCTACACCGCGGGGTTCGTGGCCGGCGGGGCCGGGGCGCGAGCCCGTTCCAGTCGGCCGATGCGCGCCTCCAGCCGGTCGGTGGCGGCGCGCAGGGCATCGATCGCCTCCTGCCGAATCTCGAACTCGACCCGGGTGGGCAGCAACCGGGCCTCTTCGCGCAGGTACTCATCGAGGCTGTGCAGCAGACTGGAGCCGCTCTGTTGCAGCCGCTGGCCACCGTAGCGCAGCAGTTGTGCCAGCGGGTGGGCGGGGGTGTCGCCGATCAGCTCTGCCAGCCACGCCTCCCAATCGATCCGGCTGTCGGCCAGAATCTGCCGCAGTTTGTGCGCCAGGGCGCTCTCCCCCTCGATGCTCACCCCCCGTCCGAACAGCACCGCATTGCCGGCGGCGGGCAGGCGGATCAGCTCCAGCGCCGCGCCATGCAGGGTGACATCGGGGGGTGTTGCGCTCTGCCCCAGCAGGTCGATCCCGCGCGCATGGGGCAGCAGGTAGAGGCGAAATTCGGGGGCGGTGCAGTGGATGGCGATCACCCGGTCCGAGAGCGTTTCCAGCCGTTGCCGGGTGAGCGGGTCCTGCGCCAGAATCCGGTTGAGGCTCTCCTGTGCCAGTGTCAGCAGGGCGGCGCCGATCATCCCCGTTACCATCCAGACCTCCGCTCAGGGTTTGATGCCGGTATGCAGCGCGACCACGCCGCAGGTCATGTTCTGATAGCGGCAGTTGACGAAGCCGGCCTGTTCCATCATCCCTTTGAGTGTTTCCTGATCGGGATGTTTGCGGATCGACTCGGCCAGATAGCGGTAGCTGTCGGCGTCCCCCGCCACCACCTTGCCGATCTGCGGCAGGATGTTGAAGGAATAGAAGTCGTACAGCTTGCTGAAGGCCGGATTGCTGGTTTTGGAAAACTCCAGAATCATCAGTTTGCCACCGGGTTTGAGCACCCGCTGCATCGAGGCGAGCGCCGCGTTCTGATCGGTGACGTTGCGCAGGCCAAAAGCGATAGTGATGACGTCAAAGGTGTTGTCCGCGAACGGCAGACATTCGGCGTCGGCCTGAACATAAGCCACATTGCCGCTCACGCCTGAGTTGAGCAGTTTGTCGCGCCCCACCTTCAGCATGGAATCGTTGATGTCGGCCAGCACGACCCGCCCCTCCCGCCCCACCATGCGGGCGAATTTGCGTGTCAGATCGCCGGTGCCGCCGGCGATATCGAGCACCGTGTGGCCCCGGCGAACGCCGCTCTGGTCGACGGTGATCCGTTTCCACAGGCGGTGAACGCCCCCGGACATCAGGTCGTTCATCAGGTCATACTTGCCCGCCACCGAGTGGAACACATCGGCCACCCGTTTCACCTTCTCCTCCACGGGGACATCCTGAAAGCCGAAGTGGGTGGTCCTGTTATCGTTCTGCTCTGCCATGCTGTTCTGCCCGACGGTTGCGTTGATGGAGTCATTCTACTGCGCCCACCGGCGTTTGTCGCATCCGCTTGCGCCGCTCAACCGCGCGCGATCAGGCCATTGTCGCGGGAGGCCCCGGCGGCTTCGAGCCGAGCCAGATAGCGCTGCCAGTAGTCGGCCTGATGGTGGGCCAGGTCGTACAGATACTCCCAGGTGTAAAGCCCGGAGTGATGCCCGTCATCAAACAGGATTTTGAGGGCGTAGTTGCCGACCGGCTCCACCGCCTCGATCGCCACATGCCGCTTGCCGGTTTGCAACACCCCGTTGCCGACGCCGTGGCCGCGCACCTCGGCGGAGGGGGAGTGGACCCGCAGAAACTCGGCGCTGAGCTCGAAGTTGCCATCGGGGTAAACCAGCTCCAGCGTGCGTGATTTCAAGTGCAGACGGATCTCGCTGGGCGGGGGAACCGGTGTGTTCATGGGGTGGCTCCGCTGTGCCGGGGCAAAGCCCCGGGGTTGTGATCAGAGAATATAGTGGCTCAGGTCTTCGTCCTGACTGAGCTCACTGAGCTGTCGATCCACGTAGGCGGCATCGATCAGAACGGTTTCACCCGAGCGGTCGGAGGCGCCGTAGGAGAGCTCATCGAGCAGGCGCTCCATCATGGTGTGCAGCCGCCGGGCGCCGATGTTTTCGGTCCGTTCATTGACCTGAAACGCCAGCTCGGCGATGCGGGCGATGCCATCCGCGCTGAACTCGATCTCGACCCCCTCGGTGGCCAGCAGCGCCTTGTACTGCTCGGTCAGGGAGGCTCTGGGTTCGGTGAGGATGCGGCGAAAATCCTCCGGGGTGAGCGGGTGCAGCTCCACCCGGATCGGCAGCCGCCCCTGCAGCTCCGGGATCAGGTCGGAGGGGCGCGCCAGATGGAAGGCACCGGAGGCGATGAACAGAATGTGGTCGGTTTTCACCATGCCATATTTGGTGCTCACGGTGCAGCCCTCGATCAGCGGCAACAGATCGCGCTGTACCCCCTCGCGGGAGACATCACCGCTGCCGTTGTCGGAGCGCTTGCACACCTTGTCGATCTCGTCGAGGAAGACGATGCCGTTCTGCTCCACCATCTCGATCGCTTTCTGCTTGGTCTCCTCCTCCTTGATCAGCGCCGCGGCCTCCTCGTCGGTGAGCCGCTTGAACGCCTCCTTCACCTTCAGGCGGCGGGTCTTTTTGCGTCCCTGGCCCAGGTTGGAAAACATGTTCTGCAGCTGGCTGGTCATCTCCTCCAGTCCCGGCGGGGCCATGATCTCGACCCCCACCTGCGGCTGTGCCAGCTCGATCTCGATCTCCTTGTCATCCAGCTGCCCCTCCCGCAACTTCTTGCGAAACACCTGGCGGGTGGCGCTATCGCTCTTGCTCGGCTGGGGCTCGTCACCGAAGCCGGTGGCACGGGGAGGCGGCAGCAGGGCGTCGAGGATCCGCTCCTCCGCGGCCTCCTCGGCACGAAAGCGCACCTGAGCCATCGCCTGCTCGCGCACCATCTTCACCGCCATCTCGGTCAGGTCGCGCACGATGGTCTCCACGTCGCGGCCCACATACCCCACCTCGGTGAACTTGGTGGCCTCCACCTTGATGAAGGGCGCGTTGGCCAGCTTGGCCAGACGACGGGCGATTTCGGTCTTGCCGACCCCGGTGGGGCCGATCATCAGAATGTTTTTGGGGGTCACCTCCGGGCGCAGCTCCTCATCCAGCTGCATACGGCGCCAGCGGTTGCGCAGGGCGATGGCCACGGAGCGCTTGGCATCCTCCTGACCGATGATGTGGCGGTTGAGCTCATGCACGATCTCGCGTGGGGTCATGTTACCCATGTTCACTTCTCCTCGCGGCTGTTCGCCAGCTGTTCGATGGTGAGGTTGTCGTTGGTGAAAACGCAGATACCCGCCGCAATGTGCAGGCTTTTTTCGACAACCTCGCGGGCGCTCAGGTCGGTGTTGCCCAACAGCGCGCGGGCGGCGGCGAGGGCGAAGTTGCCACCGGAGCCGATGGCGATGACCCCATCTTCCGGCTCGATCACGTCACCGTTGCCGGAGATCAGATAGGTTTTTTCATGGTTGGCGACCAGCATCAGCGCCTCCAGCCGGCGCAGAACCCGGTCGGTGCGCCACTCCCTGGCCAGATGGATCACGGCGTTGACGATATTGCCCTGGTGCTTGTCCAGTTGCTGCTCGAACAGGTCGCGCAGGGTGATGGCGTCCGCGGTGCCGCCGGCAAAGCCGGTGATCACCTTGTGCTTGGCGAGCAGGTTGACCTTGCGCGCACTGCCTTTCATGACGGTGTTTCCCAGCGATACCTGGCCGTCACCGCCGACCACGACCTGATCGCCACGGCGCACTGATACTATCGTTGTCATAGCAGAAAATCCTTTGGCCCGATGATGGCAACCGATATGGATGCGGGCGGGCCGATTTCAAGGGGGCGGGGCGGATCAGTCGATCCGCACCTCCATGGGAATGATATTCAGTTTGCTGAGTTTGTTGCTGGCCCGGTTCATGGCGCTACGGTTATCGAACGGCCCCACCCGCACCCGGTACCAGATCCCGTTGCTGCCTTCACTGCGATCGGTGCGCACCCCGGGCAGACCTTCCAGGATCAGCCGGGCCCGCATCCGTTCGGCGTCCGCCGGGTCGCGAAAGGAGCCGGCCTGGAGCAGGTAGCGATGCTCCATGGGGGCATCCTTGGGGGTGGATTTGTAGGCTTCGACCTTCGGTGCCACGATCTCGGATTTGGGCAGTTTCTCGTAGAAATCGAAGCGGCTCTGTTTGGGTTCGACCACCGCCGGGGCGGGCTTGGCTGGCGGCTTGCTCGGCGTCGGCGGTGCCCCCTTGCCAGCGGGCTGGGCCAGCGGCGCGCGGGTGTCCGCCGGGGTATGCAACAGGACATAGAGCAGGTAACAGAGCGCGGCCACCACCACCAGCGTCACCAGCGCCAGCCGCCAGGGCGGGCGAGGGGCTGGCGGGGTGCGTCGGGGCGGCGGGGGCTGGCGGGATGGTCGCCGGCTGGCGCTGCTGCCGCTGCGACGCTTCTGGCCGTAGTCCTGCTTTGCCATGGTTACATCTGCTCCGGTGCGGATACGCCCAGCAGTGCCAGGCCGTTGGCCAACACCTGCCGCACCGCCACGCTCAGGGTCAGGCGGGCGTTGCGCAGTTGCGTATCGGCGCTGATCAGCTTGTGACCGTTGTACCAGGTATGGAAGTCGCCCGCCAGATCACGCAGGTAGTTGGCCAGCAGGTGGGGTTCGAAATTGAGCGCGGCGTGCTGCAGGGTTTGCGGGTATTTGCCCAGTTGCACCGCCAGCTCCTTTTCGGTCTCGCTCTCCAGCCGCTCCAGGGCCTCGAGCCCGGCGGCCCGATCCCAGGCGATCCCGTCCCGCTCCAGCTTGCGCAGCACCGAGCAGACCCGGGCGTGGGCATACTGGATGTAGTACACCGGGTTGTCCTTGGACTCCGATTTGGCCAGCTCCAGGTCGAAGTCCATGTGCTGGTCCGCCTTGCGGGTGACATAAAAGAAGCGGCAGGCGTCGTTGCCCACTTCGTTGCGCAGCTCGCGCAGGGTGACGAAGGAGCCGGAGCGGGTGGACATCGGCACGCGCTCGCTGCCACGGTAGAGGATGGCGAATTGGACCAGCTTCACCACCAGCTTTGCGGGATCGTAACCGAGCGCCTCGATGGCCGCCTTCACCCGGGGGATGTAGCCGTGGTGGTCGGCGCCCCAGATGTTGATCACCTGATCGAAACCGCGCTCGAACTTGTTCATGTGGTAGGCGATGTCGGAGGCGAAATAGGTGGTCTGGCCGTTGGCCCGCCGGACCACGCGGTCCTTGTCGTCGCCAAAGTCGGTGGAGCGGAACCAGAGGTTGCCCGCCTGCTCATACAGGTAGCCGCGCGCCTCCAGCTGTTCCAGCGCGCGCTCCACATCGCCGTTTTCGATCAGTGAGCGCTCGGAGAACCAGACCTGATAGTCCACGCCGAACTCGGACAGATCCTCGCGGATATCACCCAAAATGGCGTTCAGCCCCGCATTGAAAACCGCCTCGTAGTCATCCCCCAGCAGCGCCTGGGCCCGCTCGATCAGGGCGTCGATATGCTGCTCCTTGTCACCGCCGGCGGGCTCATCGGCGACGATCCCGAAGAACAGCTCGCTCACCGGGCGGTTGAAGCGCTCGCCCCAGGTTTGCAGCAGATCATGGGCGATATCATGGATGTAGTAGCCCTGATAGCCGCTGCTGGGGAAGGTCGGCTCCTGATCGTACAGCTCCAGATAGCGCAGCCAGACACTGACCGCGAGGATGTGCATCTGGCGACCGGCATCGTTGACGTAGTATTCCCGTTCCACCACGGCGCCGGTGGCCTCCAGCAGGTCAGCCACGCAGGCGCCGTAGGCGGCGCCACGGCCATGACCGACGTGCAGCGGGCCGGTGGGGTTGGCGGAGACAAATTCCACCTGAATGCGCGGGCCGGAGTTGGCGGCGGCGCGCCCGAACGCTTCCCCCTGGCGCAGGATCTCCTCCACCACGCTGAAGAGGGAAGCCGGACGGACGAAGAAGTTGATGAACCCGGGGCCGGCTATTTCGGTTTTTTCGATGGCGGCGCTGGCGGGCAGGGCGGCGCGGATCTGCTGCGCCAGCTCACGCGGGTTGCGGCGGGCGGGCTTGGCCAGAGTCAGGGCGATGTTGCAGGCAAAGTCACCGTGCGCTTTGTCGCGGCTGTTCTCCACCTGAATGCTCGGAGCAATATCGGCCGGCAGGGTGCCATCAGCCACCAGGGAGGCCAGCGCCGTTTCGATCAACTGGGCAATCTGTTCTTTCATTGGGGTACTCTGGCTGGGTTCGACGATCAGAATGAGCTACTAAACCGGACATTATACGGCTTGGCCGCGGCCGATTGCCAATCAGTAACTGTCGATGGGGTCGACGTCGATACTCCAGCGTACCCGGCGCGCCTCGGGGTGCTCCTGCAGCATCGCCCCGAGCAGGGGCAGTAGCCGATGCAGCGCCTTGCGCTGGGGGCTTTGCAGCAACAGCTGGGCGCGGAACAGGCCGGCGCGCTTCTCCATC
The DNA here is from genome assembly GCA_034189745.1 of Pseudomonadota bacterium. Taxonomy (GTDB): domain Bacteria; phylum Pseudomonadota; class Gammaproteobacteria; order Pseudomonadales; family Balneatricaceae; genus Marinobacterium. The sequence continues at coordinate 45,766 of JAXHUI010000004.1, forward strand.
GCCGCCGGGAACGGGCCGATACACTGCACGCCTTGCGGCAGCAGTTGCCGCTGCCGGGCGAGCTCGCGCAGGCTGAACAGAAAACGCTCCGCCACCCCCTGCCGGGTGGCCTCGGCGCGGAGCAGGGCGTGGTGGGAGAAGGGGGGCAGCCCGGCGCCGTGGCGCAGCCGCAGCTCCTCGCTGGCAAAAGCCTCGTAACCGGCGTGCACCAGGGTGTTGAGCAGCGGGTGCTCCGCATGCAGGGTTTGCAGCACCACCTCGCCCGGGTGGTCGGCGCGTCCGGCGCGGCCGGCGACCTGCAGAATCAACTGGGCGGTTTTCTCCATGCCGCGAAAGTCCGCGCTGAACAGCCCCGCATCCGCATCCAGCACGGCGACCAGCGTCACGCGGGGGAAATGGTGCCCCTTGGCCAGCATCTGGGTGCCCACCAGAATGCAGGGGGCGCCGCTGTGTACCTGGCGCATGATCCGCTCCAGCGCGTGCTTGCGCTGGGTGCTGTCGCGATCCACCCGCACCACCGGGGTGTCGGGAAAATGGACCTGTAACCGCTCATCCACCCGCTCGGTGCCGCTGCCGGCGGGGCGCAGCTGATCGCTGCCGCAGTGGCTGCAGCCGCGCGGGATGGGGGTCTGGCGATCACAGTGGTGGCAGTGCAGATGGGGGGGGTGACGGTGCAGGGTCATGCGCGCATCGCAGCGGGTGCAGTCGACCGGGGTGCCACAGGCGTGGCAGATCAGGGCCGGCGAAAAGCCACGGCGGTTCAGAAACAGCAGCACCTGGGTGCCCCGCTCCAGGTGGTCGCGGATCTGGCTGATCAGTGGCGCCGAGAGGCCCGCATCCAGGGGCTGCTGGCGAATATCCAGCAGTTTGAATACCGGCGGGGTGGCCTTGCCGGCACGGTGGCTCAGCTGCAGGTGGTGATAGCGGCCACTACGCGCATTGTGCAGCGTTTCCAGCGAGGGGGTGGCGCTGCCCAGCACGATCGGCACCCCTAGCTGGCTGGCACGGTAGATCGCAAGGTCACGGGCATGGTAGCGAAACCCCTCCTGCTGCTTGAAGGAGCTGTCATGCTCCTCGTCGACAATGATCAGGCCGGGCCGGCGCAGGGGGGTGAAGATGGCCGAGCGGGTGCCGATCAGGATGCGGGCGCTGCCCTCACGCGCCCAGAGCCAGGCATCCAGCCGCTGCCGGTCGCTCATGCCGGAGTGCAGGGCCAGCACCGGCACCCGAAAGCGCGCCTTGAAGCGGGCCAGTATCTGCGGCGTCAGGCCGATCTCGGGAACCAGCACCAGCGCCTGCTGGCCGCGCTCGAGGCAGGTCTGGATCGCCTGCAGATAGACCTCGGTTTTGCCCGATCCGGTGACCCCCTCCAGCAGCAGGGGGGTGAAACCCCGTGCCGCTCGAATGGCCTCGACCGCCTGGGCCTGCTGCGCGTGCAGGGTCAGGGGGGCCTCGCGGATCACCCCCTCGGTGAGGTCGGCATGGGGCAGGTTGGGGTGGTGCTCGAACGGGTCTGCCACCCCCTTCTGCTGCAGCGCCTTCAGCAGCGCCGGGTCGCCACCCTCGGCACGCAGGGCGTCGCTACTGATCCCGTCGGGATGTTCCAGCAGCAGTTGCAGTAGCGCGCGCTGGCGGAAGGCGCGGGCGGCGATCGCCGCGAGCGTCGCGCCGGGGGCCGCGCGCCACAGTGTTCGGTGGGCGAAGTGGGCCGGTTGCCCCTGGCGCAGCAGTACCGGCAGCGCCTGGTGCAGCGCCTCGCCCAGGGGGTGCAGGTAGTAACCGGCGGCCCAGTGTGCCAGCGCAAACAGATCATCACTGAACAGCGATGCCTGATCCAGCACCTCACTGACCGGCTTGAGCTTGTCCAGGGGGAGTTCGCTGCGCGGCTCGATCGAGACCAGAATACCGATGACCTCGCGCGCCCCGAAGGGAACCCGGACCCGGCACCCCGCCTGCGCGGGGCTCCCATCCAGGGGCGGCCGGTAGTCGAACAGCCGATAGAGCGGGGTTGGAACGGCGACCCGGTAGATCAAGTCGGAATCCCGGCCGAAGGGGAGGGTGTCGCTGTCTGTCGAGGGCAAATGGACCTTGGCTCCTTTACTGATTGGCGCATCAGCCGGCCCGGGGCGGCGGCGGGCTGGGTACCGATGCAGGGCAAGCGGTGTGGTGGGTGGAACACAATGACCTCCTGCCTTACGGCCTGGTGAACGACGCGCCAACGCTGCTACCTGCTCCCTGCGCTGTCAAGTCCGGGGTTCGCCCGCCTCCCCACCGCCGGTGAATTGGCTTGCCAGTGAGCTGTGGGCTACGTATAATCTCGCGCCTCAACTGTAAGCATCGCGGTGCTCCGCTAGTGGAGTGCTGACTATCCAATGTGCGGTGCCTGGCGTCAATCGATACGACCGGGTGGCGGCACGCCAATTTTATCGAGGTTCGAGATGAAAGCTGGTATCCATCCGGAATACAACGAAGTGACCATCACCTGCTCCTGCGGCAACGTGATGCAGACCCGCTCCACCATGGGCAAGGATATACTGGTGGATGTGTGCAGCCAGTGCCACCCGTTCTACACCGGCAAGCAGAAGGAAGCGACTTCCGGCGGCCGTGTGGATCGCTTCAAGAAGCGCTTCGGTGCTCGTGGTTTCAAGTCTTGATCGGCTGAGCCGGCGCGGATCAAAAAAGGCACTCCATCCGGGTGCCTTTTTTGTATGCCTGTTCTGGCTGCTGGCGTCGGCGGCGGTTTGGGCGCAATGCCCGCTGCTGCCGGGCGGCTTTCACGCCGAAGTGGCGCAGGTCTACGACGGAGACACTGTGCGGCTCAGCAGCGGCGAGCGGGTACGCCTGATCGGCATCGATACCCCCGAGATCGGGCGTGACGGGCGAGCGGACCAGCCCGGGGCGCGCGCAGCCGGTCGCTGGCTCGAGCAGCGAGTGCAGGGTCAGCAGGTCTATCTATTGCCCGGTGTCGAACGCCGGGACCGATATGGCCGCCTGCTGGCGCATCTTTATTGGCGGGATGAGCTGGTGGCCGAACAGATGCTGCGCCAGGGGCTGGGGTTCGCCCTCGCCCTCGGCGCCAACACCCGCCTTGCCGATTGTCTGTTCAGTGCCGAAAACGCCGCCCGTGGCGCCGCCGCGGGGGTGTGGCGAGATGCCCCTCGGGCCGCACGGGCCCTGGACAAACCCGGTTTCGCCGTGGTCAGCGGGCGGATCAGTCGCATCACCCCAACGCGCAGCGGCCGTTACCTCGACCTGGATGATCATCTGGCCCTGTTCCTGCCGGCGGCGCTGGCAGAGCGGCAGCTGCGGGTGGGGCAACGGGTCGAGGCTCGTGGCTGGGTGCAGGACCGGTTACAGCGCCAGAGCCGCTTGCGCCGGGGCCAGCAGCGGTGGTTGCTCAGGATCACCACCAAGCGCCATTTGCGGCTCGAGTGAGCGCTGTTTCGGGCCATTCGGTGCGGTTGTTGTCCAAATTTCTTTTATATATGATGCAAGACCGTCCCTTTACAACCTTAGTTGGAAACAGCAACCATGTCTCAGGATTTCAAACAAGCTGCCCTCGATTACCACGAGTTTCCTCGGCCGGGTAAGATCAGCATCGAGCTTACCACCTCCGCTGAAACCTCCCGCGATCTTGCTCTGGCCTACTCTCCCGGTGTGGCCGAGCCTGTGCGAGAGATCGCGAAGAACCCTGATGCGGCGTACCGCTACACCGCCAAGGGCAACCTGGTTGCTGTCATCTCCAACGGCACCGCCATTCTCGGCTTGGGTGATCTGGGGCCGCTGGCCTCCAAACCGGTGATGGAGGGCAAGGCGCTGCTGTTCAAGCGGTTTGCCGGCATTGACGCCATCGATATCGAAGTCGATGCGGAAAGCCCGCAGGCGTTCATCGATACCGTCGCACGCATTGCCGAAACCTTTGGCGGCATCAACCTGGAAGATATCAAGGCGCCGGAGTGCTTCGAAATCGAGCGTACCCTGATCGAGCGCTGCAACATTCCGGTGTTCCATGATGACCAGCATGGCACGGCGATCGTGACGGCTGCCGGCATGATCAACGCCTTGGAGCTGGCCGGCAAGAAGCTGGCCGAGGCCCGCATCGTCTGTCTCGGCGCCGGTGCCGCCGCCAGTGCCTGCATGAAGCTGCTGATCAACATGGGGGCTCGGGTCGAAAACGTCTACATGGTCGATCGCAAGGGGGTGATCCATTCGGGTCGTGATGACCTGACCCCGGAAAAAGCCGCCTTTGCCACCGAAACCGACGAACGCACCCTGGAAGACGCCATCGTCGGCGCCGACGCCTTCGTGGGGCTCTCCGGCCCCGGTCTGCTGTCACCGGAAAACCTGCTGAAGATGGCCGATGATCCGATCGTCTTTGCCTGCGCCAACCCCGACCCTGAAATCAATCCCGACGTGGCCCGCGCCACCCGTTCCGATGTGATCATGGCCACGGGCCGTTCCGATTACCCCAATCAGGTCAACAACGTGTTGGGGTTCCCGTTTATCTTCCGGGGCGCCCTGGATGTGCGCGCCTCCGTCATCAACGAGGAGATGAAGGCGGCAGCGGTGCGGGCGCTGGCCGATCTGGCCAAGCAGCCGGTGCCCCAGGAGGTGCTGAACGCCTACAATCTGATGGAGCTCGAGTTTGGCCGCGACTACATTTTGCCGAAGGCCACGGATCCCCGTCTGTTGGGCGCGATCTCCTATGCGGTGGCCAAGACGGCGGTCGATACCGGAGTGGCCCGCCTGCCGCTGCCCTCGCACTACCCGATCGAGAGCGTGAAAGATCTCTGAGCGCAACGCGCGGCCGGCATAGCCCGGCTGTTAGTAGCCGAAAATGGCCTCGGTCGGCGGCGCCTGGCGTTGCTGTTCGGGGCTGCGGGCAACCTCCGTGGGAACATCCTCGACGCGAAAATACTCACTGATCGCATTGCGTTGCCCCGGCCAGGCGCGCAGGCCGCTGGCCGGGTCGATGGCGACACGCACCACCCCGTCGGGAGGGGTGGGGGGGCGGTCAGGCAGCCCGGCCAGCGACTCCTCCATGTAATCGATCCAGATCGGCAGGGCGGTGCTGCTGCCGTACTCGCCGCGCCCAAGGGGGGCTGGCTGGTCAAACCCGACCCACACCGTCGCTACCAGGTGGGGGTTGAAGCCGCTGAACCAGGTGTCCACCTGCTCATTGGTGGTGCCGGTCTTGCCGGCCAGATCGGAGCGTTGCAGCACCCGGGCCCGGGTGCCGGTGCCGCGGGTGATCACATCCCGCATCACATCGTAGATCAGAAAGGCGTTGCGTTTGCTGATGATGCGGGGGGCGATGGGGGGGCGCTCGCCGCCGTCGAAAGTGGGAGGTTCCCCCGCGGTTGGATCACAGCTGGAGCATACCGTTACCGGGTTGGCCTGTTCCAGGAGCTCCCCCTCGGTGTTTTCGATCCGGCTGATCAGGTAGGGCTCGATCAGGAAACCACCGTTGGCAAAGGCGGCGTAACCGCGGGCGATCTGCAATGGCGTGACGCTGGCGCTGCCAAGCGCGAGTGACAGGTTGGCCGGCAGTTTGTCCGGCTCGAAACCGAATCTGAGCATATACTCGCGTGCCCGTTCGATCCCCAAAGCCCGCATGATCCGGATCGACACCAGGTTGCGCGAGCGGTAGAGCGCCTCCCGCAGGCGCATGGGGCCGTTGAACTCACCGTTGTCATTCTGCGGCCGCCAGTTGCCCTCGAGGCTGACATCGTGGAACACGATGGGGGCATCATTGATGATGGAGGCGGGGGTGAACCCGTTCTCCAGCGCGGCGGTGTAGAGGAACGGCTTGATGTTGGAGCCGGGCTGACGGTAGGCCTGAACCGCGCGATTGAACTTGTTGTGGTAGAAGCTGAATCCGCCCACCAGGGAGCGGATGGCGCCATTCTGGGGGTCCAGGGCGACCAGCGCCCCCTGCACCCTTGGTAGCTGTGTCAGGCGCAGCTTGCCATCATCGGCGGGCATCACACGGATGATCTCCCCCGCCGCCAGCACTTCGGTTGCGTTTTTGGGGGCCGGCCCTGTCCAGTGGACGCTACGAAAGGGGCGCGCCCATTTGATGCCGCTCCATTCCAGCTCGGCCGTCTCGCCGCTGCGCAGTAGCAGTTGGGCGGAGCGGTCCGAAACGGACTGGACCAGCGCCGGCTCCAGATCGGCAAAGGTGGGGTACTGGCGCAGCTGGTTGAGTTGATCTTCCCTGCTGCTCAGGCTGTCGAGCGCCAGACTGGCTTCGGCGCCGTGGTAGCCGTGGCGGTCCGAATAGGCCAGCAGACCGCGGCGCAGTGCGTCGATCGCCTCCCGCTGCTGCTGGCTGGTCACCGTGGTCCAGACACGGTAGCCATCGGTATAGAGCGCCTCGCCATACCGCTCGAACAGTTGTTGGCGCACCATCTCGGCGATGTAGGGGGCATTGAGCTCGATATCGCTGCCGTGGTAGCGGGCATCGTCCACGAAGGCGACCGCCTCGGCGTGCCGTTGGGCGTCGATATAGCCCAGCTCGAGCATCCGCCCCAGAATCCAGTCGCGCCGCTCGCGTGCGCGGGTGGGGTTGGTGATCGGGTTGAATGCGGAGGGGGCCTTGGGCAGGCCGGCGATCATGGCCAGCTGCGCCAGGTTGAGTTGGTCGATGCTCTTGCCGTAGTAGGTGTTGGCGGCCGCCTCGATCCCGTAGGCGCGGTGCCCCAGGTAGATCTTGTTCACATAAAGCTCGAGGATCTCCTGCTTGCTCAGTTTGGTTTCGATCTGCAGGGCCAGCAGTATCTCGACGAACTTGCGCTTGAAAGACTGCTCGGGGGTGAGAAAAAAGTTTTTCGCAACCTGCATGGTGATGGTCGAGCCGCCGCTCTGAATCGAGCCGGTGGCGGCAAGCTGAACGGCGGCGCGGCTCAGCCCCTTGATATCGATGCCGATATGCTGGAAAAAGCGCGCATCCTCGGCCGCCTGCAGGGCGTGGACAAAATCGGCCGGGATCTGCTCATAGCTGACAGGCACACGCTTCTTCTCGCCGAACTCGGCGATCAGCTTGTCGTCGGCGGAGAAGATGCGCAGCGGCGTTTGAAACTTCACATGGCGCAGTGTCTGCACATCCGGTAGTTGCGGGCTCACATAGTAGTAGATCCCCGCGAGCGTTGCGCCAGCGAGAGTGGCACCGATCAGCGACAGGATGAGGAGCCATTTGCACAGGCGGCCTAGAATTCGCATGCTTTCCTTGGAAGAAAGTGGAGTAAAAAAATAGAGCTGGATCATTATATCTGTGTATGCCGGCGGGTCTACAGCAACAGGCAGTTTAACTTGTGCTGGAATCAGGCTACATTGTGTGGCGTTCGCAGGAGTTCACCTGATTGAAACAAGGAAAATGTCGTGCTCAGTATCTTCAAACGCAAGGTTACAGGCTGGGTTGGGGTGGACATCGGCTCCTCCTCAGTCAAGTTGGTGGCCCTCACGCAACAGGGACAGTTATTTCAAGTCGAGGGCTATGCGATCGTCCCGCTGCCTCCCGCCGCCGTGGTCGATGGCAATATCGAGGTGGTGGCGGATGTATCCGACGCCATCGAGAAAGCCGTAACGCTTTGTGGCATCAAGTTGACCCACGCCATCACCTCCGTTCCCGCCTCGGCCGTCATCACGAAGAAGATAGAGATCAGCAAGGCGTTCGTCGGTCTCGATCTGGAGGAACAGGTAAAGGTCGAAGCCGATCAGTTCATCCCCTATCCGCTCAACGAGGTCGCGCTGGATTTCGAAGTGATGGGTGAGGCGGAAAAGTCTCCCGGGCTGCAGGAGATTCTGCTGGTCGCCTGTCGCAAGAAGGACGTGGAGAGCCGCGAGGACGCCATCAGTGAGGCAGGGTTGAGCTGTGAAGTCGTCGATGTCGACACCTATGTCGTCGAGCGTGCGCTGCCGTTTCTGGAGACGGCGCCGGCCGAGAACTCGATCACCGGCGTGATCGACATCGGCGCGGCGACCCTCACCCTCAATGTGTTTCGCGGCGACCGGATCATCTATAACCGTGAGCAGGCGTTTGGCGGCAACGATCTGGTCAACCTGATCTGTCAGGTGAAGGGGCTCCAACTGGCTGAAGTCGAGCGGCTGCTGGTGGCGGGTGAGCTCGATCAAGAGACGCAAGAGTCCCTCGTCGAGCCGTTCAAATATACCGTGGCTCAACAGGTCTCCCGGGCGCTGCAGTTTTTCTACTCGTCGGGGGCCCGGGCCGGACAGATCGGCAAGCTGTATCTGGCGGGGGGGACCTCCCGCATGGAAAGGCTGGCCGAGGCGGTCGAACAGGAAACCGGCTTGCCGACAAAAATTGCCAATCCTTTCGAACAGATGGGGGTCGTTTCCAAGGTGAATCCTCTACGCTTGGAGAAAGACGCGCCGCGGCTGTTCAAGGCGTGTGGCTTGGCGCTGAGAAGCTTCGACGTTTAGCAACATAGGGACTTTGTATGGCGAAGATCAACCTGAGACCTTGGCGCGAGGAGCGCGATGAAAGGTTGCAGAAAAAATTTGTGGCTAACCTGGTCGCATCCGGTTTGCTGGGTGTTCTCCTGCTGCTTGTGTCTGCTCAATATTATGACCTGCAGATCGGTCGTCAGGAGGATCGAAACGCCTACCTGAAGTCTGAGATTGCCATCCTCGATCAGAAGATTCAGGAGATCCGAGAGCTCAGAGCGAAGCGGGAACGGCTGCTGGAGCGTCTGAACGTCATCCAACAGCTGCAGGGCAACCGGCCGGTCATTGTGCGCAGCTTCGATGAGCTGGTTCGTGTGCTGCCCGATGATGTCCACTACACCTCGCTCTCCCGGGCCGGCGATGTGATCAATATCAAGGGGGTGGCCAAAAGCAACGGCGACATCTCCGCGTTGATGCGCAGCCTCAACCAATCGATCTGGTTCAAGGAACCCGACCTCAAGAAGGTTGACAATCAGGATGGTTCCATGCGGTTCGATATGAATGTCGCCATGACCCGGCCCGATGCAGAGGAGGCAAGCCGATGAATTTCGACGCGATCAAATCCGCCTTTGCAGGATTCGACCCCAATGACCTTGATTTCAACCGGGCCGGCAACTGGCCCGTCGGGGTCAAGGCGATCGCCTATCTCATACCTGTACTGGTGGTGATGGCTGGCGGGTATTACTTTCTGCTGCAGGACAAGCAGGCGCAAATCGACCGCTTGAAGAGTGAAGAGTACAGCCTGAAGGAGCAGTACCGCACCAAGGCTTTTCAGGTGGCCAGTCTCGATGCGCTGCGCAAGCAGATGGACGATGTCGAGGGTAAGTTTACCGAGCTGCTCAGACAACTTCCGACCCAGAAGGAGGTCCCCGGCCTGCTCGAGGATATCACCGAGATCGGAAAGTTGGCTGGTTTGACGTTTGACTTGATAGAGCTGCAGCCGGAAAGGCGCGAGCAGTTCTACGTCGAGCTGCCCATCAAGATCATCGTCAAAGGGAATTACCACCAGATGGCGGAGTTCGTCAGCGGGGTTGCGGCGATCAAGCGTATCGTCACGCTGCATGATTTTACCCTGCGCCCCGTCGAGGGCGCGGACTCTTTGAGCATGGAAATTGGCGCGAAGACATATCGTTATGATGACAAGAACTGAACGGCTTGGGATGGTGCGTTTCTGTCCACTACTGTTGCTGGTGCTCGTTTCGGGGTGTGTGTGGGTCGAAGGGATCGACGACCTTCAGCAGTACACCCGGGAGCAGAAGGCGAGGCCCAGCGGCCGGATCGAGCCTCTGCCGGAGTTCAAGGCGTATGAAAGCTTTGTTTATGAAGGCAGCAGCCTGCGGGATCCATTCAAGCCGCTGGTGCAGGCCAGTGAAAATGAGATCGACTATGCAAACCAGGATGCCGTCAAGCCCGATATGCAGAGAGAGAAAGGGTATCTCGAAACATTCTCTCTGGATCTCCTGGAGATGGTGGGGACCATCACCCACGCCGATGAACCGGGTATCTGGGCCTTGATCAGAGATCCGAACGGAGAGGTCCATCAGGTGGGCGTCGGGGAATACCTGGGTAATGCGTATGGCCAAATAGTTTCCATTAGTGAGCGAAAGCTGGATTTGGTGGAGATTATCCCCAATGGGCGGGGGGGGTGGATGAAACGTCCCCGTACACTGAGTCTTGAAGCGCAGGATTGATAAGGATGCAGACCGTGAACAAACATAGACGGACCGAAACCCACTGGATATGGCCCGGATGCCAGGCTCGTTTCTGGCTCCTGCTGAGTGTACTGGCGTTGACCTTGCTTGGGGGCGTATCGGCGGCCCAGGCCGTCACGCTGCAGGATGCGTCCTTCGTCTCATTGCCCGGTGGCAAGGTCGAAGTGAAGCTCGAGTTTGATGCCGCACCGCCAGCGCCGAAGAGCTACATGATAGAGAGCCCGCCACGGCTGGTGATGGATCTCTGGGGGGCTCAAAACGGGATGGATAACAAGACGCTTTCGGTCAAATCTGGCGATGTGGACAGCGTGAATGTTGCCGAGGCCAACGATCGCCTGCGTATCGTCATGAACCTGACCGACAGTGTTGGCTACAAAACCCGCGTTGAAAACAACAGCCTGTATGTCGAACTGGGCGGTCAGCTCGGCGGCCAGACGGTGGCTCGCGCCACCGCGCCCGCCACCGTTACCGGGCCGGGCACCCAGCCACCCGCCAGTGCTACGGCGTATGATGGCACCCGTGTGCGTGGCATCGACTTCAAGCGCCTCGAAGGCGATCGCGGCAGAGTGATCATCGATTTGAGTGATGCCCGGGCGGGGCTCGATATCGTCGAAGAGGGCAATAATATCGTCGTGAACCTGTTGGGAGCGCAGCTCTCCGATGGACTGGAGCAGCGCCTGGATGTCCAGGATTTTGCCACGCCGGTGCTGTTCATCGATTCGATGATGCGCGATGACAATGTCTCCATTCTGATCAAGCCATCGACCAATCCGTATGACTACATGGCCTACCAGAGTGGCAACCAGCTGGTGTTGGACTTCAAGCCCCTGACGCGCAAGGAGCAGGCAGATCAGCGTGATCTGATTCCCTATACGGGGGAAAAAATCGACCTGAATTTCCAGAACGTCGAAATTCGCACCGTATTGCAGATCATCGCCGAGGTGGCCAAGAAAAATCTTGTCGTCAGTGACAATGTGCAGGGTGCGATCACCCTGCGGCTGAAAAACGTCCCCTGGGATCAGGCGCTCGATATCGTTCTCAAAACCAAAGGACTGGACAAGCGCGAAACGGGGAATGTGTTGCTGATCGGAACCGTTGATGAGATCGCGGCCCGCGAAACCATCGAGATGCAAAGTCAGCAGCAGGAGCAGGAGCTGGCGCCGCTGATCACCGATTTCATCCAGATCGACTACCGTAAGGCCTCTGACATCAAGGATCGCATCATCGAGGCCAAGCTGATCTCGGAGCGCGGCTTCGTCATGGCGGACGATGCGACCAACACCCTCATGGTGCGGGAGACCGCCAAGCAACTGCGTGAAATAAGAGACACCGTCAAGCGGTTCGATATCGAAGTCGATCAGATCATGGTGCAGGCGCGGCTGGTGACCGCCGAAGTCAAGGATACCAAGGAGCTGGGGATCCGCTGGGGTGCCGGGGTTTTGAGTAGGAATGACAACCATGAGTTCAAAATCAGTGGCTCCCCCAATGCGCCTTCGACACCCTATGTCGATACAACAGGGGAGATTCCAGGCAATCTGATGGTCGATATGGGCGTCACCCCGCAATCGTCGATCGCGTTTGGCTTCATCAACAACTCATTGCTGCTCTCGGCGGAGCTGTCCGCGTTGCAAACCGACAACAAGGTGGACATTCTGTCACAGCCCAAGGTGATGACAACCAACGGCAAGAAGGCGATCATTCAGGCGGGGCAAGAGATTCCGGTACAGAAAACGGAAGACAACACGGTCACGATCGAGTACAAGGATGTGGTCCTGAAACTCGAGGTGACTCCGCAGATCATCCCCGGCGACAAGATCTCGATGGATATTTTGATCAACAAGGATTCGTTGGGCGGAACCCTGTTTGAGAACATCATCATCAACAAACAGGAGCTGTCCACGACCGTAGTGGTTGGCGACGGCGAAACCCTGGTGCTGGGTGGCATTCTGGAGACCGAGGCGCGCAAGGATGTTTCCAAAACCCCGCTGCTTGGTGATCTGCCCGTCATCGGCGGGCTGTTCCGTAGCCGCTCGAGTAACACTGAAAAGCGAGAGCTGCTTATCTTCATCACTCCAAAAATGATTCGTGAGTCGTTGACTGGACGACAGGAAATAGAGCTGTAACAACTTGAACGTGTTTCTTATTGGCCCTATGGGTGCTGGCAAAAGCACCATAGGGCGCTTGCTTTCTCAGTCTCTGGGGCTTGAATTTCACGATTCCGACCGCGAGATCGAGGCCCGCGCCGGTACCAACATCCCATGGATCTTCGATGTGGAGGGCGAGGAGGGGTTTCGTCAGCGGGAAGAGGGGGTGATCGATGAGCTGACCCGACTGGAGGGGATCGTTCTGGCAACCGGCGGTGGCGCCGTGCTGCGCGAGAGCAACCGGCGTCACTTGCAGAGCCGGGGGACGGTGGTCTACCTGCAAACCTCGATCGAACAGCAGCTGGCACGGACCGCGAAAGATCGCAACCGTCCGCTGCTGCAGACGGAAAACCCGCGCGTGGTGCTGGAGCAACTGATCGCGCAACGCGATCCGCTTTACCGGGATTGTTGCGATCTGATGATTCGTACCGATCGGCGCCACCCACGCGGCGTGGTAAATGATATTATCCGCTTCCTGAAGCGGCAGCAGCCGCTGAAAAAAATCTGATTCAACCCGTTTCCAGAGACTGATCCGATGCAGACATTGACGGTCGATCTTGGCGCCCGCAGCTACCCCATTTTTATCGGCCAGGGGCTGTTGCAACAAGCGCTGCTGCAGCCCTATGTGAAAGGTCATCAGGTGATGGTCGTCAGCAACGAGACCGTGGCCCCGCTCTATCTCGACCGGCTGCTGCAACAGTTTCCGGACAAACGGGTGGATCGGGTGATTTTGCCGGATGGCGAGGTGTACAAGGATCTGCCGCACCTCAATCTGATCTTCGACGCGCTGCTGGAGAAGCGGCACAACCGAACCACCACGCTGGTCGCCCTCGGTGGTGGCGTGGTTGGCGATATGACCGGCTTTGCCGCCGCCTGTTATCAGCGTGGCGTCGATTTTATCCAGGTGCCCACGACTCTGCTGTCACAGGTGGACTCCTCCGTCGGCGGCAAAACCGGTGTCAACCACCCGCTGGGCAAAAACATGATCGGGGCGTTCCATCAGCCGCGGGCGGTGCTGGCCGCAACCGATCTGCTCGCCACCCTGCCTGAGCGGGAACTGTCCGCCGGTCTGGCGGAGGTGATCAAATATGGCCTGATCCACGACGCCGAATTTTTTGCCTGGCTGGAGGGTTCCATGCCGGCGCTGCGAGCGCGGGAGCCGGAGGCGCTCGCCTACGCCATCCACCGTTCCTGTACCATCAAGGCCGCTATCGTGGCCCGGGATGAGCGGGAGTCCGGTGTCAGAGCACTGCTGAATCTCGGCCACACCTTTGGCCACGCCATCGAGACCGATCAGGGGTATGGCCGCTGGCTGCACGGGGAAGCGGTCGGCGTGGGGATGCTGATGGCGGCCAACCTTTCCGCCCGCCTGGGGTGGTTGAGCTCGGTCGAGCTGACCCGCATCGGGCAGGTGTTGCAGGCGGCGGGGTTGCCGCTCGCGCCGCCGGAGTCGATGAGCCGCAAGCGGTTTATGGAGCTGATGGCGGTGGACAAAAAGGTGATCGACGGCAGCCTGCGGCTCGTTCTGCTGAAACGTATCGGCCAGGGGGTGGTTAGCGCCGACTTTCCACCCCAGGCACTGCAACAAACCCTGATCTGTGGCCAGACACTGGGGCAGGTCGGATAACAGGACAGGATGTCATGACGAGCCCGATCCATTACTACGAACCGCAATCCCGCCTGCAGCAGAGGGATAAGCTGCGACACCTGCTGCGCTTCTCCGATTTTGTCATTTTGGTCATCGGGGAGGCGGGAGCGGGCAAGTCGGCCCTGCTGGAGCAGCTGCTGCCCGATGCGGACAGCGGCCAAGGGCGTGCCGCTTGCCTGCGGCTGGATGCCACCACCGATGTGACCCGGCTGCTACAGCAGCTGACCGCAGCGCTCGATTGTGAGCCTTCGAACGATAATCGGCAGCGCCTGAAACAGCTGCATCAGCTGGCACGACAGCTGCGCGAAGATGGCCTGCCTTTGATCGTGTTGCTCGATGATGCCGACTTCCTCACCAACAACGCCCTGGAGCTGCTGGTCAATTTTGCCACCATCGAGAAAGGGGTTCCGCCACGGGTTCTGCTGGCGGGCACGGCGGAGTTTGAACAGCGTTTTCGAGAGCTTGGCTTGGCGGAACAGCTGGAGAGCCACCTGCATATCGAAAGGCTGGAGCCTTTTTTGCCGGAGGAGTCGAGCGACTTTGTCGCCTCTCTGCTGCCGGAGGGCGTTGAATTGAGCCGGCGGCAGTTGGCGCAGCTGATCGAGCGATCGCAGGGGTACCCCGGCCGGCTCCGTGATCAGGTGATCGAGCTCTCCCACCGTGGTCGGTTGAAGCCTGTGGGGAGCGGCCGGTTGCCGCTGCCGCCCAAACATATCAGCGCGGCGATCATGGTGCTTTTGCTGGTGTTTGGCGTGGCTCTCTGGCAATACCTGCCGGACGACGAAGACGCACCCGCCGTGCGTGAGCGGATCACCCTTCCCCTGCCGGTCGGACGGGAGGACGCGGCCCGGGTGGAGATCGCCGCGGCGCCACCGGCGGAGGCGGTGGCCGAGGTTCCGGCGCCCCTGCCGCCCTCCCCGGAACCGGAAACAGAGCAGACCGCGAAGGAGAAAGCGCCAGCGACACCCGAGCCATCGGCCGACACCACCCCCCCGGGGC
>JAXHUI010000040.1:0-9904 GCA_034189745.1 Pseudomonadota bacterium
TGGCATCCGCTGCTTCGGACTCGCCGCCGGACGCCGCCGGGGCCGGTTGCGGCTGTGCCTCCGGCTGGGTGCTGGCAGCGGTTGGGTCTGGCGTTGTCTCGCTGGCGGCGGGCGGCGGGGCGACCGGGTGGCGGCGCATATCGGGAATCGAGCTCTGCTCCGGGCTGGTCTCGGTGGCAAACAGCTCCCGCACCAGCGTCATGCAGCTACCGGGGCGGGTCTCCGGTTCAGGGCTGAGGGCGGGCAGCAGGCTGGCCCATTGGGTCTTGTCCAGTCCGCTCGGAGCCTTGAACTCCTTGCGATAGCGGGCCGCTTCATTGTCGCCGGGCTGAAAGGCGCGCTTGCCGCTATACAGCTCCCAGGCGATCAGGGCCAGGGAGTAAACATCGAAGCGGGCGGTCTGGTTTTGCGGGTGGAACGCCTCCGGGGGCTGGTAGCAGGGGTAGTCCGGTGGCTGCGGCAGCAGCTCCCGCAGCGGATCAATGATGCGGCGCCAGCCGAAGCCGGTCAATTTGACGCCGCCGCCGGTGTTGAGAAAGATCAGATCGGGCGCCAGCATGGCGTGGGGTTTTCCCAACCTGAGCTGGCCGCTGTCCACCGCCTTGGCCAGTTGAATCAATAGCCCCTGTTTCTGCCGATCGGTGAGTCGGTGGGCCTGTTGGTGCTGGATCAGGTCGGAGAGGGTCTGCCCGTCGAGATGCTCCAGCGAGATGAACTCCAGCCCGCGCCAACTGAAGTAGCCGTAGCAGGTGGCGATGTGGGGGTGATGCAGGGCCGAGCGCAGCCGGGTGATCAGGGCGCGCATCTGATCGGCCACCCCGGGATGGCGAATCAGCTCGGGGCGCAGGATCAGCAGGCTCACTTCGGTGCGGGCGGCGGTGGTGATATCTTCCGCCCGCCAGAGGCTGCCCATGAAGTGGTCGCGCTGTTTGCCGAGCAGCTGAAAGCGGTGATGGCTGGGGCCGATCACCTGCTCTTCGTGCAAGCCCGCGTAGGCCGTTTCGATCAGGTTGGCCATCTTGAACTCCGCTTCCTACCGCTACCCCCCACCGGCATAGCCGAAAGCGGGGAGCACCAGATCAGCTTTGGCACCGCTCAGGCGCTGGTATCGAGCGGCGCGAAGGATTTGACCAGTTGGTCGAGCGCTTTCATCTGCGCCAGATAGGGCTCCAGCTTGTCCAGTGGCAGGGCGCAGGGGCCATCGCATTTGGCTTCGTTCGGGTTGGGGTGGGCTTCGAGGAACAGACCGGCAATCCCCTGGGAGAGCCCCGCCCGCGACAGCTGCGCCACCAGCGCCCGGCGCCCATCGGCAGAGTCGGCGCGAGCGCCGGGCATCTGCAGGGCGTGGGTGGCATCGAACATCACCGGATAGCCAAACGCTTTCATGACGCTGAAGCCGAGCATGTCGACCACGAGGTTGTTGTAGCCAAAGCAGCTGCCGCGCTCGCACAAAATCAGCCGCTGGTTGCCGGCCTCTTCGCATTTGTGCAGGATATGTTTCATCTCCTGAGGGGCGAGAAACTGCGCTTTTTTGATGTTGATGGCCGCCCCCGTCGCCGCCATGGCGACCACCAGATCGGTCTGGCGCGAGAGAAAAGCCGGCAGTTGGATGATGTCGCACACCTCGGCGACCGGCGCGGCCTGATGCGGTTCATGCAGATCGGTGATCAGCGGCACATTGAAGGTGTCTTTCACCTCCTGCAGGATTTTCAACCCCTCCTCGAGGCCCGGGCCCCGAAACGCGTGCAGGGAGGAGCGGTTGGCCTTGTCGAAGGAGGCCTTGAACACGTAGGGGATGGCCAGTTTTTGCGTCACCTCGACGTAGTGCTCGGCCACGCGCAGGGCCAGATCGCGGGACTCCAGTACGTTCATCCCCCCAAACAGAACCATCGGCTTCTCATTGCCGATCTCGATCGCACCGACACGCACCACCTTCTGCTGCATAACACCCTCCCGTTACTGGCCAATCAGGCGGTGGATTATAAGCCATCGGTGGGAAAATGTGCCGCTTCCCGCTCGATCCACTCCAGCGCGCGCCGTTCGGCCTCCTCCCGTGGCGCCCTTTGCTGGTAGAGGGCGATCTGACACAACTGCTCCAGCATCCGCCCGCGGAACAGCTGCTCCGGGGTCAAAAAAGCGAGGTGGAGCCGGTAGTGATCACCCTCGCGGTGGCACTCGCTCACCAGAGCGGTGATGCAGAAATCGCTCGAGATGGCGGGGGCGCTGATGCGCAGCCATTCACCCCGGGGGTGGGGGCTTGGCGTGTTCAGGCTCAGCCCTAGGGGCAGGGGGGAGGTGCGTTCGGTGGGGGCGTTATCCAACGGCAGCAACCTCAGCTCGATCTGGTCAGGATGGTGCAGGTAGCGTTGTGGAGTGTGCATGATCCCAAACTCTTTAACGGGTAAACAAAGGTTGTCGGCCTCGATGGGAGGTATCTTGAGTGTTACTCACTCATCCTGCCAGTAAAACCTCAAGAAAAAGCCAAAAAGCGACGCCTGTCA
Source organism: Pseudomonadota bacterium (assembly GCA_034189745.1). Taxonomy (GTDB): domain Bacteria; phylum Pseudomonadota; class Gammaproteobacteria; order Pseudomonadales; family Balneatricaceae; genus Marinobacterium. The sequence goes on from JAXHUI010000040.1 coordinate 2,502, forward strand.
GCAACAGGCAACCGCTGGCGTTCCAGCGATAGCGCCGCATCAGGCGTGCTTCATCGTAGGTCGATAGCAGGTATGGCTGGTGTTTGTTTTGTGGATCGGTCAATACATTCATGCTGGGTAGCTGGTGCAGCGCCCGCTGCTGGGCCTCTGCATCACGCAGGGCTTCCTCGCGCGCCCGCTGCCACTCCCGCAGATCGATCTGGCCATCGCCGTTCAGATCGAAACGCTCGCGCAGCCACTCCGGCTTCTGCTTCCAGTCTCGCAACAGGTCGCGTGCGCTGGCCTTCATATCCAACTGATCACGGCCACCCCCCACGGTGTGGAAGCGCCCCAGTGCATAGACCTGTTCATGTTGAAAAATCAAACGTTCGCTGTAGCGGTAACGCTTACTGGTGGCGTTGCTGGTCAAAATGGCCGCTATCCCCTTGGCGGAAAGGCCATTGACGCTCGCTGTTGGTAGTTCACTGTGGCCGTGCCAGCTTTGCTTGTGCAGTGCCGTGACCTCGGCGCCCTCTGGATCGATCAGGCAAGTGCCGGTCCCATCGTTGATTTGGAACCAGCTGTCGGAGCGACCGCTACGCACGGTTTTCCACTGCCTGCGCTCACCGCTGCTGTGTTGCTCGACCGTGTATTCGTACCAGACGCAGGGGCGGCCCGACAGGGGCGCGTTCAGCATGCCATTTTCACCGGCGATGACATGGCCGATCAGCTCCACATATCCCTGCGGCGCCGACCTGATCCGTGCGGTGGGGGTGTCTGCAATCAGGCGGTAGTGACCGAGTTTGCGGAACATGAACCAAAGCGCAACCAGTGCAGCCAGTGCAAGTGCAAACAGAGCGACCAGTCGTTCCGTGGGGCCCAGCGGCCCGATCTCCAGAAACACGGCTTAGCGGAACAACTGCTTCATATCGACATCCGCCAGCTCCGCCTCGTCAAACTCGAGCAGCTCGGCGGGCTTGAAACCAAAGCGGCGCGCAATGATCAGATCGGGGAACTGCTCGATGCGAACATTCAGCCGATTGACCGAATCGTTGTAATATTCGCGGCGGTCGGCGATGCCGGCTTCGAGGCCGCTGATACGGTTGCGCAGGTGGTTGAAGCTCTCACTGGCGGTTAGCTCAGGGTAGTCTTCGGCCACGGCGAACAGATTGCCGAGCCCAAGGCGCAGCTGAGTTTCCGCCTTGCCCAACGCGCCCACATTGCCCTGCTCACGGGCGCTGGCGACGGCGGAGCGTGCCTGCATCACCGCTTGCAGCGTGTTCTGCTCATACCCCATGTGCTGCTTGCAAGCCTCGACCAGCTTGGGCAATTCATCATGACGCTGTTTGAGCAGTACATCGATGTTGGCCCAGGCGCGTGATACGCCATGCTTCAGCTGTACCAGATGGTTGTAGAGCGAGATGAAGTAGAAAACGGCAACGGCCAGAACGACCAGTGTGATGATCAGCGAAATATTCATCTATCGGCCTCGCAGACGGTACGTTGGTTCACACTATAACCGGATAGTGGCGCGGCCCGAAACGGCATCGCTCAGATGCCGCCGCCGCCGATCAGCTCCACCACCAATGTTTTGATCAAAAAGGCCACCAGCCCAAGGCCGAGGGCGAAAAACAGGATGAAGGTGCCAAATTTGCCGGCGTTCGACTTCTTGGCGAGGTCATAAATGATGAAAAAGATGGCGGCGGCGAACAGCACCAGCCCCACATTGAGCACCAGCCCTTCGATTTCTGCCAGGCGCATCGATAGATCTCCCGCGTGTTGAGTTGCCCCGATGTTACCTGATCTCGAGCCGGGTAGACATCGGGTCGGGGTGGTCGATTGGGCTTGAGCCCGACCGGCGGCTAGAGCGGGTCATCCTTGTCGTACACCTGTTCCTGCCACTGTGGGCCGAGCTCCTGCTGAATGAAGTCACGGATGAACTTGCGCACCATCTGGGAGGGGGTGACATCCCGTTCATTGCACAGGCGTTCGAAGGTGGCCTTTTTCTTTGGGTCGATCAACAGAGTGAGACGGGCCGTGCGGTTTTCCATAGGGCAGTCGTTACCTTGTTGGGTGTGTATGTTAATCATATTAACATTGAATCATATCTGATCAACCGTTAATGTAGTCGATCCAGTTGAATTGACCCCATCTGTCGCCGCTTTGCAGGGAGAATTTATGTCCAGACATGCCCGGTTGCACTCGCTCTCTTTCGCCAGCGCCTTACGGGAGTCCCTGCGCGAGGGGTATGACCGGCGGGCTTTCGGGCAGGATCTGCTGGCGGGGCTGACGGTGGGGGTGATCGCCATCCCGCTGTCCATGGCGCTGGCGATCGCCAGCGGGGTGCGGCCCGAACATGGACTTTACACGGCGATCATCGCCGGCTTTCTGATCGCGCTCACGGGGGGGTCGCGCTACAGCGTATCGGGCCCAACGGCGGCCTTCGTGGTGATTCTCTACCCGGTGGCGCAGCAGTTCGGCTTGGCCGGGCTGCTGATTGCCTCCCTGATGTCAGGGGTGATGCTGCTGCTGCTGGCCTTCGCACGGCTTGGCAGGCTGATCGAATATATCCCCGAGCCGGTGACGCTGGGGTTCACCTCGGGCATCGCCGTCGTCATAGCGACCCTGCAGATTCCCGACTTTTTTGGCCTGACCCTGGCGGAACTGCCTGAGGCTTGGGTGTTCAAGCTGGCGGCCCTGGCTCAGGCCCTGCCCGGCTTCGATGGGGCCACGCTGCTGGTGGCGGTTTCGACCCTGGCGAGCCTGCTGCTCTGGCCCCGGACCGGGCTGCCGATTCCGGGTCATCTGCCCGCTCTGCTGGTCGGCGTGGCGGTGGCGTGGCTCGCCTCCGGCACCGGCCACGGGGTGGAGACCATCGGTAGCCGTTTCAGCTATCAGTTGCCGGATGGCTCCACCGGGCAGGGGATTCCGCCCCTGTTTCCCGGCTTTGCCTGGCCCTGGGCGCAGCCCGGTCCCTCGGGCGAGCCGTTGGAGTGGTCCTGGGGGCTGGTCCGGGAGCTGCTGCCGGCCGCGTTTTCCATCGCCATGCTCGGTGCCATCGAGTCGCTGCTGTGCGCCGTCGTGCTCGATGGCATGACCGGCAAGCGCCACCACGCCAACGGTGAGCTGCTGGGGCAGGGGATCGGCAACCTGGTGACGCCCTTCTTTGGCGGTATTACCGCCACCGCCGCGATCGCGCGCTCCGCCGCCAACTACCGCGCCGGTGCACGCTCGCCGATCGCCAGCATGATCCATGCGCTGGTGGTGCTGGCCGGGCTGCTGGTGCTGGCCCCGCTGCTGGCCTATCTGCCGATGGCGAGCATGGCCGCCCTGCTGCTGATGGTGGCCTGGAACATGAGCGAGGCGCCCAAGGTGGTGCGGCTGCTGAAGCGGGCGCCGCGGGGGGATGTGCTGGTGCTGCTCACCTGTCTCTCCCTGACGGTGCTGTTCGATATGGTGATCGCCATCTTCACCGGCATTATGCTGGCGTCGCTGCTGTTCATGCGGGATCTGGCGGGCATGACCCGCTTCAGCAACATCAGCCAGCAACACAAGCATGTGCCGGGGCGGCTGCGACCGGGCTGGCAGGTCTACAAACTGAGTGGGCCGCTGTTTTTCGCCGCCGCCGAACGGGTGTTCGATGAGCTGTATCAGCAGTGCCAGGGGGCGAGGGGGGTGGTGCTCTACATGGATGCGGTGCCGCTGCTGGATGCCGGGGGGCTGAATGCGTTGGAGCAGTTTATCCGCGCCTGCCGCGAGGAGGGGATCGAGCTGGTGATCGCAGACCTGCAGTTCCAGCCGCTGCGGGCGCTGGCCCGGGCCGGCATGGCGCCGGTGGCGGGGCAGGTCGGTTTCAGTCCGACCCTGGCGGAGGCGTTGCAGCCTCTGCTGATGGCAGACGCCGCGGCTGATAGTCGGTGAGCCAGTCGGTCAGCTCCTGTGCCGGCAGCGGGCGGGAGAAGAGATACCCCTGCATGAACTGACAGCCCTGTCGCACCAGGGTGGTGCGCTGGGCGTTCGTTTCCACCCCTTCCGCGATCAGGAGCAGCTCCAGACTGGCCGCCATGGAGATGATCGCACTCACCAGCGAATCGGCGTAGCGATCGGTATTGAGGTCGCGCACAAACTCCCGGTCGATCTTCAGGGTATCGACCGGGAACCGTTTCAGGTAACTCAGGGAGGAGTAACCGGTGCCGAAGTCGTCGATGGCCAGATGGATACCCAGCTGCTTGAACCCGTTGAGCCAGCCGATGGTCTCACCCGAGTGTTGCAACAGCAGCCCCTCGGTTATCTCCAGCACCAGACGCCCCGGGTCGAGCCGGTAGCGCCGCAGGATCTTTTCCACCCCCCGCGCTTCAAGCCCAAGATCGCGCTGGCGCTCCGAGATGTTGACCGACAGGTAGAGGCTCTGGCCAGCATCCGACCAGCGCTGCAACTGAGCGCAGGCGGTATCCAACACCCACTCGCCGATCGGCCCTATCAGGCCGGTCTCCTCCGCCAGCGCGATGAAGTGATCCGGCGCCACCATCCCCCGCTCCGGGTGGTGCCAGCGCAGCAGCGCCTCCACCCCCATGACCCGCCCGCTACGGGACTGGACGATCGGCTGGTAGTACACCTCCAGCTGCTCCCGCTCCAGCGCGTGGCGCAGATCCTGCTCCAGTGTCATGAGCTGGTTGGCGTGCTCCTGCATCGCGGCGGTAAAGAAGTGGGCCTGGTTGCGTCCCGACTGCTTGGCCTTGTACATCGCCAGGTCGGCGTTGCGAATCAGGGTCTCGGCGGTATCGGCGTCGCCCGGGTGCATGGCGATGCCGATGCTGGCGCCGATGATCACCTCCCGTCCGGCCAGCAGGAAGGGCTCGCTCAGCCGCTCGATCAGCTTGGCTGCCACATGGTTGGCGTCGGCGTCGGATTTAACGTTGTGCAGCAGGATGACGAACTCATCCCCGCCGAAACGGGCGACGGTATCGGTTTCGCGCACACAATCATTCAGGCGCCTGGCCACCTGTTTGAGCAGATCGTCGCCACACTCATGCCCCAAGGAGTCGTTGACGAACTTGAACCGGTCCAGATCGACGAACAGCAGGGCGATCATCTGCCCGTCGCGGTCGGCGGTGACGATGGCCAGATCGAGGCGGTCCGACAGGAGCGAGCGGTTGGGCAATCCGGTCAGCTCGTCGTAGTAGGCCTGGCGAATGATCCGCGCCTCATTGTTCTTGTGCCGGGTGATGTCGGAGAATACGGCCACATATTCGCTCACGTTGCCCTGGTTGTCGCGCACCACGGAGATCGACAACCACTCGGGGTAGACGGTGCCGTTCTTGCGCCGGTTCCAGATCTCACCGCTCCATGCCCCCTGTTCGCGCAGCTCCCGCCACAGGTTTTGGTAAAACGGTTTGTCGTGGCGACCGGAGCTGAGCAGGCTCGGATTCTTGCCCCGAACCTCTTCGAGGGTGTAGCCGGTGATCTGGCTGAAGGCGGGATTGACGCTCTTGATGCGGCCATCCTGGTCGGCGATCAGGATCGCCTCGTTGCTGGTGCGGAACACCGTTTCCATCATCTGCAGCTGTTCCGCGACCTCTTTCTGCCGGGTGATATCCTCTTTTATCGCAATGTAGCTGAGGATCCGGCCGGTGTCGTCCTGCACGGCAGAGATGGAGATCGATTCCCAGAACAGACTGCCATCCTTGCGCCGGTTGAGCAGCTCACCATGCCACTCTTCGCCCCGTTTGATGGTCGCCCACAGCTCCTGATACACCTGCGGCGGCATTTTGCCCGAGTTGAGCAAATCGGCACGCTGCCCCAGGGCCTCTTCAGGCGTGTAGCCGGAAATCTGGCAGAATTTCGGGTTGACATACTCGATTCGCCCCTGGGTGTCGGTGATCATCACCGCCACCGGGCTCTGCTCCATGGCGCGCCCTAAGTTGCGCAGAGTCTGCTCGACCTGCTGGGTGTGGGTGATGTCGGTACGCACACAGGCCAGACCACCTTCACGGGTGGTGCTATCGATGGCCATGATGGTGTGGCCGCTGTCCAGATGCTCGATGTAGCTTTCGCTGCCGGGCGGGTCACTGTCGATCGGCTCGCGGCGCAACAGATGGGGCTGTAACTGCTGTTGAAACTCATCCCACCGCTCCAGATGCAGCGCATCCATCCAGGGGTAGACCCGGCGCCAGTGACGGTTGCAGATCGTCAGGTGGCCATCCGGATCGAACAGGGCAAATGCCTGCGGCAGGCTTTCGACCGCGTCGCGCATCCGATCACGGTGGAGCGCGGCCCGGCGGCGTAACAGCAGGGCGTGGCGCAGCAGGCTGCCGAGCAGCAGAGCGATCAGCAGCAGCACCCCCAACAGCGCCGCCTCGAGGGCGCGGGTACCCCCGTTGGCGGCGGCGCCGCTGAAGGGGGTGCGCTCCCCGCTCGCAACGATGTAGAGCAGCAGCAGCAGGTCGAGACCGGCCAACAGCAGCAATAGCTTGAAGGCGCGGGGAGAGACTATTCTCATCGATTCGCTAATGGTAGTTGGAGTTACAGGGGCAGAGTGTAGCGCCTGGGAGACTCTTTGCCATAGCCAATTCAGCCCAATTGCATCGATCTTGCGCCGTGTCACACGTCAGGATGGGGCCGCCTGGCGCGATTCCGTCCATTCTGGCCTCCGTTCAATGGCGGCAAACTTGTCACAGCCGGGTTGGCCTGCTTGACTGAAGGGGATGTTTCAAGGAGAGCACAGATGGCCAGAACAGTTCTGATTACCGGTTGCAATCGCGGCCTCGGGCTCGAGTTCGCCTACCAATACGCCCGCGACGACTGGCAGGTGCATGCCTGCGCCCGAGACCCGAGCCACGCCGAGGCGCTGCAGTCCCTGCAGGCGCGCTTCCCCGAGCAGGTGACGCTGCATGCGTTGGACGTGAACAGAGATGGACAGATCAGGGCGCTGGATCGCGCCTTGGGCGATACCACCGTCGATCTGCTGATCAACAACGCCGGCTATTACGGCCCCAGTGGCGTCACCTTTGGCGCGTTGGAGCGGGAATTTTGGCGCCAGGTGCTGGAAACCAACACCATCAGTCCGCTGATGCTGACCCAGGTGATCTACCCACGCATCGTGGCCGGTGGGCTGAAAACGGTCGCGTTTCTCAGCAGCCGGGTCGGTAGCATCGCCGAAAATGGCTCCGGCGGTGGCTATTACTACCGCAGCTCCAAAACGGCGTTGAATCAGGCGGTGCGCAGCCTGGCGATCGATCTCGCGCCCGACGGGGTGAAGGTGGTGGCGCTGCATCCCGGCTGGGTGCAAACCGATATGGGGGGCAGCAACGCTCCGATCACACCGGAGGAGAGCGTGACCGCGCTGCGCTCGCTCCTGGCCGGCGTGACCCGGGAGCAAAGCGGATCTTTTCTCAATTATGACGGCACCGCGCTGCCCTGGTGAG
>JAXHUI010000040.1:10004-19325 GCA_034189745.1 Pseudomonadota bacterium
AGCAACGCTCCGATCACACCGGAGGAGAGCGTGACCGCGCTGCGCTCGCTCCTGGCCGGCGTGACCCGGGAGCAAAGCGGATCTTTTCTCAATTATGACGGCACCGCGCTGCCCTGGTGAGTGCCGCTGGCGATGGCCGGATTGTTGCCACGGCCCGGCACGGCGGGTACATTTGCCCTCTTGTTTATCTGAGCGGCCGGAGGTGCAGTGGATAGGGTGAGTGGTTCGGCCATCTGGCGCCGCTCCGCCGGGGTGGTTACCAACCTGCTGCTGGCCGGCGGCTACGCGCTGCTCGGCTTTGGTTGCGCCACCACCGGGCTGCACGAGCAGATCATTCCCTTGTGGCTGCCGGCGGGGTTGGCGCTGGCGGCCGTGCTCCGTTTCGGCCGGGGGATGTTGCCGGGGGTGTGGTTGGGCAGTTTCCTGGTCGACCTGATCCTGCCGGGCAACGGCGGATCGCCCCAGCCCGAGGCGCTGCTGGCCGCGCTGGTGATCGCCAGCGGCGCGACCGTGCAGACCGGCCTGGGAGCCTATCTGATCCGGCGGCTGGGTGTCGATCCGCTGGCGCCGGCGAGCGAGCGCTGGATGCTGGGTTTTCTGCTCAGTGCCGGGGTGCTGACCTGCACCCTGAACGCCTCGCTGGGAACGCTGGCGCTCACCTATATCAGCCAGTCGCAGGGCAGTCTCGGCTTGCCGCTCGACTGGTTCAGGTGGTGGCTGGGGGACAGTTTTGGGGCCGTTTTCGGCACCCCGCTCTTTCTCTCTCTGCTGCCGGCCGACCGGCCCGGCTCCGTTGAGCGGCGCTGGCTGCTGCCCCTGCAGCTGCTCGTCACACTGGTGGTGCTGCTCGTGATCAACCAGCACTACCTTTCCCACCTGTCGCGCCTGCTGGAGCGCGGCTTCCGGCAGGATGTGCAGCTGGTGGATGCCCACATTCAGGCGATCATCCAGCAGAACCTGCGCGATCTGACCGAGCTCGAGCGGCAGATCGCCGCGCACCCGGAGCTGAGCGCGGCCCACTTTCGCCAGCTGGTGGCGGCCCACGTACAGGGTAACCCGGCGGTGCGCGCCTACTCCTGGGACCCGCTGGTACCGCGCGCGCAAAAGGAGGCGTTCGAACAACGTACCCGCCGGCTACTGGGTGATCCCGCGTACACGATCCGCGGCGATTCCCCACCCATCGAAGAGGCGTTGATTCCGGTGCAGTTTGTCGAGCCACTGGAGCAGAACCGCGCCGCGCTGGGGGTCAACCTCTACTCGCTGGAGGATCGTCGCCGCTGGGTGCATGAAGCGCAGGCCCGCGGGCAGGCGGTGGCGACCGGGATCTTGCAGCTGACCCAGGCCCCCGATGAGCCCGGTCTGCTTATTTTGCAACCGGTTTACCGCCAGCTGGGGGGTGGTCTGCTGCACAGCCGGCGTGAGTTGCTCGGTTTTGTGGTCGGCGTTTTTACGGTGGCCCGGTTTTTTGACGCCGCGCTGGCGCAGTCCGGCATCGGGCACCTGCAACTGAGCGTTTCTGAACCCTCCGCCGATCCGTTTTACAGCACCATCACCGTGGCTACCGACCAGGTGCGCCTGCGCCAAAGCTTTCCGGTGCGGTTGGGCCAGCAGGTATGGCGGGTGGAGGCCGTGGCCGGGCCCGATTACCTCGCCTCCCATCCGTTCAGCCAGGTACTCTATTTCCAGGTGTTGCTGCTCGGGGGCGGGACACTGGCCGCACTGCTGATCCTGTCGATGTACAACCGTGAGCGTTCATTGGTGGCGCGGGTACGTCAACAGACCCTCGATCTGGCGTGGCAGGCTCGCCACGATGACCTGACCGAGCTGCCCAATCGCACCCGTATGCAGGAGCTGCTGGTGCAGTGGCTGAACACCCCGGGGAGCACCTTTGCGTTGCTGTTCATCGATCTGGATCGGTTCAAGTTGATCAATGACAGCCTGGGGCATCAGGTGGGTGACCATCTGCTCCAGGCGCTGGCCCATCAGATGCGGCTGGAAACACCGGCAGAGTGCGAGCTGTTCCGCATGGGGGGCGATGAGTTCATCCTGCTGGTGCCCGGCACCGCCGAGCGGGCCAGTCGGGAGGCCGAGCGTATCCTTCGGGTGGTGAGCCGCACCTACCGGGTCGACGAGTACACATTGCAGCTGACCGCCAGCATCGGGATCAGCCTCCATCCGGCCCATGGGCGCGACGCCGACAGCCTGATCAAACATGCCGACACCGCCATGTACCGTGCCAAGTCGCGCGGCAAGGATCGGTATGAGTTCTATTGCGCGCAGCTGACCTCCGATGCGATGCGCAGCTTCTCTCTGGAGCAGGATCTGCGCCGGGCGCTGCAGGAGCATCAACTGGTGTTGCACTACCAACCGCAATACCGGCTGGATGACCAGTGTCTTTGTGGTCTGGAGGCGCTGGTGCGTTGGCAGCATCCGCAGCGTGGGCTGTTGGGGCCAGACAAGTTCATCCCGCTGGCGGAGGAGACGCAGTTGATCGTGCCGCTGGGCTGGCAGGTGATCGAACAGGCCTGTCAGCAGGTGGCGCGCTGGCTGGAGCAGGGGCTGGAGGTTCCGCTGGTCGCGGTCAACATCTCACCGCACCAGTTGTTGCAGGCCGATTTCATCACCCGGCTGAATGAGATGGTCGATGGCGTTGGCCTGGAGCGAGAACAGCTCGAGCTGGAGATCACCGAGTCGATGATCCAGCAGGACCCCGATTTTGTGATCGAGCAGTTACGGCGGCTGCGCCGGGCGGGTTATCATCTGGCGCTGGATGATTTTGGCACCGGCTTCTCCTCCCTCGACCGGCTCAAGTATCTACCGCTGAATCGGCTCAAGATCGACAAGAGCTTTACCCGCGACATCGGTCGCAACCCCAAGGATGAAGCGGTCATCCTGACGGTGATCGCGCTCGGTCGCAGTCTCGGCGTCGAGGTGTTGGCGGAGGGGGTGGAGACCGAACAGCAGCTCGAGTTTCTCAAACACCACCACTGCGACAGTATGCAGGGGTTTCTGAAAAGCAAGCCGGTGGCGGCAAAGCAGATCAGCCTGCCGCCCCGGCGCTCGCGCACCAAAGAGCGCGCGAGCTGAACATTTCCAACCCATCGAGCGGTGTGGGCAACGTTTGCAGGCTCTGGTTGCACGCTTCCAGGCCGCCCTGCGCCACCCCATTGCGAGGTAACACGATGCTGTTCAAACGCCATAAATCAGCCCCGAAAGAGGGGGATGAGCGCCATGCCCGCGAGCAGGAGATACTTCATGCGCTCAACCGGCAGCTGGCGCTGAGCGAGTTTTCACCCCAAGGGGAGATTCTCGAGGTCAGCCCCCCTACTGCCAGCTGATGGGCTACGAGCGGGAGCAACTGCGGGGGCAGCCGCACCGCCTGTTGTGCGGTGAGCCCTATGGCAGCAGTGCGGCCTATCGACAGTTCTGGCAAACCCTGGCCCGGGGGGAGGGGTGCAGCGGTCGTTTTCAGCGCGTCCGGGCCTCCGGCGAGGAGGTGTGGCTGCAAGCCAGCTATCTGCCGGTCAGCAATGGGGCGGGTCAGGTGGTGCGGATCATCGAAATTGCGACCGATGTGACCGACACCGTCAAGCGGGAGCAGGAGCAGGCCAGTATTCTGAACGCCTTCGACCGCTCCATGGCGATCATCCGGTTCAACCTCGATGGCACCATCCTCGAGGTCAACCGTAACTTCGCCCGCCTCATGGGGTACAGCGAAAAGGAGCTGGTCGGTCAGCATCACCGGCTGCTGTGCGATCCCGACTACGCCGCCAGTGGTGCGTATCGAGAGTTCTGGGCCACCTTGAACCGGGGTGAGTTCATCTCCGATAGCTTTCGCCGCCGCGACAAGTCGGGGCGGGAGGTGTGGCTGCGCGCCAGCTACAACCCGCTGTACGATGCCAACGGCAAACTGTATGGGGTAGTCAAGATCGCCAGTGATGTGACCGCCCAGATCAAGCAGCAACAAGCGGAGCAGCGGGCCGCGCAGCTGGCGCTGGAGATTGCCGTCGAGACCGACCGCAACGCCACGCAGGGGGGGCAGATCGTGGGCGAGGCGGTCACCATGGTCCGGGGGATCGCCACCGGCATGAACACGGTGGCAAAGGAGATCGAAGCGCTCAACCAGCAGTCGGAGGAGATCGGCAGCATCGTGCTGGCGATTCAGGCGATCGCCGAACAGACCAACCTGCTGGCGTTGAACGCCGCCATAGAGGCCGCCCGCGCGGGAGAGGCGGGGCGGGGGTTTTCCGTGGTTGCCGACGAGGTGCGCAAACTGGCCTCCCGCACCCACGACTCCACCGAGGAGATCAAACGGGTGGTGGAGCAAAATGGCAAACTGTCGCAACAGGCGGTGGTGCAGATGGAAAGCAGCCGCGAGCAGGTGGAGGCGGGCGTGGCCAAGGCGGAGCAGGCGGGATTGGTCATTCAGGAGATACAGGCCGATGCGCAGCGCGTGGTCGAGGCGATCGGACAGTTCTCCCAGGTTCTGAAGGGTTGATGGCATCTGGAGACAGTCGCCCCCCGCTGGCATACAATACCCGCCGCAAGCGCATGGCTATCCAACGGAGGTGTAATGACGGGCCCCTTGATACCGAAAAACGATTCCCAGCGGCTGGCCGAGCTGCGGGCCACCCACCTGCTCGATACGGAGCGGGATCGCTCCTTCGATGACCTCACACGGCTGGCAGCGGAGCTGTTTGCCGTTCCCATCGCGCTGATATCGCTGGTGGATCGGGACCGTCAGTGGTTCAAATCCACTTTTGGCCTGCCGCTTTGCCAGACCCCCCGTGAACTATCCCTCTGCAACCACGTGGTTTATGCCGACCGCCCCCTGCTGGTGCCCGATGCCACCGAGGACCCCCGCTTTGCCGCCAACCCGCTGGTGACCGGCCCGCCCCATATCCGTTTTTACGCCGGCGTGCCGGTCCGCTCCGGGTCGGGAAGCGTACTGGGAACCCTCTGCCTGATCGATACCCGTCCCAGAACGTTGGACGCCCATGCACTGGAGCGGCTCGAGCTGCTGGCCCATCAGGCGGAGCAGCTGATCAGCCTGCATCGGCTCAACCACCTATTGGCGGAACAAGCGGACCAAAACCGGGTCGCTTCCGCCCGCTACCAAGCGATCATCCAGGGGGCGGCCGCCGGGGTGGTGCGGATCAACGGGCGCGGCACCATGCTGGAGGTCAACCGCTTTGTCTGCGATCTGCTCGGTTACGCCGAGCACGAGCTCCTCGGTCACAACGTCAACCTGCTGATGCCCTCGCCGGTGGCGGCGCAGCACGATGGCTTCCTGCGCGCCTACCAGAAAACCGGCCACGCCAAGGTGATCGGCAAGGGGCGGGAGGTGGAGGCGCGGCACAAAACCGGTAGCTTGATCCCGATCCACCTGGCGATCAGTGAGGTGTAGCTGGGGTCTGAGCGGGAAGATCACGCAGGGCGTCAGTTCATCGGAATCCTGTCGGATCTGCGCGATATACACGCGGCGCGCCAGCGGGAGCAGAAGGAGCGCGCCCTGCTGGAGGTGCTGCACCGCGGCCTGACCGACTACCATGCCCTGGTTCGTGGCGACACCCTCTGGCGCTTTCTGAAGGAGGCTCTCAAGAATCTGACCCGGAGTGAGTATGCGCTGATCGGCGAGGTGATCCGGCGGGAGGGCAGCAAACCGGCCCTCAAGGTCCACGCCATCACCGATCTCTCCTGGGATGAGGGATCGCGCCGCCTGATGGAGTCGTTGATCAATGGTGACAGAATGTTGAGCGATCCGAACACCCTGCTCGGGCGGGTGTTCGCCGGCGGCGAAACCGTGTTGAGCAACGCTATGCGGCAAGAGCCGCGGGGCGGACATCTACCGCCGGGGCACCCCGAGTTGACCCGCTACCTGGGGGTGCCGATCATCGACCAGGGGCAGGTGATCGGCATGTACGCCATCGCCAATGCGGCGCAGCCGTATGATGAGGCGCTGATCGAGTGGTTGCAGCCCTTCACCGCCACCTGCGCTCTGTTGATCAATCTGCATCGCCAGTGGCGCGCCCAGAAGCGGTTCACCGAGGAGCTGCGCCTGGCCAAGGAGCAGGCGGAGACGGCCAACCAGGCCAAGACCGAGTTTCTCTCCTCCATGAGCCATGAGTTGCGCACCCCGCTGAACTCCATTCTGGGTTTTGCCCAGCTGCTGGAGAGTAGCCGTTCCCCCCTGCCCGAGCGGCAACGGCGGCAGGTGCAACAGATCATCCGTAGCGGACGACATCTGTTGCAGCTGATCAACGAAGTGCTGGATCTGGCCCGGATCGAATCGGGCAACATGCAGGTGTCCCTGGAAAATGTCCAGGTACGGGAGGTGGTGCAGGATGCGGTCGACATCATCCGGCCGCTGGCCGAGGAGCGGGGCATCACCCTCGAGCTGCCCGAGCCGGAGCGGTGCGCTGCCCGGATTCTGGGGGACTACACCCGGGTGAAGCAGATCCTGATCAATCTGCTCAGCAACGCGGTCAAATACAACCGCGAGCGGGGCTCGATCACGCTGCGCTGCGAACCGATCGCCGCCGCCTGCCGCATCACCGTCTCCGACACCGGTCGGGGGATCCCTGAATCCCGCCTGGAGGAGCTGTTCCAGCCCTTCAACCGGCTCGGGGCCGAATCCGGCAGCATCGAGGGTACCGGGGTGGGGCTGGCCTTGACCCGAAAGCTGGTCGGGCTGATGAACGGGCGGCTGGGGGTGAACAGCCAAGAGGGGGTGGGGAGTGATTTCTGGTTCGAACTGCCGCTGGCTGCCGAGCTCGAAGCCCCCTCGGCCAGCGCCCCGGTGGCGGCCCTTCCGGCCCAGCCGGCGACCTCGTTCGACCACCACGTACTTTATATCGAAGACAATCCGACCAACCAGCGTCTGATGCAGGGGCTGTTCGAGCAGCTGCCGAAGGTGCAGTTGACCTGTGTCAAGGATGCGGAGCAGGGGATCGAGCTGGCGTTTTCCGAGACCCCGGACCTCATCCTGATGGATATCGACCTGCCCGGCATGGATGGCTTTGCCGCGCAGCAGATTTTGGCACGCCACCCGATCACCGCGACCATTCCGGTGCTGGCGATCTCCGCCGCCGTCTCCTCGCGCAACGCCCGGCGCGCCCGCGAGGCCGGGTTTGTCGATTACATGACCAAACCGTTCGACATTCAGGCACTGCTCGGCCGGATCCGACAGATTCTGGCCGCAGGAGAAACACCGTGAGCCACACCCCTTTGCTCAACGCCGACGCCGATATTCTGGTGGTGGATGACAACAGCGCCAACGTGGAGCTCCTGCTGGCACTGCTGGAGGAGGAGGGCTACCGCCACGTGGAGGGGATCACCGACCCCAGGGCGGTGCAGCCGCGGGTGTGTGAACGCCCCCCCGACCTCGTTCTGCTCGATGTGCGGATGCCCCATCTGAGCGGGTTCGAGGTGATGCAGCAGCTCGATGCGCTGGGCGAGCGGGCGCCCGCGGTGATCTTCCTCACCGCCCAGATCGACGACGCTACCCGCTACCGCGCACTGGAGCTGGGGGCGCGTGACTTTCTCACCAAGCCGTTCGATCAGCTGGAGGTGTTGCAGCGGATCCACAACACGTTGCAACTGCAAACCCTGATGCGCCAGCGGCTCCAGCGGGCCAGCGAGCTGGAACATCTGGTGCAGCAGCGCACCCGGGAGCTGGCACGCAAAGCGCGGCAGGAGCCGTTGACCGGCTTGCCCAACCGCCGGGCCCTGCAGGAGGCGCTGCAACAACGGCTGGATGACCACCAGGCAACCGTCGTGCTGTTTCTGGCCATCGAGGGGATGGACGATCTCGCCCGCCTGCACGGCTTTACCGTGGCGGATCAGCTGGCGGCGAAACTGGCCCAGCGGCTGCAATCGCAGTGCGAACTCAGCGGCTCCACACTGGGCGTCTGGAACAGTACCGAGTGGGTGATCCTGGCCCGCTGTGAACATCGCATGGAGGCGGTGGGGGCGTTGGCTGATGGGATATTGCGCTGTTTCGAGCGGCCCTTCCTGGTCGAGCAGATGCCGCTGCACCTGGGGGCTCGCATCGGCGTTAGCGCCGCGCTGCCGGGGCGCACCACCGATCAGCTGTTTCGCATGGCGGCGCTGGCACTGCCGCCGGAGCCCGGGCAGTGGCGTGGCTATGACGACCGGCTCGAGCAGCAGCTGCAGCGGCGCACCGGCCTGCGCAACGCCCTGCGCAGCGCGGCTGAGCGGGGGGAGCTGCAGTTGGCCTATCAGCCGAAAATCGAGCTGAAAAGCCGTCAAACCTGCGGCGTGGAGGCCCTGTTGCGCTGGCACAGCCCCGCATACGGGCGGGTGTCGCCGGGTGAGTTCATCCCCCTGGCCGAGGCCAGTGGCGAAATCGTCCCCATCGGCGCCTGGGTGGTGCGGGAGGCGGTGGCCGCGCTGGCGCGCTGGCGCACCCGGGGCGAGGTGGACGATCGTTTCTCGGTGGCGATCAACGTGGCGCCGCTGCAACTGGCGCAGCCGGATTTCGCCCACTGGCTGATGGCGACCGTCTCCGCCGCAGGGCTTCCGGCCCGCTGCCTGGAGATCGAGGTGACCGAATCCGGCCTGATGCAGAACATGGAGCTGGCCCTGAAGCAGCTCAACGCCCTGAGCGATGCTGGATTCAACGTGGCGATCGATGATTTTGGCACCGGCTACTCTTCCCTGGCCTACCTGAAAAAACTGCCGGTTTCGGTGTTGAAGATCGACCGGGCCTTCATCCGCGAGCTCGAAACCAACCCCCAGGATCAGAAACTGACCGAAACCGTCATCGCCATGGCCTCCCACTTTGCGTTCTCGACCGTGGCCGAGGGGGTTGAAGAGGAAGCTCAACTGCAGTTGCTCGAGGCGATGGGCTGCGATCTGGTGCAGGGGTTCTACTTCGCCCCCCCACTGCAGGAGCCGGCCCTGCTGACACTGCTCCGCGAGGCGCGGGCCTGATCCCGACCGGTCAAGCGAACGTGATCTGATCCGAAACAACATCGCTCAACTGCTCGAGGGCGAGGCCGATTACGGTGTCGCCGACTCCAACGACCCGATCGGCCGGCGGCTCGCCTTTTACGACAACAATTCCGAGGGGATCGGCATTCTGGCCCTGCTCTCGGCCGCGAAAGCGGCGCTACGGCGACAGGGGCGGGATCGGCTGCTGATGTGGCTGGTTTCGGCATGTTGGCCCACGCCGGTGAAGTTGGGCGAAACCTACCGGTCCATCAGGGCGACAGAGCGGCGGGGTGCCTTTAGTTGAAATAAAGCTAAGTATTTATTTTTTTATTGTTTTTTATGCGGATTGTGGCTTGTTAGTGTTGC
>JAXHUI010000041.1:0-19293 GCA_034189745.1 Pseudomonadota bacterium
CCGGCAAACAGGCCGGAACTGAAACGGGTCAGCCGGACCACCCCTCCCGCGGCGCTCACACTCAAGCCGGGCTGGTTCAGAGTGATGCCGCTGACCACGAGGCTGCCCAGATCCAGCTTGGCACTGAGGTTGAGTGCCCGCAGCGGCTGCAGCGCAATGATCTCCTCCCGCGGCCAGCCCGCGTCGCGCGCTGTCGAGCCGGCGCGGGCGCTGGCGGTATCGCCCGGGTCGTTGGCGGCGGAGTCGGTGGCCGGTGGCAGGTAACGATCGGCATTCAGAGCATCCCCCTCGAGCTCGAGCGCGATCCGCCCGGAGTCGAGCACCAGGCTGGCACTGCCGTCGAGGGTGGTATCATCCAGCTGCAGCTGCAGCGGCTCGAGCCGCACGGTTCCGGCGGCGCCACCGACCGTCGCCTTGAATGCGGCGCGGGTCAGGGCGTTGGCGTCGGCGGTGTTCGGCACGTTCTGACCGAGCCGGGCCAGCAGCTGTTTCGGATTGAACTGGTTGCTCTGCAGGGAGCCGCTGAGCTCGGGCTGGCTGAAGTTGCGCAGATCGATCTCCCCGGTCAGGCGCAACGGGTCGGCCTCGAGGCGCAGCTGCGTGATCGCCACCCGCTGCTCGTCGATACGGGCGTCGATCGCAGCGGCCAGGGTAACTTCGAGCGCGGCGGGTACGGCGGCGCCCTCGAGCAGCTTCAGGGTGGCGGAGAGATTGTCCAGCCGGTAGTGGTTCTGGGCCAGATCCAGCGTGATGTCGCTGTCCAGTTTGACTTCGGCGCTCAGCTGCAGCTGGTTGGCCACAAACTGGCGCAGCGCAAAGCTCAGCTCGAGGGGGATGGGCTGCTCCAGATCGACCCGACCGGTGGTCAGATCGAGCTCACGCAGCTCGATGCGGCTGTCGCTGGTCTGGTCGGTAAAGGTCAGCGCGCCATGGCGCAGCTCGATCGCCTCGATCTCAAGCACCGGCGTCTGGCTGGAATCAGCCGGCGGTGTCGATTCGAGCGGCGGTTGCGCTGGTGGAGCGGCCACTCTGTCCGCTGTCCAGTTGTTGCCCTTTGCGCTCTGTACCAGCTCTAGCTTCAACCCATCGATCACGATACGGTTCATCCTGAGCTGACCGCGCAGCAGTGCCGGAAGGCTGACCGAAACCTCGGCCCGCGCCAGCCGTCCCAGGGAGGGTTTGTCGGGGTAGCCCACGCCCACGTCGTTCAGCTCCAATGCCAGCCAAGGATAGAACGACCAACCGATCTCACCGGCAATATCCAGTTCGACGCCGGCCTGCTCCAGCGCGGCGGCGCGAATCTGCGCTTTGTAATCGTTGGGATCGATCAGCGTCACCACGGCGGTGGCCGCGGCCACCAGCAGTGCGATGATCAACAGGAGGGTTACCGTTATCAGCCTGATCGCTTTCATACATTGGCCCTGTGTTTGCGCTGGGGGGTAAACTGGGTGGGAGTATAGCGGAACTGAAAGTCAGATTCCGTCAGTTGCCGATGAAGCTGCCGTTGAGCGGCGGTTGAAGGTATAATGATCGCTTTGTGACACCCATGGCGGAGAGAACGATGGCCGAGCGTAAAGCCCAGGTAAGCCGCAACACGCTGGAGACCCAGATCACCGTTGCGCTCAACCTCGATGGCACCGGGCAGCTGGATGTGGACACCGGTGTGCCCTTTCTGGATCACATGCTGGATCAGGTTGCCCGACATGGTCTGATCGATCTGGAGATCAGTGCCATCGGCGATCTGCACATCGATGACCACCACACCGTGGAGGATATCGGCATCACCCTTGGCCAGGCGTTCAAACAGGCCGTGGGCGACAAGAAAAGCATTCGCCGTTACGGCCACGCCTATGTGCCGCTGGATGAGGCTCTCTCCCGCGTGGTGATCGATCTCTCCGGTCGTCCCGGCCTCGAGATGCAGGTGGAGTTCAGCCGTGGCCGCGTGGGTGGCTTCGACGTCGACCTGTTCAGCGAGTTCTTCCACGGCTTCGTCAACCACGCTCAGGTGACGCTGCATATCGACAACCTGCGCGGCAGGAACACCCACCATCAGGCTGAAACCATCTTCAAGGCGTTTGGCCGCGCCCTGCGCATGGCGCTGGAGCACGATCCGCGCGGCGCCGGGGTGGTGCCCTCCACCAAGGGAGCGTTGTAGGCCATGGGCAGTATCGCGGTAATCGACTACGGCATGGGCAATCTGCATTCGGTGGCCAAGGCGCTGGAGCATGTTCAGCCCGGCGTCGAGGTGTGGGTAACCGCAGACCCGGAGCGGGTCCGCCGTGCCGATCGGGTGCTGTTACCCGGTGTGGGGGCCATCCGTGACTGCATGGCGGAGATCCGCCGCCTGGGGGTCGACGCCGAGGTGCATGAGGCGATCACTTCGGGCAAGCCGTTTCTGGGGATCTGTGTCGGTTATCAGGCGCTGATGGAGTGCTCCGAAGAAAACGGCGGGGTGGCGTGTCTGGGAGAGTTTGCCGGCCGGGTCAACTTCTTCGGCAACCAGCTGAAAGACGCCAGCGGCGAGCGGCTGAAAGTACCGCACATGGGCTGGAATCAGGTCCATCAGACGCTCGACCACCCGCTCTGGGCCCATATCGAGCAGGGCAGCCGCTTCTACTTCGTGCACAGCTACTACGTACAAGCAGCCCAGCGTGAGCTGGTGGCGGCAACCTGCAATTACGGCATCGATTTCGATGTGGCGATCGCCCGCGACAACGTGTTCGCGGTGCAGTTTCACCCGGAAAAGAGCCAGAAGGCGGGATTGCAGCTGCTGCAAAACTTCCTCGCCTGGGATGGCCGCCCCTGAAGTAAACATTGACCTGACAACTTTTGACTGACCGATCACTCTGGATCTGACCCGATATGCTGATTATTCCCGCGATTGACCTCAAGGATGGTGCCTGTGTTCGCCTGCGGCAGGGCCGCATGGAGGACTCCACCGTATTCTCCGACAACCCGGTCGAGATGGCCGCCAGATGGGTCGAGGCCGGCTGCCGGCGGCTGCATCTGGTGGACCTGAACGGCGCCTTTGCCGGCGCGCCGGTCAATGGCGAGATCGTCAAGAAGATCGCACAGGCCTATCCGCAACTGCCGATTCAGATCGGTGGCGGCATTCGCTCCGCCGAGGTGATCCAGGCTTATCTGGATGCCGGTGTGCAGTACGTCATCATCGGTACCAAGGCGGTGAAAGAGCCGGAGTTCGTCACGGCGATGTGCCAGCGATTTCCGGGCCACATCATCGTCGGGCTGGACGCCCGGGAAGGGTACGTGGCGATAGATGGCTGGGCCGAAGTGACCCGGGTGAAGGCGGTCGATCTGGCCCGGCGGTTCAAGAACGCTGGCGTCAGCGCCATCGTCTACACCGATATCAGCCGCGACGGCATGATGCAGGGGGTCAACGTGGCGGCGACCGTGGCGCTGGCGCGTGAAGCCGCCATTCCGGTGATCGCCTCCGGTGGGGTGACCAACATCGATGATATCGAGGCCCTGGCGGCGGTGGCCGACCAGGGTATTCTCGGCGCCATCACCGGTCGGGCGATCTATGAAGGCACGCTGGACCTGGCCGAGGCCCAGGCGCTGAGCGATCGGCTCAGCGCCCACTGAGAGGAGGCAACATGGCACTGGCAAAACGGATCATCCCCTGCCTCGACGTGGAAAACGGTCGCGTGGTGAAAGGGGTCAAGTTTCTCGACATCCGCGACGCCGGCGATCCGGTGGAGGTGGCCAAGCGTTACGATGAGCAGGGGGCGGATGAGATCGCCTTTCTCGATATCACCGCCACCCATGAGGGGCGCGACACCATGGTCCATACCGTGGAGAAGATGGCCTCCCAGGTGTTCATTCCGCTGACGGTGGGCGGTGGCATTCGCCGCTGCGACGACATTCGCACGCTGCTCAACGCCGGTGCCGACAAGGTCTCGATCAACAGCGCGGCAGTGGCCAATCCCGAGTTCGTGCGCGCGGCGGCAGAAAGATTCGGCAGCCAATGTATCGTCGTCGCGATCGACGTCAAGAAGGTCAGCCAGCCGGGCGAGCCCGATCGCTGGGAGGTCTTTACCCACGGTGGCCGCAAACCCACCGGCCTGGACGCGGTGGCGTGGGCGCAGAAAATGGTCGCCTACGGCGCCGGCGAGATTCTGCTCACCTCGATGGATCAGGACGGTGTCAAAAGCGGTTACGATCTGGCGGTGACCCGCGCCATCAGCGAAGCGGTGCATGTACCCGTCATCGCCTCCGGTGGGGTGGGTAACCTAGACCATCTGGTGGCGGGCTGCATCCAGGGCAAGGCCGATGCGGTGTTGGCGGCCTCGATCTTTCATTTCAACGAGTACACCATCCCGGAGGCGAAGGCGTACATGCGCCGGCACGGGATCGAAGTGCGCCTTTGAACCACCGCCAAGCGGGCGCGGAGAACGGCTGTCCATGGAGCCGGTTGCAGGACATGGTGGCCGCCTGATGTTATCATCGACGAAGCTATTTTTCTTTGGAGTCGCTTTATGATCCGTAAGAAGACCTCAGCCAAGGTAACGGTTTCCCGTGCCAGCATCGTGAGAGCTGTAGCCAGTTCCACTGCGATCGAAACCGGTGAGCGTACCGAGGCGATTGAGAGGCGCCACAAGTCACGCACTCGCAGGCTTGACAGACTGACGCTGGCCTCCTGAGTCTCTGCAGACAGGCTCATTGTTGCCCCTCCAGCACGTCCCGGATCAGACATTCAACATGTTGGCAATCGCCGTCCCGTCCGGCCTGAATGGCCTTGAAGTAAAACTCCTTGTGTTCATCCCACAGGCTGTAATCCAGTGGCTGGGCACCGGCTTTGGTGGCCATCACATCCAGCAGCAACCGCGATACCCGTCCGTTGCCCTCCCGGAATGGATGAATCAGAATGAATTCGACATACATTTCTGCGAGAAAGGCGACCAGCTCTTCGTCGCTCATCTCGGGCAGCGCTGTATAGCGCGATAGATACCGCGCTTGGAATTTCTCAGCCAGCTTTGGAATCTGTAACGCTGACGCAAACCGGATGTTCGGTTTGGACATATCCACTGCGCGAAATTTTCCTGCCCAACTATACCCATTGCCCAGCCAGGCCCGGTGCCACCGGCAGAGCGTCTGGACAGTGAGCTCCTTCGGAAAGTTATCAAAAACCTCAAGCTAGAGATCTTCAAGCAGGTCCGTCTCTGCGATGTTCATTTCCGCAGGATCTTTGATTTCCGGGAGATTTCGCAGCACTTTACTATCGGAACCCGGCTGGTACTCCCCTTCGCTGCTGGAAATATCGTAGCGGCTCATAAAGCCAGTGACGTATTGATGGCCTTCACCATGCCGTCAGGCAACGTTACCAGGCAAAGGTGTCGGCCAAATACCCTCCTCGCGTCATTGCTGGTACGGCAACCGGTGTCGGCCAGAAACGACAGGGGCCGCCGTGGCAGCCCCTGTCGGTCGTTCAGATGATCATTTGCCCAGCATGTAGTTGATCGCCGCCTGAATCTCTTCCTCGGAGCAGTCGGCACAGGTGCCGCGCGGCGGCATGGCGTTGAAGCCGTTGAGGGCGTTGGAGAGCAGGGTGTCCATCCCTTTCTCATCCAGCCGAGTCTGCAGTTCGTTGGTACCGAACTTGGGGGCGGCCAATACGCCGGTACCGTGGCAGGCGGAGCAGGTGCTGGTGTAGAGTTGTTCACCGGAGCGACCGGCGCTGCTGGCGCCAGCGGTGGCCGCCGCCGCGGTGGCGCCGCCGCAGTTCTCGTCGCCTTCAACGCAGACGGAGCCGAGCGGCTTGATGCGCTCGATGAGTTTTTCTTGTGCCGGGGTAACCGCCTGGACCGAGCCGGTCAGGGCCAGGCCCAAACCGAACGCGCAGAGTGCGGATGCAGCTTTTGCAGCAAATTTATTCACAGTCACGACCTCATCACTTGGTATGTTGGCTGGGCAGCGATGCCTGGCGGACGGCCCTGGGTGCCCCGATGGCACGGCCTGATGCAGACATGACTACGCATACAAAATCTGACTGGGGATTATACCGGCAAAAAAGCGCATACGGAAATTGAGTTGAACCCATCCCGCACCACGGCGCAGCGCAAGATCAGCGCCACGGCGGACCCCGGTGATGGGCGGGAGCAGAATTTGCTTGGCAAACGGGGCTGCGATCCGTATTATATGGGCCGCTCACGTAGCAAAAGCGCCTGTAGCTCAGCTGGATAGAGTAGCAGGTTCCGATCCTGTTGGTCGGGGGTTCGAATCCCTCCAGGCGCGCCACCTCTCCCTCGAGTCCTTCGAGATCAGCTCGACCCAGCAAAGTAACCCTGTTTCAAGGTCTGTACCCATGCGACTGGGGTGCGAACTTGGGTGAACCCCACTCCTTGGCGCACCATCCTCACTCTCCCTCTATCCGTCCCTCTGCCGTCCTGTAACCACACGGTCTGCGACGGTGAAATGGGCGCCTTTCTCCATTCACCCCAAAAGTGATGTTCAACCATGGCCATACGCACTTTCACGCCCGGGTAGTGCCACGCCAAGGCATCCCTTTTATCTCAAACCGCGTTGTCGGATTTGAACAGATTCGCAGCGCCGGTGGATGGGGCTACGGGTTCAAATGCAGGTCAATGACGGAATTGGCCTCTGCTCAACGCCTACTAGGCATCCGCCCAACTCCGCCTGCCTCAGCCTCGTTGATCACCGGTTCACCCGATCTCGACCCGCTGCACCTCCGCACCGATCCGTTCGTAACCCTCCTCATAGCATCGCATCGGTTTTCTTCCGTCGATCCGCTCCATGGTGGCGCCGAAAGCGACGCAAGGGTCGGGGGCATCGGTTGCGGGCATGAATGGGTGCCAGCGGCTTAACACCCATGCAAACTTCCCCATGTAGCATCCATCAGAATACAGTGAACGACGGATACCGCCGGCGGAGGGTTCTTCTGCCCGTTCCCTGTACAGTTTTTGGGGTGGCGTCGGCCGAGAGAAGCTCCATTCTGGCGCCGATGGGTACCCGCCAACGTGTTGTAGAATTGTCGATAGTTTGCTATTTTCGCCGCCCCGCATCGTGGCTCTGGGTTCAGGCTGAATGGTGTTGGGTCCGATTGCAGCATCCGGTTGAAGTTGGGTTGCACAATGAGCGGGAGGGTAAAAATTGTCCCTGAATAGAACGGTGCCCTGGTATGCCGGCGGCCTTTTACTGGTCGCCGGGCTGCTCAGCCTGGTGGTTCGCAGCCCCTTTCCTGTTGATGAGACGCGCTATCTCTCCGTCGCATGGGAGATGTGGCACAACGGCGATTTCATCCTGCCAACGATCAATGGTGAACCCTACTCCCATAAGCCGCCGCTGCTGTTTTGGCTGATGCACGCCGGCTGGGCGCTGTTTGGGGTGAACGAGTACTGGCCGAGGCTGATTTCCATGTTTGCGGGGTTGGCCTCCCTGCCGCTGGTGGTGGCCATCGCCGGTTTTTTTTGGCCGGATCGGCCCAGAATCAGAGCCAGCGCGCCGTTGATCCTGGCCAGTTTTCTGACATGGTTGCTCTACTCGACCGCGATCATGTTCGACATTTTGCTGGGGTTTTTCACGCTGGCGGCGGTGGTGGCGGCGCTGAAAGCGTATCAACACCCCTCGCTCAAGTGGTTTCTGTTGTGCGGCGCGATGCTCGGTGGCGGTCTGCTGACCAAAGGCCCCGTAATCCTGCTCGATGCACTGCCGGTACTGCTGCTGATGCCCCTGTGGCGCCCAGATGCTGATCACTTCGGGCTCAGACGATGGTATGTCGGCATTTTGATCGCGGTGGTTATCGGTGCCCTGATCATGCTGGCGTGGGTCTATCCGGCGGTGCAGCGGGGCGGCCCCGCATTTGAAAATGCACTGATCTGGAAGCAGACCACCGGTCGGGTGGTGAACTCCTTTGCCCATGCCCATCCCTGGTATTGGTACCTGCTGTTACTCCCGGTCATGCTCCTGCCCTGGGGGATCCTGTTCTGGGAGAAAGCCTGGCGGGGGCGGATCTGGCAGGACGCGGGCGAGCGGTTTTGCGTGCTTTGGTTCGGCGTTACCTTGTTGGCCTTTTCCCTGATCAGCGGCAAACAGGTCCACTATCTCATTCCGGCCATGCCGGCGGTGGCGCTCTGGCTGTCGAGACGCTTTGACGAGCGGCCGCTGCAACGGATCAGCCTCGTTCTGTTGGGCGGGCTTTCCATCCTGATCGGGGTTGCACTCATGCTGGCGCCGGAGTGGTGCCGGCAGATCGGGGGATCCTACCCAGCATGTGAAGATAGCTCCCGTCTGGGGGGTGTGCTGCCCCTGCTGTTGGGGCTGCTCCTGTTGGTTCGTTCCGATGCCGGCGAGCAGGTGCGCTTGAGATTGATCGGGACCTTTCCGGTGGTTTTGATCCTGAGTGTGCTAATCAGCTTCGCGAGCATTTTGCAGCGCCAGGATGTGCGCCCGATTGCCTTGGCGATCCGCAACTTGCAGGAGCAGGGGATCACCGTAGCCCACGTGGACAAGTATCACAATCAGTATCAGTTTGCCGGTCGGCTTGAAGCGCCTTTGGAAATTCTATCGGATGACGAGCTCTGGCAATGGGCGTCTGAACATCCAGAGGCGTACCTGCTCATCTACCAGGAACGGGATGATGAATCTGTTATGGTGGATTTCGCCAGGAATGTTTTTCCCTACCGGGGAGAACGGGTACTTGTTCTTTCTGCCAGTGATTGGCTGCGCTATAAACGCGCGAACCCCGGGCTGTGAGATAGTGACTCCAAATTCAACCAGCATATCCGCGGCAGGACGTAACGACTGTTGCCATTGCTCATCATCGCCACGTATGACGCTCCTCCCCGTGGGGAATGTCGAGCAATGGCACGATAGCTCGTATCAGCCATGGGCAGTGTGGGGAACCGGCTGCCATACCGATTGCTGAAGATCGCCAAGCCTTAGGCGTAATCACGTTACTTTATTGAAGATCAAAGGAATATTGTCTATGCGCCAGGAAGAAACACTGTCGCTGGTGATTCCCGCCAAGGATGAACAGGATAACATCGCCGGCCTGATTGAGGAGATTTTCTCCGTCATGGGGGGTTACTCCGGGTTTGAAGTGATTTTGGTTGATGATGGCAGCCGTGACCAGACCCTGGAAACCGCGCTGCGTGCGGCCAATTTGGCCAAGGGTCGGCTGGTTGTGATCCGCCATCAGTACAGTGTTGGCCAAAGCGGTGCCCTGGCCACCGGAATCCGGCACGCCCGCAGTCGGCTTATCGCCACCATGGATGGGGATGGGCAGAACGACCCCGCCGACATTCCCACCCTGCTGCGGAGGGCCGACAGCATCCAAGCCAGCGATTTCTGCATCGCCGGCTACCGCAAAAATCGCAAGGACACCGCCTGGAAGCGCTTTCAGTCGCGGCTGGCCAACCGGGTCCGCGGCGCACTGCTGCACGATGGCGTACCGGACACCGGGTGCGGCCTCAAACTGTTCCCGCGGGATACGTTCAACAAACTGCCCTGGTTCAACCATGCTCACCGGTTCATACCGGCGCTGGTGCGGGGGATCGGCGGCGAGATCTCGATCGTGGAGGTCAACCACCGCCCCCGCGCCGGCGGCACCTCGAAATACAATGCCTGGAACCGGGCCTGGGCCGGCATCATCGATCTGCTTGGGGTGATGTGGCTGCTGCATCGCACCCGCTACCCGGTCATCGCCCGCATCGTTGCCTCCGACGATGAGTCCGCAGCGCCCGGTTCAGTGACGGAGACCCCCTGAGATGGTGAAATGGTCCCGCTGGCTGGCCTTTGCCGCGTTGGTGGTGGTCGGTTACCTGGCGATCCAAAACGGTTGGCTGGATTTTCTGGCCGACGAAAATCGGGTGGCCGAGTATCTGCACGATCACGGGCTTGCGGGCTATCTCGCCATCACCCTGGCCGGGGCCGCGCTCACCGGGGTGGGGGCGCCGCGCCAGCTGCTGGCCTTCGTGCTCGGCTTTTCCATTGGGGGGATCGAGGGAGCTTTGCTATCGACTCTGGCGACCGCCATCGGCACCGCCGGCTCATTTTTGCTGGCGCGGTGGCTGCTGCGGGCTTCTCTGGCCAAACGGTTCAGCAAGCAGATGCGGCAGTTCGACCAGCGGTTCCGGGAGCAGACCGCCTTGAAAGTTCTCATGGTCCGGCTCCTGCCGGTGGGCAACAACCTGCTCACAAATCTGATCGCGGGGTGTTCGGGCATCCGCTTTCTGCCTTTCATCGTTGGCAGCACGGTCGGCTACCTGCCACAGATGCTGATATTCGCGCTTTCGGGGGCCGGCATCGGCAACGCGGACAAGTACCAACTGATGTTGAGTGTCGTGCTGTTCATTCTGGCCTCGCTGATTGGTGCGTTTTTGTATCACAATCACAAAACCAGGCCCCTGGATCTGGGATGAGCGGCCCGCCCCGGAGCCCTGCTGACCCACCCCTGCCGCCAGCGGATGGGCTCCTCCTGCAGTTGCACGCGCGCCGCTTACGCGACCATCCTCCTCCCGTTACAGCTTGTGATAAAGATCGGCACCGCGCTCCCTGAACTCAGCCGATTTCTGTTTCATCCCCTCTTCCGCCTGGGCATCGATTGCGGCAATCTGCGCCGCATCCAGTTCGCGCACCTCCTGCGAGATCTTCATCGAACAGAACTTCGGCCCGCACATGGAACAGAAGTGGGCCACCTTGGCAGATTCCTTCGGCAATGTTTCATCATGGTAGGCGCGGGCGGTATCCGGGTCGAGGCCGATGTTGAACTGATCTTCCCAGCGGAACTCGAAGCGCGCCTTGGACATGGCGTTGTCCCGGATCTGCGCCCCCGGGTGGCCCTTGGCCAGGTCGGCGGCGTGGGCGGCGATCTTGTAGGTGATGATGCCGGTCTTGACGTCGTCCTTGTTGGGCAGGCCCAGATGCTCCTTCGGCGTGACGTAGCAGAGCATGGCGCAGCCGTACCAACCGATCATCGCCGCGCCGATACCGGAGGTGATGTGGTCGTAGCCCGGCGCGATGTCGGTGGTCAAGGGGCCCAGGGTGTAGAAGGGGGCCTCGTGGCATTCCTGCAGCTGCTTGTCCATGTTTTCCTTGATCAGCTGCATCGGCACGTGGCCGGGGCCTTCGATCATCACCTGCACATCGTGCCGCCAGGCGACCCTGGTCAGCTCACCCAGGGTTTCCAGCTCGGCGAACTGGGCCGCGTCGTTGGCGTCGTAAACGGAACCGGGGCGCAGGCCGTCACCGAGCGAGAAGGCCACGTCGTAGGCCTTGCAGATTTCGCAGATCTCCTCGAAGTGGGTGTAGAGGAAGTTTTCCTGATGGTGGGCCAGGCACCACTTCGCCATGATGGAGCCGCCACGGGAGACGATGCCGGTCATCCGCTTGGCGGTCAGTGGCACGTAGCGCAGCAGCACGCCGGCGTGGATGGTGAAGTAGTCCACCCCCTGCTCCGCCTGCTCGATCAGGGTGTCGCGGAACACCTCCCAGTTCAGCTCCTCGGCGATGCCGTTCACCTTCTCCAGCGCCTGGTAGATCGGTACGGTACCGATCGGCACCGGCGCGTTGCGCAGAATCCATTCGCGTGTCTCGTGGATGTTCTTGCCGGTGGAGAGGTCCATGATGGTATCAGCCCCCCAGCGGGTGCCCCAGGTCATCTTCTCCACCTCCTCTTCGATGGAGGAGGAGAGGGCGGAGTTGCCGATGTTGCCGTTGATCTTGACCAGGAAGTTGCGGCCAATGATCATCGGCTCCAGCTCCGGGTGGTTGATGTTGCAGGGGATGATGGCTCGCCCCGCGGCCACCTCCTGGCGCACGAACTCCGCCGTGATCTCTTGCGGCAGCTGGGCGCCGAAGCTGTGCCCCGGGTGCTGTTCGGTGATCGGGGTGTTTGCCCCCTGCGCCTTGGCCAGCTTCATGTTTTCGCGGATGGCGATAAATTCCATCTCCGGGGTGATGATCCCCTGGCGCGCGTAGTGCAGCTGGGTGACATTTTTGCCTGGTTTTGCGCGGCGCGGCTTGCGGGTCAGCTCGAAGCGCAGCGCATCCAGGCGCAGGTCGGCCGCTCGGGCACGACCATATTCGGAGGTGGGGCGCTCCAGTCGTTCGGTGTCGTCACGCTCGATGATCCAGCTCTCACGCAGTGGCACCAGCCCCTTGCGCAGATCGATGCGGGCATCCGGGTCGGTGTAGGGGCCGGAGGTATCATAGACGTAGAGCGGGTCGTTCTTCTCACCACCGAGTTCGGTGGGGGTGTCATCCAGGGTGATCTCGCGCATGGGGACACGGATATCGGGGCGGCTGCCCACCACGTAGACCTTGCGCGACCTGGGGAAGGGCTGCACGGATTGCTGGTCGACCTGTGCGCTCTGATTCAGGGGGGTGGAGCTGGGTTGTTGAGTGCTCATCGTTCTCTCCGGTTGTTGGCGTTTTGTCCGTTGCATGGCGGGCAGGTCGGCGCCGCCGGTCGGTGGTTACCACCAGGCGTGGAAATGGTGGGTCGGGCCGTGGCCCGAGCCGACCCGCAAGCGGTCGGCCGCGCCGATGGCGGCGGTGATGTAGCGCTTGGCTGCACTCACGGCGGCCCGCATCTCCAGCCCCTTCGCCAAGCCGGCGGCGACCGCGGAGGAGAGAGTGCAGCCGGTGCCGTGGGTGTTGACGGTTGCAATCCGCCTGGCCGGCAGCCAGTGGCTCTGCGCACCGATCAGCAACAGATCGTTGCTCTGCCCGCTGGCCGAGGGGGCGAGGTGACCCCCCTTGAGCAGCACCGCGGCGGGGCCCAGCGCCTGTAGCTGTCGGGCTTGTGATAGCATCGCCGCGGCATCGGTTGCTGCCGCCACGCCGAGCAATGCGGCGGCCTCCGGCAGGTTGGGGGTGATCAGGCTGGCCAGCGGCAGCAGCTCGGCGCGCAGCGCCTCGATCGACTCATCCGCCAACAGTTTGTCGCCGCTCTTGGCCACCATGACGGGATCGAGCACGATATTGCCAAGGCCGCGCTGACGCAGGATCGCCGCGATGGTGGTGATTGCCTCCGGGCGGCCAACCATGCCGATCTTGATCGCGTCGATCTCGATATCATCCAGCACGGCATCGAGCTGGCTGGCGATGAAGGCGGGGGGGATCTCTTGGATGGCACGCACTTCGCGGGTATTTTGTGCCGTCAGTGCGGTGATCACTGTGCTACCGTATACACCAAGGGCGGAAAAGGTCTTTAGATCCGCCTGAATCCCGGCGCCGCCACCGCTGTCGGAGCCGGCAATGGTCAGTGCGTTGGGCGCGGGGGGGTGTGTCATGCGGATGCTCCTGTTGTTCGGGAGAAAACCGCATCGACCCTGGGGCTGAAGGGCGGGGTAATGGCGGTCATCTCGATTTCCTACGCCGGTACGAGCCGGATCAGGTTCAGCGGGTTTCATCTCAGCCCATCCAGTGTGGGCACCCCGACCAAGAATCTGCCCCTCAGTTTAGGCACAAGCCCTACCACTGTCCATGCCGTAAACGGATGCTGGCGGTTCTCGGAACACGTCGGCCGGTTGTGAAAAGGAGTAATGTTGTCATGAATCCGCTGGAAAATGTCGATCTGTTGTGTCCCTGGTGCAGTGCGCCGATCACTCTGGAGATCGAGGTGATGGCGTCTGAACAGGAGTACACCGAGGATTGTCCGGTGTGCTGCAGCCCGATCCTGGTGCAGGTTCGGCTGGATGAGCAGGACCGCCCCTCCGTGAGGGTCGAACGTGAAGGAGGATGAAATGGGGGAGCCACGATGAAGCCCGAGATTGCCAAAAGCCGACAGAGAGTGCTGGATGCGAATCCGCCGCTGGGGGATGAGATCAAGCGCAGCGCCTTGCAGCTGCTGACTGATATGCGCGATCGCCTTGCGCTGCGAACGGATGCCGATGCCGATGCGCTGGTCGAAATCGTGCACCAGACCCGGGTAGACAGCAAACGGCTGCGTGCCCTTTGGCGGCTGCTGAAGCCGGGGTTGGAAGCTGGCGACTACCGCAGACTCGAACAGTTGAGCAAAGGGCTGGCCAAACCGCTGGCGACCAGTCGGGATGCGCAGGTGATGCAGGAAACGCTGGCGTGGGTGAGTGCCGATTTTGCCGAGGAGGTTCGACAACGGCTGCTGTCGGGGCTGGCACAGCTGCTCGAGCCGCAAACAAAGGTCGAAGAGCCCGCGTTGACCCAGGTTGCTCAGGCCCTGCTGCGGCTGGAGCAGGCGGTCGAGACGATCGAGTTGAGCCCGATCCGCTACCGCCACCTGCGCAAGGGGCTGAAGCAGACCTGCCGCAAAGGGGAATATTTTGCGGAGAAGGCGCTGCAGCAGCACGCCATGGAGCCGATGCACCGTTGGCGCAAATGGGCCAAATTGCTGCAGTTCCAGAGCAGCTGGTTGCTGGATCAGTCCGCGCTCGACTGGCTCCAGCCGCTCAAGGCGCTGGGCAGTGCCCTGGGGAAACTGCATGACCTGGATGTGCTGGCTGAACGGATGGAAGGTGCGCGGGATCGTCTTTGGCAGCAGGATCTGGAGCATTTGCGAGCCGGTATCGAGGCGGCGCGCCAACAAAAACTGGTCGAGATCGATCGACTGGCCGGTGAGGTCTATGCAGAGGGGGCGCGCAAACGGGCAAAACAGGTCTATCGCTGCTGGGAGCGGCAGGCGAAGCAAAAAAAGGAACAGGAATGACAGGGTGATTTGATGGCGCTTTACCGCGGTTAACACTGTGTTATTCTGTACCCATTAGGCAACGAAGAGTTGCTCAAATTACTGTCCGGGCAGGTAGGCTTCCATGTTCTTCAAAAACCTGAGTGTTCGCGCCAAGCTATGGTTGTTGGTCTTCGTCGCCGCGCTGATGTTGCTCGTGATGACCTCCATGGCCGTGCTGGATATGCGCCAATCGATGCAGGAGGAGCGCAAGGCGCAGTTGAGCGCTCTGCTCGATAGCTCGTTGGGGATGCTGGCGTCGTTCCAGGCCCGCGTCGAAGCCGGTGAGCTGAGCCGTGACGAGGCGATCGGGCAGGCCAGATCTCTGCTTGAAAGTATGCACTATGCCGGCCGCGAGTACTTTTTTGTACTCAACTCCAAAGCCGAGGTCGTGGTGCATGGGGGGGATCCATCCCAGGTCGGGCGCAGCGTGAAAGCGGTCAAGTCGCCGGACGGGGTGCCCGTCTTTGCGCAGATGGCGACCATGATCGGTGGCAATACCAGGGTGGGGGAGTTCAGCTATCTGTGGCCGAGACCGGGCAGTGAGGGGCTCTACCCGAAACTGACCCTGGCCAAACCGTTCAACCCCTGGGGGTGGGTGATAGCCACCGGGGTCTATGTGGATGACTTGCAGGCGGCTTTCATACAGGATCTCATCCGCCTCGGTGTTCAGATGCTGGTTGCACTGATGGTTCTGGTCCTGTGTACCATCCCCATAGGGCGTGCCATCACCGTGCCGCTCGATACCATCAATAACGTAATGAGGCGCGCCGCCGAGGGGGATCTGCGGGCGCGCGCCGGGCTGACCAGCCACGATGAGCTGGGCAAGGTCGGTCGGCGTATCGATGAGACGCTGGGGGTGTTTCAGGAGCTGGTGCATCAGATTGCCGGCTCGTCGACGCAGCTTGCGGCCAGTGCCGAAGAGTTGGCCCGTAGCGCCGAAGAGACCAGCGCTGCGCTGGATCTCCAGGCACAGGAGGCGGAGCAGTTGTCCACCGCCATGAACGAGATGGCGGCCAGCGTACATGAGGTGGCCCGCAGCGCCGGTGAGACCGCCTCCGCGATAGAAAATGTCGATCATGAGGCCGATCAGGGCAACCACGATGTCGAAAACACCGTCGAGCGCATTCAGGCGCTGGCGCGTGAGATCGATGAGGCAGCCGATGTGATTCAAGCCCTCGATGACGACATGGTGCAGGTCGGCCAGGTGCTGGGGCAGATAGAAGCCATTTCCGAGCAGACCAACCTGCTGGCGCTCAACGCGGCGATCGAGGCGGCACGGGCGGGAGAATCAGGCCGGGGCTTTGCCGTGGTGGCGGACGAGATCCGCCAGCTGGCACAGCGCACCCAGGGTTCCACCGAAGAGATCCACACCATGAACGATCGCTTACGGGCCGCCGCCCAGCGCGCCGTTGAGGTGATGGGGCGCGCCAAAGAGCGTGCGGAGGCGAGCGTCGCAACGGCCCAACATACGGGCAAGGAGCTGATCCGCATAGTGGAGCAGATGGCGCGCATTCGGGATATGGGGGTGCAGGTGGCGGCCGCGGCCGAAGAGCAGAGCCAGGTGTCGGAAGAGATGAACGCCAACCTGTTGCGTATCACCCAGGCCTCCGAAAGTACCGTGGCGGCCGCGAACACCGTGGCGGCCAATGGCGAACAGCTGCAGCAGTTGTCGCGCACTCTGCAGCAGCAGATCGATCGCTTTCACGCCTGATTCGAGAGGGAGGAAAACGCCAGATGGAGCAACAGGCTGAATCCACGCGCGCTGGCATGAGCTATCGCATCATTCCAGTGACACCACTGCAACAGAACTGCACCCTGCTCTGGTGCGAGCAGACCGGCAAGGCAGCGGTGGTCGATCCCGGTGGGGATCTGTCCCGAATCGAGGCCGCCATCGCCGAGGAGGGGGTGGTGGCGGAAAAAATTCTGCTCACCCACGGTCATATCGACCATGCCGGCGGCACGAAGGCGCTATCGCGCAAGCTGAACCTGACCATTGAAGGGCCCGGTCGCGAGGATCATTTCTGGATCGAGGGGTTGTCCAGACAGAGCCAGGCGTTCGGCCTGCCGGATGTGGAACCGTTCACGCCCGATCGTTGGCTGCAGGAGGGGGAGAGGATCCATTTCGGTGCGGTTGAGCTGCAGGTGATCCACTGTCCCGGCCACACCCCCGGCCACATGGTGTTTTACCATCCCGAATCGGCCCTGGCGCTGGTGGGCGATGTTCTGTTTCAGGGCTCGATCGGCCGCACAGACTTTCCGCGCGGCGATCACGCCGCCCTCATCCGTTCGATAAAGGAGAAACTGCTGCCGCTGGGCGATGGGATCCGCTTCATACCCGGCCACGGGCCGATGTCGACCTTTGGCCAAGAGCGGTTGTCCAACCCGTTCCTTGTTTGAGCCGTTACCGGTGCAGCAGCAGCGCCAGTTGGAACAGCTGGGGATCGAGCCCCTTGCGATAGCGGATCACGCTATCGAGGGGGATATCCACTATGGCACCTTCAGCCACCCCCACCATGATGTCGTTATAGCCCGCCAACAGGTAGCTTACGGCCATGGCGCCGAGTTCTGACGCCAGCACCCGGTCATGTCCGCTTGGCTGTCCGCCACGCTGGATGTGGCCGAGAATACACACCCTTGGGTCTTCGCCCTGCCGCTGCAACTGCTGAGCCAGTCGATAGGTAAGGCCGGGTTCACGCCCTTCGGCGACAACGATAATACCGCTGGAGCTTTTGCCCGTTCTGCGATTTTCACTCAGATGGCGTCCGAGCTCCTGCGTGTCCACCTGATACTCCGGTACCACCACCATCTCGGCACCGGCGGCGATGCCCACATGGGTGGCCAGAAAACCGGAATTGCGGCCCATCACCTCCACCAGAAAGTAACGCTCATGGGATGAGGCGGTGTCGCGGATCTTGTCGATGGCATCCAGAGCGGTGTTGACGGCGGTATCAAAGCCGATGGTGTCCTCGGTGCCGAAGATGTCGTTGTCGATGGTGCCGGGCAGCCCAATCACCACGATATCGCTCTCTTCCGCCAGCAGGTGGGCCCCCGTGAGCGAGCCGTCGCCGCCGATCACGATCAAGGCACCCACGCCAGCGGCTTTCAGGTTGGCCGCGGCCTTCTGGCGTATTCCCGGGTCCTTGAACGCCTCGCAACGGTCACTTTTCAAAATGGTGCCACCACGCTGCACGATATTGCGCACCGAAGAGGAGGTCATCTTGCGCAGATCGCCGGCGACCAATCCGCTGTAGCCCTTTTGAACGCCATACACCTGCATAGCGCTGTTCAAGGCGGCGCGCACCACCCCGCGAACGGCCGGATTCATGCCGGGGGAATCCCCACCGCTGGTGAGCACGGCAATGGCATCGAAATCACGTATGGGTTCAAGATCTGGCAGACTGTACATGGGCGCTCCCTGATTTGGGTATGTCGACACTATAACCGAACCACCGCGCTCCCGTCAGGGAGGCGGAGCGAGCTCATGTTGCCGCTTGAGCAGTAAAACGGTATTACAGGTTGAAGCCAAGGCAATGCTGGCCAATACTGAAGGCTCTGAGCCTGACCCCAACGGGGGGGCGCGAGGGGCAACGTTTCGAGCAAACAGGAGAGTTGAACATGGCGTTGAAAAACATACTGAGCTCAGCCGCGCTGGCGGCGGGTGTAGTGGCGGCGGCGCTGGCCACACCGGCAACGGCCAGTGCCGAGGAGTTTATCACCATCGGCACCGGCGGGGTGACGGGGGTCTACTATCCCACCGGCGGCGCAATCTGCCGGCTGGTGAACAGGGGCTACGCCGACCACGGCATTCGCTGTTCGGTCGAAAGTACCGGTGGCTCCATCTACAACCTGAACATGATCCGCTCCGGGGAGCTGGATATGGGGGTGGCCCAGTCCGACTGGCAGTTTCACGCCTACAACGGCAGCGACGCCTTTGCGGAGCAGGGGCCAAACAAGGAGCTGCGCTCCGTGTTCTCGCTCCATCCTGAGCCGTTCACGGTCGTCGCCCGTGCCGACTCCGGTATCAAGAACTTCAACGATCTCAAGGGGAAGCGGGTCAATATCGGCAATCCGGGCTCCGGTCAACGGGGCACCATCGAGGTGATCATGAAGGCCAAGGGCTGGACCAACAAGGACTTCGCCCTGGCAGCGGAACTGAAAGCCTCCGAACAGGCCAGTGCGCTGTGTGACAACAAGATCGATGCCATGGTCTATGTCGTCGGTCACCCGAGTGGTGCAATCAAGGAAGCCACCACCACCTGCGATAGCAGGCTGGTGGAGGTGAATGATCCGACCATCGATAAGCTGATTGGCGACAACAGCTACTACCGCAAGGCGATCATTCCCGGCGGCATGTATCAGGGCAACCCCGATGATGTGGTGACCTTTGGGGTGGCTGCGACGATCGTCAGCTCCGCGCAAGTGCCGGATGATGTGGTCTATCAGGTGGTCAAGGCGGTGTTCGAGAACTTCAACACCTTCCGCAGGTTACATCCGGCCTTCGAGCACCTGACCAAGGAAGAGATGGTGCAGGATGCGATGACCGCGCCGCTGCACCCGGGTGCGGTAAGATACTACAAGGAAGCGGGGCTTCTCTGACCGCTGACAGCAGG